>JABXID010000153.1 GCA_013373245.1 Gammaproteobacteria bacterium
GATTGGCTTTTGCGACGGTGATGGAGTTTCCGGCGACGGTAAACCAAGCAATAAATAAGGCACCTAAAGCCGCAATTACTGACAACCCTAGAATCACATTATTATCAATTCGATAAACGAAAGACTGTAACCATTGCGACATAAAATAGAAGGATACAGGCCAAGCAATTAAATTCGCAATAAGTACCGGTTTACTAAACTGCCATACTAATAGTTTCACAATATCAAATACCGAAGCTCCCATCACTTTGCGAACTCCAATTTCTTTTGTTCGACGAACGGCGGTAAAACTAGCTAAGCCATAAAGTCCTAAGCTCGCTACAAAAATAGCCAATCCGGAAAATGCCGCAAACATGGTGGCTTGTCCTTGTTCCGTTTGATATTGTTCGGCAACATCGTCTGCAACAAAACTATAAGCAAATGGCAAAGTAGGGATCTCTTCTTGCCATAAGGTTTTTACAGAGTTAACGATTTGCTCAGAATTGCCTTCGTAACGTATTGAAAGGGACTGGCCCCATTCATGACTCAGGTGATAAATTTCAGGGCGAATGGTTGAACGTAAGCTCTCGAAGTGAACGTCAGCGACTACGCCTATGATCTTCATTTCAGCCTCTAAATTTTCGCTGTTATCTCCGCGCCCGATGAATATGGATTGACCTATCGCTTGCTCTGGACTTTCAAACCCTAGACGTCGAACGGCTGATTCATTTAGCATAAGAGAGGAAGTTCCAGTAATACCCTCCCTTAGTTGATCTGTTGTTAATGCAACATCATTTCTGTCTCGTTGGTAACTTCTTCCAGCCACTCGCTCGATTTGATAAGTGTCAAAAAAGTCATATCCAACACTACGCTGGCCAATTAATAGTGAATCTTCTTTCGGCATACCAGCGGTGCGTACCATAGTATTATTTTCATTACCATTTGCAGGAGTTTCGTTAGACCAAGTGACAGCTGTAACATTTGGCATTTTAGAGATTTCTTTTATTAACATTTCTCGTTTGCTATTGGCGTCTTCTCGGCCTAATCTGTCAACGACTAAAACATTATCTTTATTAAAACCTGCATCCATCGTTTCAGCGTATTTCATTTGACTATAAACCACAGCCGTTGAAATGAATAAGCTAATGGATACTGTAAATTGCACGACTACTAGAATGTATCTCAACTTTAATGACGCACTGGATTCTGCAGATTTATTAGCCTTTAAGACGCTTGCCGGCCTAAAGCTCGACAAAACAAATGCTGGATACATCCCTCCTAAAAGCCCGACGGTCATCGCTAAGACTGTGAGTAATAATAAATCTCCAGATAAGTAATCTAATGCCAAATTACTGCCTAAAACTTGATTGTAAACCGGCATAGAGAGCTCTATCAAACCAATCGCTAAAATCAGGGAAATTAATGTAATCAATATTGATTCACCAAGAAACTGAACAATTAAATGTTTTCTGGATGCCCCCATAACTTTTCTTAAAGATACTTCTTTTGCACGCTGACTTGCTCTAGCGGTCGATAGATTCATGAAGTTTATTGACGCAATGATCAAAATTAATATAGCAATAGCGGTAAATGTAACGACGGTATTTTTGCTGCCACGCTCTGCAAATTCCCCCATGCCAATCGAATTAAGATGTAGATCTTTTATTGACATGATACTCAACTCAATAAAGTCTGATTTCTCTACGTCATCTCCACCCATTGGCAATTTCGGAAAGTTACGATTGGTGAAATTGTCGAGCTCTGAGCTGAGTGCGTCAAACTGCTTAGGATCTTTAAGAGTAAAGAAGGTTTGTGCGTTTACTGAAAACCACGCGCCAAATCGCCATGGTTGATCTTGCCAATCATTTTCATCGATTAGAATCAAACCATTAACTGATAGTTGCGTATTGTCGGGTAAGTCTTTTATCACCGCTGTTACTTTGTAATCGCGTTTAAAATTGCCCATATCCATTGATAATATTTCATTCACTGGATTTTTATCGCCAAAATATTTATTGGCTAAACTCTCTGTCAAAACAATAGAGTGTGGGTTTAGTAATGCGGATACTCGATCACCATAAATATAGTTGAAGTCAAAAATATTCAGAAAGTCAGCATCTACAGCGGATACCGTTTCTATAAAGGATTCTTCTTGATGGCGTACTAATGGACTTAAATTGCTTATTCTTGATGCAAATTCAATTTCTGAGAAATCTTTTTTTAGCGCGTGGATCATAGGTCCGGGAGTTGTTACGGCGGCTATCGGGTCTCTTCCCGGCACTTTAAAAGTAACGTGAGCGCGATGAATTTTATCTGCATTTTGCCAAAATTTGTCGTAACTCAATTCATAACGTACAAACACGGTAATTAAGCTAACCGCAGCTAATCCAATAGCAAGCCCTAAAATATTTATACTAGAGAAGAGTTTATGGTTAATGATGTTCCGCCAACCGGATGTAAAATAATTAGTAATTAACATGCTAAAGTCCTCTTATGAAACCGCTCTTAAACTTTCATTTACGACTTGGCCATCTAATAAATTGATGGCCCGAGTAGCAAATCGAGCGTGTTCAGGCGAGTGGGTTACCATGATGATGGTTGTTCCTTCTTTGTTAAGGGATTGCAGCATTTCCATTACTTCTAAACCATGTTGACTATCCAAATTTCCCGTTGGTTCGTCTGCAAGAATAACTCTTTGATTTCCAACGACTGCGCGAGCAACAGCTACTCGTTGCTGTTGACCGCCAGATAATTGACTAGGCATGTGGTTAGCTCGATGGTCAATACCAACTCTCTCCATGACAGTTCGTACGCGATCCTTTCTCTCCTTGGCAGAAATTCCGTGATATAACAACGCCAACTCAATATTTTCTGTGACAGAAAGTTCATCGATTAAGTTAAAACTTTGAAAAATAAAACCTATGTGCTGCTTTCTAATGTCTGCTAACTGACTTTCTGTGTATTGAGCCACATCTTCATGATTAAACATATATTGACCGTCTGAAGGACTGTCTAACATACCAATTATGTTAAGCAGCGTAGACTTTCCACAACCAGAGGGCCCCATTATTGCGACAAACTCCCCGGACTCTATTTCGATGTTAACGTTCTGTAAAGCTATGGTCTCTACATCTTCGGTTCTAAAATATTTATATAAATTTTTGATATGTAACATGTGCATTCTCTCGTTGGTTATTATAGTTATTGGGTTAAGTTAAGGGAGTCCATTTCCTTGAAGCTGGAATATGGTGAAGTAATTATTTTCTCGTTGGAGTCCAAACCTTCTATAACCTCTATATAGCGGTTATTTTTTCGGCCCAATTTGATACTGCGCTTAAATGCTTTTGTCCCGTCTTCGCTCACAACAAAAATCCAGTGCCCACCAGTATCTTGATAAAAAGCGCCATTCGGGATCAATAAAACGTTACTGTCGTCACCAAGTGTTAATTTTGCTTGTAAGGTTTGGCCTCTTCGAATGCCACCAGGTTGATGTTCCCCAAAAGTAAAATCTACTCTAAATTGACCATTTTTGACGTCTGGATAAACCTTATTTATGGTTAAATAGTAATCTTTTTGGTTATGCGTTATCGTCGCCTTTTGCCCAATATCTATGCGTTCTAGGTAATATTCATCAATATTCGCTTCTAATTTGAAGGAAGTAGGGTCGTCTATTTGGCCAATGCGTTCGCCTCGGTTAATTGACTGGCCGACTTCGATGTCAAAGCCTGATAACTTGCCAGCAACTGGTGCCTTCATATTTAAGTTTTCCATGTTTTCTCGGGCAAATTGCAAACTCTGCTCAAGCCTATATCCAGTCTCTTTTAGAAACGTTAGTTGTTGTTCTTGCATCATTGCATCGGTTTTTTGGCTTTCCAGTGTTAATGAGAGTTTTTGTTGGTTGTATTCCAATAAATCTCTAGTTTCGTCTATTTGGCTTGTGGCAATGCTGCCATTACTAAATATTGTTTTTTCTCTTTCTAAGCGACGCGTTAAGTGTTTAATTTGGTAATTTAAATCAATAATATTGCGTTTGTGGCTTAGGCGATTCTGTTCTAAAGAGAGTTCGGTGTTACGCATGTTGTTTAATTGCTCAGTAACCGCAGCTTCGTTACGCATTACATTTAATTGCAATTGTGTATTTGATAGTTGAACTATGGGTTGGCCTTTTGAAACAATTGCACCATCCTCGATTAATATTTTTTCAACACGTCCACCTTCAATGGCGTCTAAATAAACAGTCTTAAGGGGTACTACGCGGGTACGTACTGGAATAAAATCTTCAAATACACCCGGTTGTACGGTAGAAACGGTCAACCTTTGATTTTCGACAGCAAACGTTGTACTGCTGTTTATAGAGGGGTAAACGTAAACGGCTATGGCAATAATTGCGATAACCAAACTTAACGGTAATAACTTTTTATAGTTAAACTTTGGCTTGGTTATTTTTCGATCCATAGACTGGCCGGACTTGGGATTTAATTGAGTAGGGCGGCTATTTGAAACACTCTGTGATGCCGAATGGTTCATAGTTTTTATCCATATATTGACTCTTGTAGTATATCTTTACTGAGCATTGCCTATACCAAAATTTAACTTGCTGATTTATAAGTAAATAAAATTTACCACCTTCACATATGGTCGATATCACTAACATATTTAGTAAATATGACCAATGATTAGCTATATATTGATACGTATTAATTTGAGTAAGAGTAAGGCTTTGGCAGCTTTAAATGACTCATGTATTGAAAACACAGATATCATTCGCATATACATTCCAAATACAAATAAATAAGTGTGCTATATGAAAGTCGAAGTTATACCCGTTACGCCATTTCAACAAAACTGCAGTGTCATCATTTGCACTGAAACCAATAAAGCGGCCATTGTTGATCCCGGTGGTGAAGTGGATAGAATTTGTCAAAGACTCGATGAGCTAGGTGTAGAGCCGGAAAAAATATTGATAACTCATGCACATATCGATCATGCCGGTGGCACCAAAGATTTATCAGAAAAATTTGACTTACCTATTGAAGGACCTGAAAAAGAAGACTCATTTTGGATAGAAAAACTGTCAGATCAGTCTCGCATGTTCCAATTTCCAGAAGCAAAACAGTTTGAACCAACTCGCTGGTTACAGCACGAGGACAAGGTGTCAGTTGGTAATTTAGAGTTTGATGTAAAACACTGCCCTGGTCATACTCCTGGGCACGTTGTATTTATAAACCACAAACATAAACTCATTTGGGTCGGAGATGTATTGTTCAGAGGAAGTATAGGGAGAACCGACTTTCCGAGGGGGGATCATGCAACGTTAATAAACTCTATTCGTGAAAACTTATTAACGCTGCCAGATGATTACCAATTCATTTCCGGTCATGGTCCGGTATCAAATATCGGATTCGAACGTCAAACGAACCCTTATATTCGATAGCGTGAACTGAAGATAAAGGCCACTCTAAGTATGTTAGTTTTGGTCTTTATAAGCCTCACAGGCTTCTTTGTCGTTACATTCACCGTACAAATATAAACTATGGTGAGTGAGCTTAATATTGTATTTTTCAGCGACCATTAACTGACGTTCTTCAATAACGTCATCTTCAAATTCAATAACCTGGCCGCAATTCAAGCATACAAGATGATCATGATGTTGTTTGTCACTGAGCTCAAAGACTGACTTGCCACCTTCAAAGTGGTGTCGCGTTACTATTCCCGCATCGTCAAATTGGTTAAGGACGCGATAAATAGTCGCTAAACCGATTTCTTCATCTTGCTCTAACATTAACTTATATAAGTCTTCAGCGCTTATGTGTTGATCTGGCGTCGCTTTTAAAACTTCTAAAACTTTAAGACGTGGTGAAGTAACTTTTAATCCAGCTCGTTTAAGTTGTTGATCGTTTTCGCTCATTATATTTAATTCTTATTGTCCGTTTTGATGATTATAGGCAAAGCCCACCGTTAATTAAACCATTATATATATAGGGGTATAACTAAGACTTAAGACAAGCTTGCCCATAAGTCGTATTCATCAGAGTGCTCAATTGTTGCATCAACTAAGTCTCCCGGCGACAACTTAGTTTCTCCGTTTAGATAAACCATGCCGTCGATTTCAGGAGCGTCAGCGTAACAGCGTGCTATAGCGCCTTCTTCGTCAACTTCATCTACCAATAGTTGCATAGATTGACCAACTCTGGCTTTTAATTTTGCGGTGCTAATAGCTTGTTGTTTTTCCATGAATCGAATGTAACGTTGCTCTTTGACTTCTTCTGACACTTCACCGTCTAATTGGTTTGCTACTGCGCCTTCTACAGGTGAGTATTTAAAACAACCGACACGGTCTAATTGTGCTTCTTCTAGCCAATCCAATAACATTTGGAAATCTTCTTCTGTTTCACCTGGAAAACCAACGATGAAAGTAGAGCGGATGACTATTTCAGGGCATATCTCTCGCCACTTTTTGATGCGTTCTAATACTCTTTCAGCTTGTCCAGGACGCTTCATCGCCTTTAAGATTTTAGGGCTGGCGTGTTGAAAAGGGATATCTAGATACGGAAGTAATTTTCCTTCAGACATAAGAGGAATAACTTTATCAACCGACGGGTAAGGATATACATAATGTAGGCGAACCCAAAGCCCCATTTCACCAAGCTTTTCGCACAAGGTTTTCATGTCCGTTTTTACAGGTTGACCATTCCAAAAATCCATTTTGTGTTTTACATCAACACCGTAAGCGGACGTATCTTGAGAAATTACCAATAACTCTTTTACACCAGCCGCTTTTAACCGTTCAGCTTCTGATAAAACCTCACCAATAGGGCGACTGACTAAATCGCCACGCATTGATGGAATAATGCAGAATGTACATCGGTGGTTACAACCTTCCGATATTTTTAAATAAGCAAAATGTTTTGGCGTGAGCTTCACACCATGGTTAGGCACTAAGTCTGCGAAAGGGTTATGTTCTGGTTTAGGTAAAAACTCGTGGACTTGATTTAGCACTTCTTCGTAGGCGTGTGGGCCTGTAACCGCAAGAACATTAGGGTGAACTTCTCTGATTTCATCGTCTTTAACACCAAGACAACCGGTAACGATAACTCGTCCATTTTCTTTTAGAGCTTCGCCAATGGTGTCTAATGATTCTTGTACTGCAGAGTCAATAAAACCACAGGTATTTACGATGACTAGGTCAGCGTCATTGTATGTATTAACGACTTCGTAACCTTCCGTTCGCAATTGCGTCAAAATTCGTTCAGAGTCAACTAAGTTTTTAGGGCAGCCAAGCGAAATAAAACCAATGCGACTACCGATATCAAAAGACATTCCATCTTTTGCTTTCTGCTCACTTTGCTGTTGCAACACTTTTTTAGGCGTTTCAAGTGTTGTGGTTTGACTTGGGTCGAATTGTTTTACGGTCATGTATTGCCTTTGAAAAAACGGAAAATTTAGTTTGAAATGTTAAGTTGGCAATTATACCGAACATTACTCACTAGGTCACGCTGCGAAAAATACCGACAGCAATAAATCTTGAGGTGGCTGCGAAACATTCAGTTATTCGTTAAATGCTATTTAGATAAAATTTGGCCGACTTCTAATAGCGGAGAAGCTTCTAATTTTTCCGCATCCATCATGTTAACAATACGTTGCATGGTGGCTACCATTTGCGATTGTTCCCATTCTTCCATAGATTCAAAACGGTGAATAAAATGTTGTTGTAATGGTGTGGGAGAGCCTTTGATTATATCTTCTCCAAGAGAAGTAAGATTAATACCGACTTTACGTTTATCCAATGTAGAACGCTGTCTAACCACTAAGTTTCGACGTTCTAGTCTATCTAAAATACTGGTTATGGTTGCTGAACTTAACGTAATACTTTCAGCGATTTCTTTTACCATAATATTTTCTTTTGACTTTACGGCTTGTAACACAAGCAGTTGCGGACTAGTCAGTCCCGTCTCTTTACTTAACTTTTTCGAATATAGGTCTATCGCGCGTATCACTTGCCGTAGAGAGACAAGGAGCTCTTCGTATTTATCCATTTTCTTGCTCTGTTTATATTAAACAATTTGAATACTAACAAAAATAATATAAACAAAAAATATCTGAAATGCCTTTGTAATATAACCTTGTGATAATTTCAGCCTAAAATTTAACCTTGATTTTCTAAGAATAATTTAGCATTATAATAGTTAGTACTCTAATCATTGTACTTCATTCGACTTTGCAATCTGGCAGTTGTTGAGTGAATTCCCATGATTAGAGTCGGTTGTAAAGTATATTGAATACTAATGAATTCATTCAGAAGTAAACTCAACAGAAAACAACAATTCGATTAAAGCAAAGCTTTCATGAGAGGAATTATGTCAATTAATGACAAACAGAGGATAGTGATAAAGGTCGGTAGTGCCTTAATCGCACCAGAAGGAAAAGGTTGTAGTACAAAGTATTTAAGTAATATTGCTGACTTTATCAGCTCCTGCCGTCAAAGAGGGCAACAAGTCATTTTAGTTTCGTCTGGCTCTGTTGCAGCAGGTAAACAGTGGTTTGATAATCCAACTGTCACAAAAGGCGTCAAAAAAGCAATGGCGTCAGTCGGTCAAACAGAAATGATGGCCATTTGGGGAAAGCTTCTTGGCGACCCTTTAGCGCAAATTCTATTAACTCACGCTGATTTATGTAATCGAGAGCGTTACGTTAGTATTAAAGAGACCATTGAATCGTTGTTAGCAAATGGAATGATCCCAGTCATCAATGAGAATGACACGGTTACATCAGAAGAAGTAAAAGTTGGTGATAACGATAACTTAGCGGCTATGGCAGCTTCGGCGGTAGACGCAGATGTATTGATCATGTGTACAGACGTAAATGGTCTGTATGACAGAAACCCAACAACTAATCCTGATGCTAAGTTGTTTAGTGTGGTTACTGAAATTTCGCCAGAACTATATGACATGGCCGGAGGGGTGACAAGTGCGGTCGGTACTGGTGGAATGTTAACCAAAATAGAAGCCGCAGAAAAATCAACGGCACATGGTATCGATACTTATATTATTAATGGTTTTCAGCAAGAGTCGTTTAGTAAATTGTTGCAGGGCTTAAACCCAGGCACTCACTTCCTACCACATGAAGCGCCTTTAGCACCTTCTGTACATTGGATGACCCACACTGTACGCGAACGGGGCGAAGTGATAATTGATGATGAAAATCAAGACTTTGCAGAGTCCGACGAATTTTTAACAACAGATAATATTTTAGAAGTAAAAGGCCAGTTTGGTGTTGGTGACACTGTAGTTGTGTCTACCGATGATGGCACTCGCGTCGCAAAAGCGAAAGTCAACTACAGCAGTTGTTTGTTGAATTATATAGCGCAAGAGCAGTCTGATGAAGATGACGCTGATTATAACCAACCACAAAATAGACCAATTATTTCTAAAGAACATATTGCAGTACTGGAGAACGAATGAGTTTAATTACAAACTTATCAAAACAAGCAGCACACGCTGCGCGTAAATTATTAACGTTAAAAGAAGAAACAAAAAATTATATCTTGCTTGAAATGGCAAGCAGTTTAAGAATTGAAAAAGATGTCATATTGGAAGCAAACAGAAAAGACATTGAGCAAGCGCGTGAAGATAACTTAGCCAGCGCAATGATTGACCGTCTGTTGTTAACAGATGAAAGAATTGAGTCTATGGCAGCTGGTATCGAGAAAATTGCTACTTTGTCCGATCCAGTCGGTAAACAAAGGCAAATGCAAGATCAGCCAAATGGGTTAAAAATCAATAAAATGCGCGTTCCACTAGGTGTTGTGTGCATGATTTATGAAGCACGACCTAATGTAACTGCTGACGCTGGCGCATTATGTTTTAAATCTGGTAACGCCGTTATTCTAAGAGGTGGTAAAGAAGCACTGAATTCAAGTATGGCAATAGCGGTTGTTTTGCAAAAAGTATTGGCTTCATTTGGATTGCCAGAAGAATTAATTACTGTAATTCCTCACCCTGACAGAAGTCTAATGATGGAGTTAATGGAACAAAGAAAGTACATCGACGTCATCATTCCTCGTGGCGGAGAAGGACTTATAAACTTTGTTACTGATAATAGTAAGGTTCCAGTGATCCAGCACTTTAAAGGCGTATGTCACTTATATGTCGATAAAGACGCTGATGTTACAAAAGCTATCAATTTATTAGTCAACGGCAAAACACAACGTACTGGTGTATGCAACGCGCTTGAAGGTTTAGTGGTTCATAGAGACATCGCGGATAAGTTTTTACCATTGGCGGCGAAAGCATTGAGCAAACACAATGTGATCATTAACGCCTGTAAAAATAGCGTTAATTACTTTGATTGTGCCAAGTTAATTGAAGATGAAGATTTCGGTGAAGAATACTTAGACTTAGAAATCGCCGTAAAATTGGTTGATTCATTAGACGATGCCATTGACCATATTGATGATAATGGCAGTAATCATACTGAGGTTATTTGTACTGAAAACACAGAAACTTCTACCATTTTCCAACAATGCGTTGATGCATCGGTTGTTATGGTTAACGCGTCGTCTCGTTTTTCTGATGGTGGCGAGTTAGGCCTTGGTGCTGAAATAGGCATTGCAACCACAAAACTGCATGCATACGGACCTATGGGTTTAGAGTCATTAACTACCGAAAAGTATTTAGTGACGGGTAATGGTCATATACGAGTGTAATTTAAGTTTTGTCCTTAAGACACAATTGTAATTAGCAAAAAAGCGGTGATTATTGAAATCATCGCTTTTTTATTTTTCGTTATAAATAAATTAACTTTTTAAAAGCAGTTCACAGTAAATTTCAGTCATTTTGACGGGTACTGCATAGACCAAAGTCAACTTGCGTGGTTAAATGATCTGGATTTAATCAACAAGGCATAATCAATGACTAAAACCAATTATGTAAGCACGCCTTGTGCTTATATCGCGTCAATAGCGATATTCACATCTTCTGTTTATTTTTCTTCTGAAGTACAAGCAAACTCAAATACTCAAGTAGATTCGGATATTGAGATAACACTCGAAAAAATAATGTCTGACCCTAGATGGATTGCAAACTCACCACAACAACCTCGTTGGTTACCTAATTCGCAACACGTTGTATTTGAAAAAAATCAGCCGCAAGGTCCTCTTAAAGATACCGTAGTACTTGATGTTACTAATTCATCACAAGAGCAAGTAGAATTAGCGAAAATGCATCAGTACGATATGAGTGACTTAACTTATAATATCGACGGAGAGTTAGCCGCTTATATTTTTCAAGGCGATGTATTTTTGTTGGATATTAAACAAAACCAACTAAAGCAACTTACACAAACCAGCTCTCAGGAGAATTCCCCGCAATTTTTGCATAACGGTCATTTGGCCTATTGGTTAGGGGATAATATTCATGCAATAGATCTAGATTCTAACTTATCGTACGAATTAGTTAGCTTTTCCATGTCCGATCAGCCTAAACCACCCGAAGGTCCAAAAGACATTATTGCTAAAGAGCAACATGAATTAATTGATTATGTTGCCAAAAAACATTCTGATTCGATATCGCGATATGAACATAAACTAGCGTTACGAAAACAAAACTCAGCAATGACGGCTGAGCCTATATACTTAGGTGAAGGTCAGTACATTGTCGATGCTTCTTTATCACCAAAAGGAGATAAAGTAATTGTCGTAACAGCGGAATCAAAACCTTGGCGTGGCGAAAATGATTTAATGCCTAATTACATTGGTCAAGATGGCAGAATTCAGTTCGACAAAGTTAGACGTCGTGTTTCAGACGCTGAACCAAATCAGCAGCGTTTTTGGTTGGTAGATATTGCCGAGAATTCGTTAGAACCACTTTCAATAAAATCTTTACCAGATCACGACAAAGATGTACTAAAAGAGGTAAAAATTGAAAACGCTAAGGCACAGGGTAAAAAATATAAAAGTGTAAAACAACAACGCACTATTAATCTATTAGTTGATTGGACTTGGTCGCAAAGTGCTATTCAATGGCACACTGATGGTAAAAATGTTGCCATTATGTTTGAAGCTTGGGACAACAAAGACCGCTGGATTGCGACGGTAGACTTAGACAAAGCATTGTTAGTTAATCAACATCAATTGCATGATGATGCGTGGATCAATTACACCTTTAATCAATTTGGTTGGTTTAACGAGTCCGATACCTTGTACTTCTTATCAGAGCAATCTGGTTACTCACATATTTACACTAAAAAACTATCAGCTAAACGTGAACGCCAAATTACGGCTGGAAACTTTGAAGTTTCTGATGTTTATCTAACTAAAGATGACAGTAAATTTTATTTCCGTGCGAATGTTGAACATCCAGGTAATTACCAAATTTACAGCCTGGAAAGCGACGAGCGTAAAGAAGATGAACCAACCGCATTAACTTCGTTAAAGGGCAATAATCGTTTTCATATGAGTCCAGACGAGCAAAAGCTATTGGTGGTGCATAGTAATCTATTAACACCTGAAGAGTTGTACTTGGTTGACTTAGACAATAGTAACGTCGCGAAACGATTAACTCATACGGTTACCGAAGAATTCCTATCTATGCCTTGGACAAAACCTGAGGTAGTTCAGGTGAAATCGTCTTATGCCGATCAACCTATTTATGCCAAAGTTTATTATCCGAAAGGGTTATCAAAACAAGAGAAAAAAGACGCGATGAAACGTCGAGCTGTTATTTTCAACCATGGCGCCGGTTATTTACAAAACAGTGATTTTGGCTTTTCAGGCTATTTCCGAGAATTCATGTTCCACAGTATGTTAGCACAACAAGGTTATGTAGTAATGGACATGGATTATCGTGCGTCAAAAGGTTATGGACGCGATTGGCGCACAGCTATTTATCGTCAAATGGGCACACCAGAAGTGCAAGATTTGCGAGACGGTGTTGAATGGTTAGTAGCTAACGCAAATGTCGATAGAGAACGTATTGGCACTTACGGTGGTTCATACGGCGGCTTCATGACGTTTATGGCGTTATTTACCCAACCGGATCTATTCCAAGCAGGCGCAGCTTTAAGACCAGTGTCTGATTGGGCGCATTATAATGATGGTTATACGTCAAATATCTTAAACCGTCCGAAAGACGATATGTTGGCCTATCGTAAAAGTTCGCCAATATACTTTGCCGAAGGACTTGAAAAGCCGTTGTTGATCAATGCACCAATGATAGACGACAACGTGTTCTTTTTAGATGTGGTGCGTTTAGTACAACGTTTAATTGAATTAGAAAAAGAGGATTTTGAAACGGCAATTTATCCAGTAGAACCACACGGTTTTGTTCAACCATCAAGTTGGTTGGATGAATACAGACGTATTTACAAGCTGTTCGAAACACACCTATAATCGACTCAATTCTAGCTTAGGCGTGAATATTTAATCATCATAAAGGCCAGTTAACTCTGGCCTTTTTTAATGGTTTTGTTTGGTAGCAAAGCCGCTAAAACTAGACCCGCCAATACACCTAACAAATGGGCTTCTACCGCAACATTGGCATTGATCATTTCTATTGTTGATTCAGATGCGCCATAAACATTTTCATAAACGACTTTCAAAAATACACCTAATACAATTAGCCAGCCTGTTTTATCTTTATTCAATATGTCCTGAATTGCGCCATAAATGATAAATGTATGGATAATAGCGGACATGCCCGCATAATGACGGTATTCGGCAAACAACATCAAACTGATACCAACTAACAGTAAGCTCGACAGTAACAAAATACTAAATTGACGTTTACCGTAATACTCACCGTGTAACGCCCAAATTAATAAAAATCCGCCACAATTAAGCAATAGATGTGTAATGTTGGTATGGAGCAGTTGTCCTGTGACCATTCGCCAAAGCTCACCATTAAGAATTTTTTCTGGGTAAAAACCAAACAGTTGAGCACTTGTTGGTTGCAGTAATTCTAGTCCCGCCATTACGATGATTAGAATTATGGGAGCGGTGATGTATTTACTTTGAACGGGCAAGTTCAGCATGTGACGAGCAGCCTAATTTTTTCTGTGATTTGGAGAGACAACTTGTTACCATCGAAATTCGATTATATGTAATAAAAAGTTGTAATTTCATGCGCTTATTTACTCTTATTTTGTTGGTTTTTGCAACCTGTTCAGAATCTAAACAAGCCTCACGTGCAGTACCTGAAGCATTCACTGGCTTAAATTATCAAAAAGCATCGTACGGTGTTCAAGGCATGGTAACCGCTGCCAATCCTCATGCGGTGAATGCTGGCGTTAAAATGATAGAAATGGGTGGCAACGCAGTTGATGCAGCCGTGGCGATTCAACTGGTGTTGACTTTGGTTGAGCCGCAATCATCTGGAATTGGTGGTGGTGCGTTTATGTTGTGGTATGACACACAAACAGGTTCAATCACCAGTTATGACGGTCGTGAGACTGCGCCACTGAATGCAACGCCAGAGCTATTTTTAGACGAGTCAGGTAAGCCTGCACGTTGGATAGATGCTGTCATAGGTGGCCGTTCTGTAGGAACTCCTGGTGTATTAAAAATGTTGTGGTTCGCTCATCAACAACATGGCAAGTTACCTTGGAAAAAGTTGTTTTCACCAGCTATTAAATTAGCACAAAATGGTTTTGTGGTGAGTCCTCGTCTTGCCAAACTAGTGGCGATGAAGTTCAACCCTGGAATAGCTATGTTACCAGCTGCGAAGCGTTATTTCTTTCCTAATGGCAAGGCATTACAAGAAGGTCAAACACTTAAAAATGTTGAATTTGCCGAAACATTAAAACGAATTTCAGAACAAGGTGTTGAAGCGTTTTATCAAGGTGAAACCGCAGCAAATATTGTAGATGCTGTACAAAATGCAGCAATAGCGCCCGGCGTTTTGTCGCTAAATGACTTAAAAAGCTATCAACCTAAGCAAAGAGACGTAGGCTGTTTAGATTACCTAGCAGAAACGGGTAAATACAAAATTTGCAGTATGGGACCTCCAAGTTCTGGTGGTTATACAGTTTTACAATTATTAAAAATTCTTGAACCATATGAATTAACAAAACACCCAATTGATAGCATTGAGACTGTTCATATGTACACGCAAGCGGCGAAATTGGCGTTTGCGGATAGAGACAAGTATTTAGCCGATAGTGACTTTGTAGAAGTGCCAAGCCTAAGACAATATATTGAGCCTAATTATATAAATTCTCGAAGAACAATTATTTCTAAAACGAATGACTTAGGTAAAGCGATAGCCGGCAATGTCATAACAAATACGCAAGCGCAAAACGTTAGTGTGGAACAGCCGAATACTAGTCACATCTCCATAGTCGACAAGCAAGGAAATGCGGTTTCTATGACCACCAGCATCGAAATGGGTTTCGGCTCAGCTGTCATGGTGGATGGCTTTTTATTAAATAATCAACTTACCGATTTTTCACTGGTTCCTAGTAAAAATGGCAAGTTAATCGCTAATCGTGTACAAGCGGGAAAACGACCGCGTAGCTCAATGACGCCAGTTATGGTGTTTAAAGACGATGAGTTATTTGCAGTACTTGGTTCGCCGGGCGGCAGCCGTATTATTAATTACGTCGGTTATGCATTAATTGGCTTACTGGATTATGGTATGGATATGAAACAAGTCGCCGATATGCCGCGAATATCAAATCGTAACGGGGCAACGGGTCTTGAAAAAAATACAAGCTTAGAGAAACTTAAACCGCAACTAGAAAGGTTAGGACACAAAGTACGTATGACTGACATGACGTCAGGTATCCATGGTGTTTTAAAAACTGATAAAGGTTGGCAAGGCGCAGCGGATCCAAGACGAGAGGGCACTGCCGTCGGTCTATAATAATCTCCACCAATTGCCTAACATTTTTTATGTTAGGCAATTTAACTAAATACATCACTTTCTCTTTATCTTTCGCGTTACATTGCTTAATACTTAATCAAACCTTATTTGCTCGGCTCATGAAGTGTTCAAAATATGTAATAAAATTACGGTTTGCAAACGTATGTAAGTGAAAAAGTCACTAGTTCACCTTGGTCTAAGCGCCTGTTCCATATATTCTTAATACATATTTTTAAGCAACCAACAAATTCTTAACTCGTAGTTTTCTAACAAATAGACAGCTGACGCGAGTTAAAAAATTATCAAATTAATCAACAGACTTGTTAAAAAAGAGCTATAACTCTAATTAGGAAATGATAAGTCAGTTAGAACATGAGTGAGCTAAAACATGGCAAAAACTAAAGCGAAAACGAGCAAGCCGACAACAGCGATTGGCAACATAACTCCAAAGCAGTTCAAAGAATCAATTGTTAAACACTTAAACAGCACTTTTGGTACAGATCAAAACAAAGCAAGCAACCGCTCATGGTGGAACGCAACTGCGGCGGCAATGAACGACTACGTGCATGAGCGTTTGAGTAAAACTCAGAAATCGTATTTTGAAAATGATACACGCGCGGTTCATTATTTCTCGTTAGAGTTCTTAATGGGGCGTTTAACATCAAACAACTTATATAATATGGGTCTGTTTGAAACGGCACAAAAAGCGTTAAAAGAATTAGACATCGACATTAATGAGTTGGTTGATGAAGAAGAAGACATGGCACTTGGTAACGGCGGTTTAGGTCGTCTAGCTGCGTGTTTTATCGATTCATTAGCAACCATGGAATTACCTGCTGTAGGTTACGGTATTCACTATGAGCACGGTTTATTCCGTCAAGAGTTCTTAGACGGTCGTCAAATTGAGCGTCCAGACAGCTGGCGTGAATATGGCAATCCGTTTGAGTTGTGTCGTCCGGAGTCTATCCAAGAAATTCCACTATATGGTTACGTAGAAACTAAGTTTGATGATAAGGGCCACGTAGTTAAAGAATGGCACCCAGGTCGCATCATAAAAGGTGTTCCATGGGATGTTCCTGTCGTTGGCTACAATGGTAACAACGTTAATGTTTTACGTTTGTGGGAGAGTCGCAGTTCTGATTTCTTTAACTGGGACGTATTTAACTCAGGCGGTTATCACGACGCTTATAAAGAAAACGTAGAGTCTGAAACCATCTCAAAAGTACTTTACCCGAATGACGAAACTGACGCAGGTAAAGAATTACGTTTAATTCAACAATATTTCTTCAGTGCATGTTCATTAAAAGACATCATTCGTCGTTACAAACGCGCACACGGTGACGATTGGAGCAAATTCTCGGCACAAGTTTCCGTTCAGTTAAACGATACGCACCCAGCGGTAGCAATTCCAGAACTGATGCGAATCTTAGTTGACCGCGCACAATTAGATTGGGACTACGCGTGGCAAATTTGTCGCGAGACATTTGCCTACACCAACCACACATTATTACCAGAAGCGCTAGAGAAGTGGTCAGTTCGTTTATTCGAACGCGTATTGCCTCGTCACTTAGAGATCATTTATGAAATCAACCGTCGCTTCTTAGATGACGAAGTTGAAGCTAAATGGCCGGGTAATGATGAAATCAAAGCCAAGTTGTCAATCATCGAAGAAGGCAACGAGCGCATGGTAAGAATGGGTAACTTAAGTGTTATCGGCTCTAACAAAGTAAACGGTGTGGCAGAAGTTCACTCGGCGCTGGTAAAAACCGACTTATTCCCAGAATTTGACGCGTTATGGCCAGAAAAACTAACTAACGTCACAAATGGTGTAACCCCTCGTCGTTGGTTAAAAGCTTGTAATCCAGAGTTAGCTAAGTTAATCGACAAAACGGTTGGTACAGAATGGCCGACGGACCTTGAATTGTTGCGTGACTTAGATAAAAAAGCTGGCGATGCCAAGTTCCAAAAGAGCTACATGGACATCAAACACGCTAATAAAGTTGAGTTAGCGGCGGTAATTAAAGAGCTAACAGACGTTGAAGTTGATCCAACAGCTATTTTCGATATTCAAATTAAACGTTTACACGAATATAAACGTCAACACTTAAACTTATTGCATATCATGGCGCTGTATCGTCGTTTATTGCAAAATCCAGATTACGATATGCACCCACGTGTGTTTATCTTCGGCGCAAAAGCGGCTCCGGGTTATGCATTAGCAAAAGACATCATTTATGCAATCAATCAAGTCGCTGAGCGCGTAAATAACGATGAGCGCATTAAAGGTAAATTGAAAGTTGTCTTCTTACCAAACTACCGAGTGACGTTAGCTGAGAAAATGATCCCTGCGGCTGATGTATCTGAGCAAATATCTACTGCAGGTAAAGAAGCGTCTGGTACAGGTAACATGAAGTTGGCGCTTAACGGTGCACTTACGATTGGTACACTTGATGGTGCCAACATCGAAATCGCCGAAGAAGTGGGCGAAGAAAACGTTGTTATCTTTGGTCTAACGGTTGATGAAGTAAAAGCGGTTAAAAAGGCAGGATACAATCCTTGGGATTACTATTACGGTAACGATGAGATCAAAGCCGTTCTAGACTGGTTCGAAACAGATTACTTCACACCAGGCAAACCGGGTGAGTTAGCCGGTATCAAACACAGCTTGTTAGACGGTGGCGATCCATACTTATGTTTAGCTGATTTTGAGTCTTATTCAGAAGCGCATAAAGTGGTTGATGCCAAATACCGTGATACTAAAGGTTGGGCGAAAAGCGCTATTTTGAACACCGCGTACATGGGTAAATTTAACTCAGACCGTTCAATCCAAGACTACGTTGACCGTATCTGGAAACTAAAAGCGTGTTCAGTTAAATAACGGAACTTTATTTTCAAACTATCAAAACCCGCTTATTCAGCGGGTTTTTTATTTTCTGTGTATTAATTCTCATTCATTATTCAATCGCTCTCATATTCCAGAAAACACTCCATTTGCACTTTTTAACCTCTGACCTTTTTCTAAATAGTAATATTTTCTTTATCTAGTAATGAGTTAACAAGTCTGATAAAACTAAGCCAATCACTTAATTTTAAATTGTTATGTTTCAAGGATGGTTCCTATATGAAGTTAATAAGTACGTTTAGGACATCAATGAAAATTGTATTTTTCTTTTCAGTGATATGGATACTGTCGTTTGAAGTGTTCTTTAAAAATAGTCCTGAGTTATTTAAAAATGCCTCTGTAATTGCCGAGGTTACATTAAAGTTTTCTTATTCTTTGATTTCTGCGACTATTTTCTATTTTATAGCTGTTCACATGAATGACTTCTTTTCGCGAAAAAAAGTGAAACCAGTTATTTATGAGAATGTTAAACAATTGGTTGAGCTTAAGAATCACTTGTTAGACGAGATGTATTTTGTTGCAGTTACAAGAAACAATGGGCAAGTAAACTACCCCAAAAGCTATAAAGGTTTTCTAGAGTCTTACTATCCATCAAGCGATGAAGTGCGTAATATTTTAGAAAATATTCCACCATATAGAACAAGATCTAATTCAAACAACTGGTTTTTAAGGCTTGATCTATTCTGTAAACAAATTATTCCTCACATTGAGACTATTTTCCTTTTTTCTAATCATTTTAAAGCCGAAGAACTCGCTATTATGGCGCGGATACGGTCATTAACTATTCATTCGAAATCGGCTTATTACCTGTCCGAAACAAGTAATGGAATTACTATTGATAACGAAAATTTAGCGTTTCTATTTACTGAAATTGATGAAATGCTTAGCACATTTGAAGAACTCGAGAGGTTAAAGTGGGATTGATAAAACAAAAAGAATTTAAAAGGGATAAGATGCAGTTAGACTTTTCTCCTTCGGCGCTTATTTTAGAAATATAATTTTTAACATTAATAAGGCCGTTCAAGCACATTCAAAACTTTCGTATCAAAGCACACTATGATCAACAAACTAGATAATTCGCATACTGAAGTAGCTAATAGAATTTATAGCATCTTCCAAAGTTCCTATAAAATCGAAGCGCAACTTATAGGGACTTTAAACTTTCCTCCTCTTTTGAGAAGTGTCAAAGATATAGCAGGTTCAAAATCGTTATTTTATGGCTTTTTTGAAAATACTTGTCTTGCCGCAGTATTAGAAGTAGCGATATATGATGATCAGTTAGACATTAACAGCCTAACGGTCGCTCCCAATTCCTTTCGAAGAGGAATAGTAGATAAATTACTAAAATATGTGCTAAGTACATTTGATTTTGATAAGGCATTTGTAGAAACAGCGCTAGTGAACGAACCTGCGATACGGCTATACAAAAAGCACGGCTTTATTGAAGTCAAACAATGGACACCATCTCATGGTATTAAAAAAATTCTGTTTGAAATCAAAAAAGCTTAGCTAAAACGATAGTTCGCTAAAAAATCAATGAATAACATTTTCAAAACATATACCAAATAAAGATATAAATAATGCTTAAAACAGCGGTATTGTTGTTAAGTCTTTTCTTAAGTCACTTGGCCATAAGCAGTGAATTAGTAGGAGCTTGGGAACTCGTTTCTGGCGAGTACGTTAACAAAAAAAATGAATTAGTTGGTTATCAGTCGTTTGAACTTAAAGCATTAAAAGTGCTGTCAGTGGATCATTTTAGTTTTACTTCGGAAAAGAGTGGCGAATTTTGGGCGGGCGTCTGGCACAGGCACTTATCAAGTTGAAAATGGCGAGTATAAAGAGACTTTGCAGTTTAACTCATTTGGTCAACCGCATGGCACTGAATTTATATTTAAAACTAAGATAGACGGAGACTATTGGTATAACTCTCGATGGCATGATGGTAAACGCGTCGAGTATGAAGTTTGGCGTCGTGTCAAATAATACAATTTATACAGCCGTGAGTTAATCGCTATGTTTATCATGGGCTATCTACTTCTGGCTCTGGGCATTGTGCCAGCAAGTCTTTTCCTGCGTTGCCTTTGTCTATGTAGAGTTTTACATCAAACCCCCATAATCGATAAACGTGCCTGAGCATTTCATCAATATTTTTTGCCAATGGGATATTAGCATGTGGGGTGTAGGTCAAAGATAAAGAACGGTCGCCATTAACATCCACTTTGGTGACCTGAATGTTTGGCTCTATTTGGCTTAAATTATATTGGGCAGCCAGCGACTGTCTGATTGCTTTATAACCTTGTTCGTTGTGAATGTCGGTCACTTCCAACATATTGTTTTTTTCATGATCTTGTAAATTGAATAACTTAAATTTTCGGATCATTTTGGGCGATAAATACTGAGCGATAAAACTCTCATCTTTAAAGTTTTCCATTGCGTAATGCAGAGTGTCTAACCAGTTTTTGCCAACCAAGTCTGGAAACCATTCTTTGTCTTCATCGTCTGGGTTTTCACACATACGGCGAATGTCGGTAAACATAGCAAAACCGAGAGCGTAGGGGTTAATACCAGAATAATATGGACTGTTATAGGATGGCTGCGCCACCACATTAGTGTGACTCTGCAGGAATTCTAAGATAAATCGTTCAGTTACTAAACCTTCGTCAAACAAGTGGTTAAGTATGGTGTAATGCCAAAAGCTCGCCCAACCTTCGTTCATCACTTGCGTTTGTTTTTGTGGATAAAAATATTGGGAAACCTTTCGTACTATACGAACCAGTTCTCGTTGCCATGAAGTCAAAAGCGGTGCGTGTTTTTCAAAAAAATAGAGCAGGTTTTCTTGCGGTTCGGCTGGCACGTTTTGTTTTTTCTTTTGTTCTTCAACGTTCATTGAAGGTACAGTGCGCCATAAATCATTAACTTGGCTTTGCAGATATTCTTCCCGTTCTTTTTGGCGTTTTTGCTCTTCGAACATTGAGATCTTTTGTGGGCGTTTATAGCGGTCAACGCCCAGATTCATCAATGCGTGGCAAGAATCCAATATTTCTTCTACTTCTTCTACGCCATATTTTTGTTCGCAGTGTTGAATGTAATTACGAGCAAACATCAAATAATCGATGATGGAGCTGGCATCAGTCCATGTCTTGAACAAGTAGTTATTTTTGAAAAAGGAATTGTGGCCGTAACAAGCATGCGCCATTACTAACGCTTGCATTGTCATGGTGTTTTCTTCCATCAAATAGGAAATGCATGGGTCAGAGTTGATCACAATTTCGTAGGCCAAACCCATATAACCGCGTTTATAATTTTGCGAAGATTCAATGAATTTCTTACCAAACGACCAATGGTGATAGTTAATTGGCATACCTACGCTAGAGTACGCATCTAACATTTGCTCAGAGGTAATGATTTCAATTTGATTTGGATATGTGTTTAAAGCGTAATGTTTAGCAACCCGAGCAATTTCTGTTTGGTAATCTTCTAATAATGAAAAAGTCCAGTCCGGACCGTCTGACAAGGGCGTATCAGTTAACCGTTTGGTTGGCTGATTATTTTCTACGTTGTGTAATCTATCCGTCATAGCTTTCTCCCTAACTGCTGGTTTGTTTTTGGAAGAATTCTCGGAACACAGGGTAAATATCTCCGGGATATTTGATATTTTTCATCGCAAAGTTTTCAAACTTAACGTTTAAGTGTTCGTATTCATGCCAAAGCGTTTGATGGGAGCGTTGAGTGATTTCAATGTAAGCGAAATAACGCGAATATTGTAAAATGCTCTGTTCTAATATGCGTTTACATTGAGGGCTATCATCAGCCCAATTATCGCCGTCTGAAGCTTGCGCCGCGTAAATATTCCATTGTCCAGGTGGATACCTTTCTTTGACAATTTCTTCCATCAAATTTAACGCGCTTGAGACAATAGTACCGCCGGTTTCTTGTGAATAAAAAAACTCTTGTTCATCGACTTCTTTGGCTTGGGTATGATGTCGAATGTAAACCACTTCTATGTTGTCGTAACTGCGGGTTAAAAACTGATACAACAAAATGTAAAAGCGTTTGGCGATGTCTTTAGTGGCTTGATCCATGGAGCCAGAAACATCCATCAAACAGAACATAACGGCACGTGAACTTGGGATAGGGCGTTTATCAAAGTTACGATATTTTAAATCGAAGGTATCGATAAATGGTACTTTGGCAATGCGCTGTTTCAACTGCAATATTTGTTGTTCTAACTGCGCTATTAAACTTCTGTCTTGGCTTTTGTTAGTAGTAGTTGAATTCAACAGCTCTTGAAGTTCTGCTTCTAATTCTTTAAGTTTTTTCTTTTTACCAGCCGTTAATGCTATTCGGCGCGCTTGTGCTCCTTTTAGCGAACGCACCACATCTATGTTTGTTGGAATCCCTTCTGATTTAAAACCAGCACGATACGTTTCATATTCAGTGATCTGTTCGTTTTGAGTTTGCTGTAAGTTCGGCAACTCTAAATCGTCAAACAACAGGTTTAGGTATTCATCCATTGAAATGGTAAAACTAAAGTCATCTTCACCTTCACCACTGTTACTTGCTTCGCCGCTTCCTGAGCCTTGCCCTCCGCCTTCGGGTCGCTTGATTTTGTCGCCACGAGAGAACTGATCATTGCCGGGTAACACACGATCTCTATCACCGCCTTTACCCTGATGGAATATAGGCTCTTGAATATCCCGCTTTGGAATAGTGACACTTTCTCTTGACTCAGTGTCAGTTACGCTGCGCTGGCTTATCGAGTCGGCCACGGCTTTTTTAATTTGCGATTTATAACGGCGCAAAAAGCGCTGGCGATTCACCGCGCTTTTGTTTTTGCCATTTAAACGTCTATCGATAAAATGCGCCATAACTACTACCTACCAATCGCTTATTGAGATTTGCGTACTCTTAAATACCACTCAGATAACAGTCTCACTTGTTTTGGCGTGTAACCTTTGTCCACCATGCGATTAACAAAGTCGTCGTGTTTTTTCTGATCGTCGGCATTAGCTTTGGCGTTAAACGAAATAACAGGTAGCAACTCTTCGGTGTTAGAGAACATCTTTTTCTCAATTACCGTACGAAGTTTCTCATAACTACTCCACGCCGGATTCTTACCTTCGTTATTGGCTTTGGCACGCAATACAAAATTCACAATTTCATTACGGAAATCTTTTGGGTTACTGATGCCAGCGGGTTTTTCGATTTTCTCTAGTTCGTCGTTTAGCGCGGAGCGGTCAAATAACTGGCCGGTTTCTGGGTCTCGATATTCTTGGTCTTGGATCCAAAAATCAGCGTAGGTGACATATCGATCAAAGATGTTCTGGCCATACTCAGAATAAGACTCTAAATAGGCGGTTTGAATTTCTTTACCGATAAACTCAACGTATTGCGAAGTCAGGTAACCTTTTAAAAATTCCAAATAGGCATCTTGTTGGTCGCTAGGGAATTGTTCCCGCTCTATTTGTTGTTCCAATACATAAAACAAATGCACAGGGTTCGCTGCAACTTCTTGATGATCAAAGTTGAATACCCGAGATAAGATCTTGAAAGCAAATCTGGTCGAAAGCCCGCTCATGCCCTCGTTTACGCCGGCCATATCACGATATTCTTGATAGGATTTAGCTTTCGGATCTGTGTCTTTTAAGCTCTCACCATCATAGACTCGCATCTTGGAATAGATGCTTGAGTTATCAACAGACTTTAAGCGAGATAAAATACTAAACTGCGCTAATATTTCTAAAGTGCTTGGTGCACACGGCGCCTGAGAAAGCTCACTATTTTCCAACAGTTTTTTATAAATCTTAACTTCTTCAGAAACTCGCAAACAATAGGGCACTTTGACTATGTATACGCGGTCTAAAAACGCTTCGTTATTGCGGTTGTTTCTAAACGACTCCCATTCCGATTCGTTAGAATGCGCCAAAATTATGGCGTTAAAGGGGAGTGCAGATAAACCTTCGGTACCGTTGTAATTGCCTTCTTGCGTGGCAGTTAGTAATGGGTGAAGCACTTTGATTGGCGCTTTGAACATTTCGACAAATTCCATCAAACCTTGGTTAGCGCGGCATAATGCTCCGGAATAACTGTATGCGTCGGGGTCGTCTTGTGAAAAGTCTTCCAACATTCGGATATCAACTTTACCAACCAGTGATGAAATGTCTTGGTTGTTTTCATCACCCGGCTCAGTCTTGGCAATACCAAGTTGATGCAATACTGAAGGCATACGCTTGACCACTTTGAATTGGCTGATATCGCCGTTGAATTCTTTCAAACGTTTTGCAGCCCAAGGTGACATAATAGTGGATAAATACCGCTTGGAAATTCCATATTCCTTTTGCAGTATTTCACCGTCTTCGTTGGCATCAAATAATGCAAAAGGGTGATCGTTAACCGGAGAACCTTTCAAGCAATAGATAGGTTGCTTTTGCATTAAGAATTTAAGCTTTTCCGCTAATGACGATTTACCACCGCCAACAGGACCTAACAAATACAAGATTTGTTTTTGCTCTTCTAAACCCTGAGCTGCGTGTTTTAGGTAGGAAACAATTTGCTCTATTGAGTCTTCCATACCATAAAAATCTTTAAAGGCGGGATATCGAGAAATAATTCGGTTGGAAAATATGCGGCTTAAAATAGGATCTTGAGAGGTATCCACCATTTCTGGTTCACCTATCGCCAACAATAAACGTTCGGCAGCGGATGCATACACCGACTTGTCTTCTTTACAAAGATTAAGAAATTCATCAATAGTGAACTCTTGCTCTTGTACCGCCTCGAAACGTTGCTGGTAATGCTCAAAAATACTCATGGTGCCTCCCCATCGTATAAACTCTAGAGCGCTAACTCTATGATTCGGCTTGTATTCTCTATTTTAGATCTTAGTCCAATAGTTCAGATTCGGATCAATTTATCTAGATAATTTTTATCTAAGCATGTTCTATTTTTAACCTGCATATTGGATACCAAGTACCAACTCGGTATAAAAGAAACTTAGCTTTAAACGATGACAGAATTAGAACCTAAGGCGTCACAAAGGAATGATAGAAGGGCTTTGGTAGATTTATACAGAGAGTGTAATCAAATTGGTAACATTACATTTTGTCTTTATAATAGCGTCCACATTTTTCAACGGTTGTACTCTATGACATCTATTAATAATAACGATTTTTTAACTTTAACCCGTGAAAATGAATGGTCTTTATCGCCTTTTGACGTTGAGCATGATAAATGTAAAATACAAGTCTGGGACACGGGCGTCATGTATATTGAGCCAAATCAAGCCGATAACAGCAAATCATTTATCTTTTCATCAGCGGTGCATGGTAATGAAACGGCACCTATCGAAATTTGTGACGAACTCATCACCGATGTTTTAAATGGCAAGTTAACGCCTAAACATCCAGTGTTATTTATTTTTGGTAATCCTGCCTCGATTAATATTGAAAAGCGTTTTGTTGAAGAAAATATGAATCGTTTATTCAGCGGCGCACATAGTAAAGGCACCGATCCACAAGGTCGTGCTACAAACAAGGAACGTCAACGAGCTGAAAAGCTAGAGCAATATGTCACACGCTTTTTTGATTTGTATCCGCAGTCGCATAAAACACATTACGACTTGCACACGGCCATTCGTGACTCTGCGCATGAAAAGTTTGCGGTTTATCCATATCTTCACGGCAATCCTTGGCAAAAACAACAATTTGAAATTCTACGTGCGATGGGGGTAACTACCTTCCTTCTGATGCAAAAACCAGCAACTACATTCAGTTATTACTCGTCAAACACTCACGGTGCAGAGGCGTTTACCGTTGAACTTGGCAAAGTTAGGCCGTTTGGTCAAAACGATCAGAGTAAATTCAAAGCAGCAAAGGAAACGTTACAAGCTTTGTTACTCGGTACTGAATTCGATGGTCAAAAGTTTGAATCGAGCAACTATCAATTATTGTCTGTGTATCGAGAGATAAATAAACATTACGAAGATTTTAAATTGCACTTTGCCGATGACTTAGCAAACTTTACCCAATTTAATAAGGGTGACGTAATCGCATCTGAAAACGGCGATGACATATTGGTAGAGCAAGATGGTGAGGCGATTGTCTTTCCAAACGCCAACGTTGAAATAGGGCAGCGGGCTCTATTGATGGTAACACCCACCGATATTAACCATAACCTCGTTTGATTGCGTAGCACTGAAACGCAATAAAAAACGTGAGGGCTCAATTTATTGGGCTCTTTTTTTCGCTGAACTATAATCAAATACGTTATACAAGGTTAATCTGAAAACTTATCTTTGAGCCCAAAAGCGCAGAAAAGTGGAAATAAAAGTTAACACTTTTTACGTCTAAACTATTTACTCTAAATCTGCACAAAATTGAATCCCCAACACGCCAGTTGTAAAGTCGAAAGCAAGTCAATAACAAGATAGACGCGTTATTAACTGTGTGAATACCCTACAAAAACTAAAGCAGCATAAACCGCGTTGACTCAACAGGAAGCAGTTCGATGAGTAAAACTCAAAGTGTCGATAATCCAAATAATATAAATACAAGCGATACGTTTACACTCGATTTTGTGTCGGAAAATGCGTTGTCCATTCCGTCGTTTAAAATGTTAAACGCTGATGGTGAAATGTATCCAGAGGCTCAAAAATCGTCGTTAGACAAAACTACAGCCCTCAAAATATACGAAACCATGCGATTCATTCGAATATTGGACGAGCGTATGTTGGCAGCTCAGCGTCAAGGGCGTATCAGCTTTTACATGCAGTGCTTAGGTGAAGAAGCATCAATCACTGCAAGTACTGCCGCGCTTGACGATCAAGATATGATATTTGCTCAGTACCGTGAACAAGCCGCGTTGGCTTATCGAGGATTTCCGCTTGATTTATTTATGAGTCAAAATTTCTCTAATAAGGATGACTTAGGTAAAGGCCGTCAAATGCCGATCCATTATGGTTCAAACAAACATAACTATATGACCATTTCGTCTCCACTGGGAACACAAATACCACAGGCCGCAGGTTATGCTTATGGTCAAAAGTTAGAAGCTTCGATTCAAAATAAAGAAACTAACTGTACCATTTGTTACTTCGGTGAAGGCGCAGCGTCTGAAGGTGATTTTCACGCGGGCTTGAACATGGCCGCGGTGCATAACGCCCCGGTGATCTTTTTTGCCCGAAATAACGGTTATGCGATTTCAACGCCAGCAAGTGAACAATTTAAAGGTGACGGTATTGCCTGTAGAGCGGTTGGTTATGGCATGAAAGCGATACGTGTAGACGGTGTAGATACCTTAGCGGTTTACGAAGCCGTAAAACTTGCTAGGGAACATGCGGTTAAACACAACGAACCGGTGTTAATTGAGTCCATTGCTTATCGGTTGGCTGCTCACTCTAGCTCCGACGACCCGTCTGGCTATCGTTCAAAAGACGAAGAGGAAAACTTCAGAGCCAATTGCCCAGTCGCACGTTTCCGTGCTTACCTTGTAAAACAAGGGTGGCTTGACGAATCAGAAGATGAAGCAGCAAAAGAACAAATTCGTAAACAAGTTTTGGACGCGCTGAAAGCGGCTGAACATGTGGAAAAACCAGAGCTATCAGAACTAGTCACTGACGTTTACGATGATATTCCTAACCACCTACAGCAGCAGTACGAAGCGCTGAAACAACATATTCTAAAATATCCGGATGCCTATCCCGTGACCTCAAGCCGTATAGAGGAGCAACAATAATGGCTAAAATGAACATGTTACAAGCAATCAATTCAGCCCTTATGTTGAGCATGGAAGAACACGAAAAGTCTTGTGTGTTTGGTGAAGACGTTGGTTATTTTGGTGGTGTTTTTAGAGCGACTAGTGGTTTACAAGAGAAGTTTGGAAAAAGTCGTGTGTTTAACACACCGTTAGTAGAACAAGGCATTATCGGTTTTGCAAATGGTTTGGCCGCTCAAGGCGTAAAAGCCATTGCTGAAATCCAGTTTGCAGATTATATCTTCCCAGCGTTCGACCAAATCGTAAACGAAACTGCGAAATTTAGATATCGTTCTGGTAATGAATTTAACGTTGGCAATTTAGTTATCAGAACACCTTACGGTGGTGGTATTGCTGGTGGTTTGTACCATTCTCAATCGCCTGAAGCTTATTTTGCGCATACACCAGGGGTTAAAATTGTATTCCCTAGAAATGCGTATCAAGCTAAAGGTTTATTAATGTCTTCAATTGAAGCAAATGATCCAGTGATCTTTTTTGAACCTAAACGTTTATATCGCGCATCAGTGGGTGAAGTTCCGGAAGATAAATATCTAATTCCTCTAGATAAAGCAGAGGTTGTTCAACAAGGTGAAGACATCACGTTATTGGCGTGGGGCGCTCAAGTAGAAATAATGGAAAAAGCGGCAGAGATGGCTAAAAAGGACAATATCTCTTGTGAAGTCATTGATTTACGTACCATAGTTCCATGGGACGTTGAGACCGTCGCTAATTCAGTTTTGAAAACAGGCCGTTTAGTTGTTTCTCAAGAAGCACCACTGACTGGTGGTTTTGCTTCTGAAATTGCGGCAACGATTCAACAGGAATGTTTTTTACATCTAGAATCACCTATCGAACGTGTTTGTGGCTTGGATACACCATACCCGCTAGCGCATGAAAAAGAATATATGGCCGATCATCTAAAAGTGTATGAAGCCATTAAACGCAGTGTTAATTATTAAGATCAGGTTGGAGTTTTAAAATGAGTAAAGATTTTATATTACCTGATATCGGCGAAGGTATTGTCGAGTGTGAAGTGGTTGAATGGCTGGTGAAAGAAGGCGATGAAATCAAAGAAGATCAACCGATTTGCGATGTAATGACCGACAAAGCATTAGTGCAAATTCCAGCGGTTTCAGATGGAATCGTTAGCAAAATTTATTATCAGAAAGGTGAAATCGCCAAAGTTCATGAACCTTTGTTTGCGTTGTCATCATCGACTGAAGGCAACGTAGAAAATTCACCAACGCAAGCTGTGACGGATCAAATACTAGATCGATCGCCAGTGAAAGATACACCGCTTTCAACAGGCGGCATGCAATTACAAATTGAAGACTTCTTATTGCCTGATATTGGTGAAGGTATCGTTGAATGTGAAGTTGTAGAATGGTTAGTGGCTGAGGGCGACGACGTAAAAGAAGACCAAGCGATTTGTGATGTAATGACCGACAAAGCGCTGGTGCAAATTCCAGCTAAGTCGGATGGTAAAATAGAAAAGTTATATTATGAAAAAGGCGAAATTGCCAAAGTTCATGAGCCACTATTTGCCTTATCTGTTGTCACTCAACAAAACACCACTGCAAAGGCCAAACGGCAAGCAGACGTATCAAAAGTCGAAAAAGTAGAGACTGCATCAGTACAATCAACAGAAAACCAACAATCGGTTGAGTCTTCTGCACGTAAAAAAGCGGTGGCGTCACCAGCGGTACGCCGCTTAGCCCGTGAAATGAATATTGATATTACTCAGGTTAAAGGCAGCGGCGAAAAAGGTCGTGTTTTTAAAGATGATTTAAGAAATCATAATTCACAAACAGTAAACATCGAATCTCAAGCATCAAAACCGGTTAGTCAGGCAAGTGTCAACACAACAGCGCAGAATGATTCATCGAATAAAGTGGATCATGTCGAGCCTATAAAAGGTGTGAAAGCTGCAATGGCTAATGCAATGCAAGCGTCAGTGTCTACGATTCCGCATTTCACATATACCGATGAAATCGATTTAACTGAGCTGTACGAGATCAGAAAACAGTTAAAACCTCAGTATGAAGAACAGGGCATTAAGTTAACTATGATGTCGTTTTTCATCAAGGCATTGTCCTTGGCATTAAAAGAATTCCCAATCATGAATTCAACGCCAAACGCTGAGTGCACAGAATTAACGTATTTATCTGAGCACAACATAGGTATGGCGGTTGATTCAAAAGTTGGCTTGTTAGTGCCAAATGTTAAATCTTGCCAGAATAAGAGCATTAAACACATTGCACAAGAGGTGGCTGAGATCACCAATCAAGCGCGAGCTGGCCGACTTATGCCAGAGCAAATGAAAGGTGGCACGATAACTATTTCTAACATCGGTGCAATTGGCGGTATTAGTGCAACACCAATCATCAATAAACCTGAAGTGGCGATTGTTGCGTTAGGCAAACTACAAGAGTTACCTCGCTTTAACGCCGAAGGCAGCGTAGAAGCGCGTCGTATCATGACGGTAAGCTGGTCTGGCGACCATCGTATTATTGACGGTGGCACGATAGCGAGATTCAATAACTTGTGGTGCAGCTATTTGCAAAACCCTTCGAGTATGTTGATGAATCTAGTGTAAGCATTAGATTTTAAAAAACTAATAGAGAAAAAAGCGCTGTTTCGATAAAGTCATCACATGATTTTTTGAAACGGCGTTTTTTGTCTCAAACGCTTTTAAGTTACCAACCTATATGTGAGTTTCAGTGGAAACCAACTTAAAGAATTTTTACATTCCCGACGAGCAATCAATTTATTTGTTGTCAGCCAACGATGCAAAAAAGCTTCGTAACTGGGTTGAGTTGTGTAAAAAACAATTGGTTAAAATGGGGTACTCAGATGTTGAACTGATTGGTAAAGGCGCTTATGGCTTTGTATTTGTTGGTACTAATAATGGAAATCAACAACGAGTATTTAAGTTTTCCAGGATCACCTTGCCGCAATCGGTGAGAGAAAAGATGGAAGAAGAAGCGTTTATGTTAAGTAAACTCTCTCATCCTAATATTCCAAACTTTCTCGCGTATGAAACAGTGAAAAAACAAGGCATTCTTGTTATGGAGCGAGGTCAGGGCACTGATCTTCACGAGTTGTCTAAGCTAAAGGGAAAACTGCCTGTTAAGACCATTGTCGAAATCGCCATACAATTGGCTGATATCTTAAACTATCTTCGACAAGTTAAAGTGTTAGCTGGTAGTGGTCAATATGAAAACAAACCTGTTATCCATGGAGATATTAAACCGTCCAACCTAGTTTGGGACGAGCAGACAAATAAGCTTTCGTTAATTGATTGGGGCTCTTGTGTATTTTCGCAGTTGGATCATCAGGGTAATCCAGTGATGAATAATGTCATGGAGCTTATGTCCGCCGATATGCAAAATACCAATGCTAAACTCGGCGACGTATATTTTATTGGCAAAGAGCAACTTAACGGCGAATTATCGACACCTAGATTCGATGAACAAGGAGCAGCAGCCACGTTATATGCGTTAGCATCAAATCAAAACTGTCGATATGGAACAGGAGCTATTCCTGTTTCTTCTCTAGGCTTGCCCAAAGTGCTGGCTGATTCACTGGCACAAATGATGAGTGACGACAAACAAAGTCGAATTGAAGCAGGCGATCGCTTTTTGAGTCAGTCGAAGCTGATGTCGAATTGGTATTTGCCCGATATTGCACTGCAGCCATTAACTGCAAGTTTACCAATATGGCGAAAAACCTCACAACAATCCCTCGACACTGTCGTTTATTCATCAAGAAAGTCATTTTTACGACAACAAGACAGCAACGACGAATTAAGTAACGTTAAAGACGCGCAATTAGATAAATACTATAAAAACTACTTACAAGGCATGGGTGATAACGAAAAGGCGTTTGTCGCAGCGGTAAGTCGTTTAAGTGAATTTCCATTGGTTGGTGGTCTGGCGATCCATTGGCAAGAAGAGGGCATTTACGTAGATTCAAACTTAAATTTATTTGATGAAACGGTCCGAAAGAGTGTCACTGAAACCATCAATAACATGGTGGATTTGGCTCGCAGTTTGTCAATTCGAGAGGGTACATTTAAAAGCTGCTTGTTTGATGCGAAACATACTATTCATGTCGAAAGAAACTCAACAGATAAACCGTTTATTGTTGAAGACAACGCCTACATTCCTTTTGAAACAACTGACGTCCCAGGAATTGAACAAGGCAAACAGCATTCATATTTCGAAGACGGAGACGATCCAGACGAACGTCTAACCTTGCCCTCGCAAATCATGACGCACATTATCGCACTTAACGAAATTCACCACACCGGATGTATTATTTTCGAAGTATTGCCTAAACACTTAAAAATTCACAATTATTACCACTTGTTGGACATATCTAAACAACAAGAATTTGCACAGCATTTAGCAGGTATTATCAATAACATAAAGTACATAGAAGGTGTTGGGGTCTCAGGCTTTATGAAACTGCCGTATAAAGACGCCAAATTTTTTGAATATCAACAACAACGTGGGGATTTGTACTATCCAGCTAACCCAAAACAAATAACAAAAATCAGGGAATAATTACCTAGATCTGTTTATTGACTAACCTTGAACTGCCAGATTTGTTTTTCAATAGGAAGTAATTGACCTGAGCTTTTTTCGAAATGAGATTGTCACAGCACTCGACATTTTTTATTACGCGGATAAAAGGCCGCGACATGTGGCGTATTAAAGTTTGGCTAAAATTAGCGAAGAAAGAGCGCAAGTCAAACGTTTTGAGTCCTTTTGAGTGACTTGTAATAAATCTTTTAGCCGGAAACAGCAAAACCAATAAAACAAATAATGACTAATATCCACCAGAATGTTCTCAATGCTAAATATTTACGAACTAGAGGATCTTTATATGTTTTATTTTCTCTCCTAGCTTCAGCCCAAAAGTTGGATACATTTAACCAGGAATAACTAGGCTCTGATTCCATTTTATAGCCAAGTTCATCAAACCTAAATTTAATTTTACTGGCTAAAATAGGAAAGCCTAGTTGTACGATAGCCAACATAGCGAAGGCAACGAAAAATAAATATTGCATCATAGACTTATAACGCCCTTATCCATACAAGGTGCTCAGAAGTTAGATTTATTCATAACTTTACAGTAAGGCAATTTTACTTACTTTCACAGCTAGATGTTAGAGAGTTCTGCTACTGTGGGAATGAAATTTTGTTCGGGACCTGTGGCGTTAAAATAAGGTAAAACGCTCTGGTCACTTGCCTTGAAGTTTTACATATTGTTTGTTTAAGTCATCAAGACGTTTTTGGTGGCTCTCAGCGATAGGCATACCATCGACAATTTTGTGAACGGCCTTACAACGCTCAAGCAGTTCCCATTTTTTCTTAGGTGTTTTTTCTATCATTGCAATTAACGCTTGCAATAGGTTAAGGGCACTACCAGTGTTCATAGGCGCAATTTCAAGCGACTTTTCAAAATACTTGCAGGCTTCGTCGAGTTCACCTTTTGTATACTTTTCAATGCCTTCACGGTTAAGTTGTTTCACCGCTTGCATGCTTTCTTTAGATGAGTCGTGTGCTTCAACGATCATCTTTTGGCTAAACTCATCGAGTTCGGTGCCACTGTTTTTGATTTGTTCGGCGTATTCAATTGCTTTATCAAACTCGCCGATTTTCATCATCAATGAAATACCGTCCGCCAATAATTCGGAAGGGAAGTCTACTTCTTCTTCTTCCATTTCATCGGCGAGCTTAAAAAACTCTTTTTTCGCTTTGTAATTTAAACCTTGGGCTGAGTCTAGCCGCGCCATACAAATCTTTTCAAAGTCTTCTTGTTTAAACTCGGTAAACGACGAGCTTTCACGCTTTGAACGTTGGAGCGCGTATATTGCTTCTTGATTGAAGCGGCGTTTTTTAATGTCGTCATTTTCAAGTCCGCAAATATCTATGATGTTGCGGATATGATTTAAGATGTGACGGTAATCTTTTTTAAAGGCGTGAGAGGTTAAATCAACGACGTTGCTACAGGCTTTTATTGACGCTTCAAAATCTTCGTTCATTTTCGCCACTGAGCTCAATTTGTATTGACGTGAAACAGAATAGGGCGACTTTTCTATACCAGATCTTATCCAGTCGTAGGCTTGCTCTAAATCATCCGTTTGCAGATAACAATCTGTGATGATGTCGTAGGCTGTGACATTAAATTTACTTTGTAACACAGCTTCTTTGGCAAACTTAATGGCTTCTAAATATCGTTTTTTAAATTGCAGTACTTTAGCTTTATATATCAACGCCCAATTTATGCGTTTCTTTTCTAAAAATTTATCAACAAATTGTTCCAGTTCGTCGTATTTTTCCAGCTTAAATAGAACTTCGGCTTTGTATTTGTACGATGTAGATTTATGACGAGGGTGTAATTCAATAATTTTATTAATGATTTGTAACGATTTTGGATAATCGAGTTTATCCATGGCGCTGTAAAAGGGCACAAAAATCTGTTTTTTTGCCCATGCTTTACCAACACGCTGTACTAATAAGCTTTGAGAAAATGGTTTGACGATATAATCATCAGGCATCACCTCAAGAGCACCAACAACCAGTGTAGATAGCGCTTCGCCTGTTACCAAAATCGCGATGCTAGAGGTTTTAATAAAGTGTCTTTCTTTTAACTCTTCAAACAATTGTCTGCCATTACGCCCTTCACCGAGGTTGTAATCGATAAAGACAATGTCGAAACTGCTTTTTTGGCACATATTAATAGCGGCTTCGCCGGTATGTGCTATCGAAACCTTCTCGGCGTTCATGTTAGTGAGCATGCTCCGCATCATTACTTGAAACGGTTTCTGATCGTCAACGATAAGAACTGTTTTGCCTTCGAAGGTGAAATTGTTTTTCAAAATAAGACTACTTTAGATTTGACCTAACTACATTCTTGTAATTTTAACCGTAAATTCAAGTATTATTTTTTAAATTCTAACGGTTATCTCAAATTGAGTGTACAGGCAAAGGAACAAAAATCCGAGCGCATTTTTTAAGGTTAGTTACCCAATGTGCGCTCATTCCATGCGCGACGTTAAACGATAGAGTTTATTAAAGCCCAGAAAGCAAAAAACCGAGTTTAAATAAATAAACTCGGTTTCTCTAAATAAGTGGTGGAGGGAGGTGGATTCGAACCACCGAAGGCGGAGCCGTCAGATTTACAGTCTGATCCCTTTGGCCACTCGGGAACCCCTCCAGCAATTTACGGAGCGCATAATAACAAATCATTTAGCGCTGTAAATAAATAATTAAAGTTTTCTTACTGACTGCCGCTTTATTATCCATAAGCAGGTTGGTTTAGAAGTATATATGCAATTATCAGAGTTAGAAACGAGTGAGGTCACGGCTGTAAAAAGCGGTGTTATTCGTGAATCTGATTTTTACCGCGAATTAAAAAGCGCTACTGATACCGGCCATCAACAAACCTTTGCTTTAATTTTGTCGATGCTCAGCAATGACGCCAGAGATTTAGACGAATTTCATCAGCCTAGAACAAAACCTGCAACCAATAAAACTGATTTATACAAACAGTTTAATATCCAAGCGAAAACATTGCGTGGTGATTTAAGTGCAGAACGTTCGCTTAAATTCAATGCACTAACACAGCAAAAATTTCGTCAAACGCTTCAATTAGAGCTCGCCGTCAAGCCTGAAGCTTTATTGCCGAATCAAATGTCTGATATTAAACCAGAGGTTTATAACAACCTTGATATAAATGTGCGGTCTCGGTTAAAGGCTGAAAATAGCGGCAGCGAAAATTCAAAAAATCAAATTGCTGAGAATGCTAACTCACAAATTAAAGACGGCAAGGACATTGACGTCGAATCCTGGTTTAAGGTGTTAGAGGAGTCACGTACCTTATCCATGATGGCTTAATCTACTATTTTGCACCCACTAAAATTATCTGCTCTATTCAACCGCTTATTGCTTTTTCTATTCGTTACGCCTTTTTTAAACAGCTCCCTCGACTTAGAAATTTATCAATGTATTTAATCTTAAATTACAATAACCACGTAATCTTTATATGTTTAAAAAGGTAGAGAGGTTTGATGACTACATTAATTAATGCTGATTTTGAACAGCGTGTGGTAATAACACCTGAGCAATATAAGTGGGTAGATTCTCCAATGAAAGGTGTCGAACGCATGATGTTGGACCGAGTAGGTGACGAAGTCGCTAGGGCAACGTCAATAGTAAGGTATGCTCCACACAGTGAATTTACATCTCACGTGCACACGGGTGGTGAGGAATTTCTTGTTTTAGATGGCGTGTTTTCGGATGAACACCAATCTTATGGCAAAGGTTGTTACGTTAGAAATCCAATTGGCACCAGCCATACGCCTAAAATTGGTAAAGAGGGCGCAACGATATTTGTTAAATTGCAACAATTTAAACCGGCTGATACTGAACAACAAGTTATCGATACAAACGAACAACTTTGGCATCAAGGTATGGTTAATGGTTTAACAGTAATGCCATTACATAATTTTGAAACCGAAAATGTGGCCTTAGTAAAGTGGGCTCCCAATACGCAATTTAATGCTCACAAACATTGGGGAGGTGAAGAAATATTGGTGCTAGAGGGAACATTTTATGATGAGCACGGTTGTTATCCTCAAGGTACGTGGTTGCGCAGCCCCCATTTAAGTGAACACTGCCCATATACCAAAGACGACGGAGCGCTGATTTACGTAAAGACAGGACATTTGTGATGTAAATTTCTAGACTTATTCAGATAATCGCAGTACAAGAACATTTCTGCAATTTCATTTATTTTTTAACTCGTTATAATCGCGGTATTACTATGTTTTTATCGACTAACCTGTATTTATGATCCGTAAAATATCGCAACAAGACAGTTTATCTCCAACCGTTTCCAACTTCTGTAAAGCGCTAAAATACTATGTTTCTGGTGACGGAAGCACGTTCACTGGAGATATCGACACGTCTTATTCCAGTCGCATTTCTTTAGCGACAGACAACAGTATTTATCAAGCGATACCACAAGGGGTTTTATTTCCAAAGTCGACACAAGATATTGAGATCATCACGTCTGTCGCCAATCAACAAGAATTTAGTTCGATAAAGTTTTCACCTCGCGGTGGCGGAACAGGCACTAACGGTCAATCGTTAACGGAACACATGATCGTTGATATGTCGCGTTATATGCGGGAAATCCTTGAAATTAACTTAGAGGAAAAGTGGGTTAAAGTTCAAGCGGGTGTGATTAAAGATCAACTGAATGACTTTTTAAGGCCTCACGGATTTTTCTTTGCGCCTGATTTGTCGACGTCTAACCGTGCAACAGTAGGAGGCATGATTAATACAGATGCGTCTGGTCAAGGCTCTCTCGTTTACGGAAAGACCAGTGATCACGTATTAGGTATCACCGCAGTAACCATCGCCGGTGATACGCTGCGCACTGAGCAACAAACAACAGAAAACGCAAAACAATTGGCGACGGGTACAGATCGCATTGCTAAAATTTATCAACAAGTACTGGATACAGCCACTACACAACGAGAAAAAATATTAGAGACGTTTCCTCGTCTAAACCGGTTTTTAACCGGTTACGATCTTGAAAATGTTTATAACCAAGATCTAAGTAAGTTTGACTTATCTAGAGTGCTAACAGGTTCAGAAGGAACATTAGCTTTCATTACTGAAGCGAAACTCAATATAACGCCAATTGCCAAGTTTAAAACGTTGATCAACATTAAATACGACAGTTTTGATTCCGCGCTTCGAAACTCTCCATTCTTAGTAGAAGCGAATGCGACATCCGTTGAAACTATTGATTCAAAAGTCTTAAATTTAGCAAAAGAAGATGTTGTATGGGATACGGTTTCAGATCTCATTCAAGATGTGCCGAACAAAGTAATGGACGGTTTAAACATTGTTGAATTCAATGATGAAGACGAATCGTCACAAGCCACTAAAGTAGATGCGTTATGCCAACGGTTAGATCAGCTTATTGAAAATGGCGAACAAGGCGTGATTGGTTATCAAACAACAACCGATTTAGCGTCTATTAATAAAATATATGGCATGCGTAAAAAAGCGGTTGGGTTGTTGGGTAATGCTAAAACCAGCAAAAAGCCAATCGCCTTTGTTGAAGATACCGCAGTACCACCGGAAAATTTAGCGGATTATATTGCGGAATTTAAACAGTTACTCGATTCTTACAAGTTAGATTACGGTATGTTTGGTCACGTTGATGCAGGTGTATTGCACGTTCGACCAGCGTTAGATTTAACAGATCCAGCACAAGAAAAGTTACTAAGAGAGATCTCAGATAAAGTTGTAGAGTTAACAGCTAAGTACGGGGGATTGATGTGGGGCGAGCATGGTAAAGGTTACCGTAGCGAATATGGCCCTGATTTTTTTGGTGAAGAGTTATTTTCAGAACTGAGAAAAATCAAAGCCGCGTTTGACCCAAACAATCGTTTAAACCCAGGCAAGATTTGTACACCGCTAAACTCGGCTGAAGAGCTGGTATCGGTAGATGGGCAAAAGCGCGCTAAATTCGACAAACAAATTCCAGTTGAAGTAAAAAATAACTTCGAAACAACCATAAACTGTAACGGGAATGGCTTGTGTTTTAATTATGACGCCAGCTCACCTATGTGTCCTTCGTATAAAGCTAGTAAAGACAGAAGGTTCTCACCTAAAGGTAGAGCCAGCCTAATGCGCGAGTGGTTAAGGTTACAAGAAAACATCGCAAAAACAGGGTCACGCGTTACTAAAAGTAGTGGTAATATTCTTAGTAAACTGGTTAATTCCGCTGGTAAGTTGGCGGGTCAGTATGATTACTCCCATGAAGTTAAAGAATCGATGGATGAGTGTCTAGCGTGTAAAGCTTGTACCACAGCGTGTCCGATAAAAGTCGACGTGCCAACGTTTAGAACTAAGTTTATTGAGCAATATCACACTCGTTATTTACGACCGTTGAGTGATTATTTAGTTGCTAATGTCGAAAGCATTTTACCTAAAGTTGGGCAATTTCCATCCATTGCCAATTTGTTCGCGAGTAACCCCGTTTCCAAGTGGGTTATTAAACACTTTGTTGGTTACGTGGATACACCAGAGTTTAGTGTGAATCTTAAAAAGCATCTGGCTAAAGAACATTGGTACGACAAAAAACGCATAGAGCAGTTAACGGCCGACCAAAAAGCCAAAACAGTATTTTTAGTGCAAGACCCGTTTGTTAGCTATTACGAATCTGAGTTAGTGATTGATACTGCCAATGCGCTGAAATCCCTTGGTTTTCACTTGGTCATGTTACCATTTAAAGCAAACGGCAAACCTCAGCACGTCAAAGGTTTTTTAGCTAAGTTTAAACGGACAGCAAGTAAGGCCACGAAATTCTTTAATGATATCGCAAAACACGATATTCCAATGATTGGTCTGGATGCTTCTTTGGTATTTGCTTATCGAGATGAATACGTCAAAGCGTTGGGGCAAGATGCCGTGCAATTTGAGGTATCTGTGTTAAGCGAATGGCTAGCGAATCAAACGTTTGATAAGGCCTCTGCGACAAATACCGATACCCAGTTTGACTTACTAACACACTGTACAGAAAAATCGTTGATGGCTGATGTTACTAAGCAATGGCACAACATCTTCGACAAGCTAGGTTTAAATATAACAGCAATAAGTACTGGCTGTTGTGGAATGGCCGGTACGTTTGGTCATGAAAAGAAAAATCAACAAACATCGAAAGATATTTACCAACTCAGTTGGCAACCAACACTAGAGAAATTGCAACAGCCGAACCGAGAAACTTTGGCCACTGGTTTTTCTTGTCGAAGCCAAGTAAAGCGTTATGAGGGTAAAAAGCTGCGTCATCCTATTCAAGTTATTGCGCAACTGACTCAATAGCCAGAGTGAATATATTATGGACTTAGCAGTTGAGTTTAATAAATACGGTGCAGAGTTTTTGGTGATGGCAATGGCGCATTTATTCGCTGTTGCTAGCCCAGGACCTGATTTCGCTATCGTTATGAAACATTCTATCAGTTATGGTAAGCGTATCGCAGTTATCACCAGTCTAGGTATCGCTGTTGCGATATTTGTTCATATAGCGTATGCACTGGCGGGAATTGGGCTGATCATCAAAAGTTCACCTTGGCTTTATCAAGTTTTGATAGCAGTGGCGGCTTTATTTCTTTTGTATATTGGCTTAGGGGCTATTCGATCTAAACCGAGTTCCGACAACAACAAAGCGGATACGCTGAATGACAATATCATAAGCGACAAAAAAGCTTTTACCATTGGCTTTTTGACTAATGGCTTAAATCCAAAAGCCACGTTGTTTTTCTTGTCTTTGTTCACTGTCATTGTGGATGCCGAAACACCATTTATGATCAAAAGTGTGTATGGTATTTATTTGGCTTTTGCGACTTTCGTTTGGTTTTTCGTTTTGTCTTTGTTACTCACTCGACCAAAGGTAAGACGCTTTTTTAGTGATCGGTCATACATATTCGACCGCATCATGGGATATGCGCTCATCGTGTTAGCTATTAATATTGTGTATAGCGAATGGATTTATTAGTACCAATCCACTAAGTAATTTTAATAAAAAAGCAGCCAAGGCTGCTTTTTTTACTGAATGACAATACATTTTATTTACTGAATTTCGTCATGATGGGATTTAACACTAATTAAATCCATGTAGATTAGTTTGGTGTTGCTAGCGACTAATTCATTTTCTAGGTCGTCTACCTTTTTCAAACTATAGCAAAACTCTTCTGCAGATTTCTCAATGCTTTCAGCACGTAGTTCCATTTCTCTTTCTACATTTTCACCAAACTGCTCAATAGAACTGAAGTCTCCGTCACCATTCGCAACCGCTTGACCAATGTTCGACAAAATACCGCCGATAAGTTGAGGCATCATATCTTCAACAATTTCTTCTACCATTCTATCAATTTCACTATCTTCACCGTCAAAGGTAAACTCTCCTTGGCGGAAAGAGTAGTGACCATTTTTGTCACTAAATTTATCTGAAATCTTTTGTTCTAATTGGTCAAATTTTTCACGAGAACCACTTAAATCAGCATGTTCACCTAAGGCTACTTGGATCCCTTCATACGCCAATGTAACTGCCTCTATAGCAAGTTCACCAGCTTCAGGGATAGATTGTCGTATGGATTTTGAATACTCGGTGACTAACGATTGTTGCGAATAATCCAAATCTATTTCTTCCCCCTTAACAAACAACTTTTGGTCTTTATATATATCAACCAAAGTTTGGTCATTTTCTATTATGCGAATGTGGTCTGGTGATACGGTAAGATCATAATTCAATTCAATATCACAATTGTCATTGGAGAACTCTGCATGTGCACTTGCTGGTAAACTGACACTTGCAATGGCTCCTGCCGTCATCACAGCGGTTAATTTTAATAATTTGTTGTTCATGATCTCTCCAATATAAAACATGTAAATCAAAGTTTGATTAGCCGTTAGTTTGAGCTAAATGCCTAGCGACCAAAGCAGTTTAGATGCCAGTTATATATCAAAATAAATGCCACTAATTAAAGTTATAAAATACAGTAACTTAAACAATTACCATTAGCGAAGTTAGCATAAACCACTAACTGAGTTAGTCAATTTTGCCAAAAAATAACGTATCAAACAGGTTACAAAATCAATTATTATTCACCGTTTAATTTAGACTATTTAAAGAGTGAAAGCGGCGACTAAAATGGTATACTCCGGCATGATTTTTAATTTTCACTTTAACAAAAGGGTTATCAATGGCGGACATCGAAAATCGTCCTTCAAATTTCATTCGAAATATTATTGATGCGGATCTAGCCGCTGGCAAACATTCATCAACTCATACTCGATTTCCCCCAGAGCCAAACGGTTATCTACATATCGGACATGCCAAATCTATCGTGTTAAATTTCGGCATTGCTAAAGATTACAATGGCTTATGTAATTTACGTTTTGATGATACAAACCCTGAAAAAGAAGACATAGATTATGTTAACGCCATTAAAAAAGACGTTAACTGGTTAGGCTATCAATGGGACGGCGACATCTGTTATTCGTCGAATTACTTCGACCAGTTATTTGGTTACGCTGAAGAGCTTATCAACAAAGGTTTAGCTTATGTTGAGTTCTCAGATCAAGAAACTATTCGTCAAATGCGCGGTACATTAACAGCACCAGGCCAAAACAGCCCTTATCGAGATACTGCACCGGAAGAGAACTTAAAACTTTTCCACGATATGCGTGATGGTAAGTTCAAAGAAGGCGAATGTTGTTTACGCGCAAAAATAGATATGAGCTCTAGTTTTATGTGCATGCGCGATCCGGTTATATATCGTGTTCGATTTGCACATCATCATCAAACTGGGGATAAATGGTGCATTTACCCTATGTATGATTTTACTCACTGTATCTCTGATGCCATCGAGGGTATAACACATTCTCTTTGTACACTTGAGTTTCAAGATAACCGCCGTTTATATGACTGGGTGTTAGATAATATTTCTATTGAGAGTCGTCCGCATCAGTATGAGTTTTCAAGATTGAATCTTGAATACACAATGATGAGTAAAAGGAAGTTAAATGCTCTGGTAACTGATGGACACGTAGAAGGGTGGGACGATCCTCGCATGCCGACTATCGCTGGTTTTAGAAGACGTGGTTATACGCCGGCTTCTATTCGTGAATTTTGTAAACGCATTGGCGTAACAAAAATGGAAAACACGATTGAGATGAGCATGCTAGAGGCGTGTATTCGTGAAGATCTTAATGACAACGCACCACGAACGATGGCTGTTGTTGACCCAATTAAATTGGTTATTGAAAACTTAGATGACGCTCACATCGAGTGGCTCGACGCACCAAATCATCCAAATAAAGAAGAAATGGGGTCTCGTAAAATTCCATTCACCAAGGAAATCTTTATTGAACGTGAAGACTTCCGCGAAGAAGCCAACAAAAAGTATAAACGTCTAGTAATAGGCAAAGAAGTACGTTTAAGAAATGCGTACTTTGTAAAAGCTGAGCGCTGTGACAAAGATGAAAATGGCAACATTACAACCATTTACTGTACTTATGACGATACAACACTTGGCAAGTTACCGGCGGATGGTCGTAAAGCTAAAGGCGTTATTCATTGGGTATCTGCATCTGAAGGTGTGAAGGCTGAAATTCGTGACTATGAGCGTTTATTCGTTGAGCCAAACCCTGCCGCTGCAGAAGAACTTAAAGACGTGTTGAATCCTGAATCGTTAGTGATCAAACGCGGCGTGATCGAACCAAGCTTAGTTGATGCTGAACCACAACAAGGTTATCAGTTTGAACGACTTGGTTATTTCTGCTTTGACGGCACTAAAAACCAAGACGGTGAAATGATATTTAACAAAACCGTTGGTTTACGTGATTCATGGGTAAAAATTGAAGCTAAATAAGGTTTCTTTATAGCTAACGATTGATATTAAAAAGCCCTGATAGTTTTTACTATCAGGGCTTTTGTTTTAGAGGCTTGTGGTTAAATTAAACGACTAATTCAACTCAACAAATTGAACCGTTTGATTTTCATCTTCGGTATCAGGGCTACTAAATTGCTCTATTTCTGGTGCGTCAAATGCAGTATCACCATCGGTAACGTCTTGACTTAAATTAGCAAAGTCAAAAAGTTGATTATCTGCTAAATGACTTGGCACTACGTTTTTAACTGCATTAAACATACTTTCAATTCGTCCAGGATATTGTTTGTCCCAATCATTTAACATTTGTTTTATATGTTTACGCTGCAAGTTTTCTTGTGAACCGCATAAATTACATGGAATGATCGGAAATTCCTTTGCGTCTGAATATTTAATGATGTCTTTTTCTTTTGCATAGGCAAGAGGGCGAATGACTATGTGCTCGTTGTTATCGCTTTGCAATTTAGGTGGCATAGACTTCAGCTTTCCACCATGAAACATATTTAAAAATAAGGTTTCTAAAATGTCATCTCTATGGTGACCAAGTGCGATTTTAGTTGCGTTTAACTCTTTAGCTGTTCGATACAAAATCCCACGTCTTAATCGAGAACAAAGAGAACAAGTGGTTTTTCCTTCAGGAATTTTTTCTTTTACGATGGAATAGGTATCTTCAGTAACAATTTTATGTTCAACACCGATACTTGCAAGGTACTCAGGCAAAATGTGGTCAGGGAACCCCGGCTGCTTTTGATCTAAATTAACAGCGATCAATTCAAAAGAGACTGGCGCAGATTTTTGTAAACTCATCAATATATCCAACATGGTATAACTGTCTTTCCCGCCAGATAAACACACCATTATCCGGTCGCCATCTTCAATCATGTTAAAATCGGCGATCGCTTGACCGACTTGACGTCGAATGCGTTTTTGCAGTTTATTGAAGTTATATTTCTGTTTTGCTTCTAATGATGTTGCCATATGTGCCTCTTTGTTTAGAGGCGGCATTATAATGGCGTGAGATTAAAAATAAACCGCTATTTTGTAGCGGTTCATTGATTTTATATAAGCGTTGTTATCGTGTTTATTCAAACAGCAATTGGAGTCTCAAAATCTGAGGGTTTAATTGCCAACAAATCGCAATTTATATTATCGATAACATGTTCCGCGGTGTTACCAATAAGTGCTGCACTAATGCCTGTTCGGCCTATGGTTCCCATGACAACCAGTTCCGCGTCCATATTTTCTGCGAGTTCTGGGATCACATCTTCTGGCATCCCTTCTTTTAAGTGCAAGTTATTGACGTTAATATCAAATTTTGACGCAAGTTCTTGCAACGATTTATCATGATGTGCTTTTAAATTCGAACTGTACTCTATGGCGTCAAAATCAGGAATTTCGACCGCTATGTTTATAGGAGTAGGTGGGAATGCATTTATTAAATGAGTTTCAGAATTCAACAACCGGGACATAAAACTCGCATGTTCTATGATGCCTGAATTTAAATTGCCATGATCATCGTCCATATCGCCGGTATTTACCGCGGCTAGCACCTTACCATGCTCTGGCCAAGCATGATCTTTTACCAAAAGTACAGCAGTTGGACACTTTCTTAATAAGTGCCAGTCTGTCGGAGTGAACACGACTGATTTTAATACATCGTGTTTGTGAGTACCTTTCACCACCAAGTCATATTGGCCTGAGATCGCTTCTTTAATAATGCTTTCGTAAGGGCGGTTATGCCAATCAACCTTGACGGTTATATTATCCATATCGGCGCCGTTAGTTCTTGCTAGTTCATACAACCATTTTTGACGATCGTTAATAACGGCGTCTTTCATGGAGCTTCGCTCATCCGCTGACAACATAGTGGTCATCTCATAAGAGAAGTCATAAATAGACAAGAAGAGGGTTATTTTACATGGATGTTTTTCAGCGAGCTCAAAAGCTCGACTGAGCGCCTTTTGTTCTTCGACGGTAGGATCTGCTACTACAAGAATTTTATTGAAGTGACTCATTTCACTCGCCTTTGTTTTATTTGCTAATTTTAATTGCTGTCCTAACCAACAGTGTAGTCAAATATTACGGAAGTCGAGTATAAAAAGTTTGTATTAGATCAAATTATTGCTTTTTAACCAGAAAACTCGTTGAGTTTATCTAAGTCTATAATTTCAATAAGTTTACCTTCTACCGAAATAAGGCCTGCTTTTTGAAATTTACTAAAAATTCGACTCACAGTTTCTACGGTTAGCCCTAAGTAATTACCAATTTCTCCACGCGTCATGGTCAATCGAAATGAATTTTTTGATAAGTTACGTGCACCAAATCGCTTTGATAAAGATGTTAAAAAAGCAGCGATACGTTCGTCCGCAGACTTTTTATTAAGTAGCATAAACATGGCTTGGTCTTCTGAGATCTCATTGCTCATCAACCGAGTAATTTGATTACGTAGCTTTGGCATTTTTTGAGAAAGCTCATCCACCGTTGTAAACGGAATTTCACAAACCATTGATGTTTCCAAAGCTTGTGAATACGTTTTATGATTTTTACTTGCTAAAGCGTCGAAGCCAATGATGTCGCCAGGAAGGTGGAATGCAGTAATTTGTTCCACACCTTGATCATCAACCAAATATGTTTTGAAACTACCTGAGCGAACCGCAAACAACGATTTAAACGGTTGCTCAGCTTCAAATATGCAATCACCTTTGTGGAACGGTTTTTTGCGCTCAATGACGTCGTCTAGCGTTCGTAACTCATTTTCATCTAAAGAAAATGGGATACATAATTGATTCAAACTGCAATTAGAACAACTGATAGAAAAGCTGTTAGCGCATCGAGTATTGAGTGTAGTACTAGACATGATCACCTTAAAACTAACTGAAACTGTTTGTCTTTTGCAACGTCATAAACAAATTAAACAACGCCATCAAAATGACTATCGAACCTAAGAACAACCTTACATAAGATTGTTCTAAAATGCTATTCAATTTGCTGTTAAACGCTGTCAATCCGACTAAAGTTGGTAGAGTGCCCAAGCCAAACATAAACATCACCAAACCGCCTAACAAAGCATTGGGTGCCGTTAAAGACATGCTAAGGGCCGTATAAACTAAACCGCAGGGTAATAACCCCCAAAACAGTCCATAAGCCATGCATTTTGGAATTGAATCAATCGGCAATAAACGTTTTTTTATCGGATCTATTATAGGTTGAATGAAGGTACCTAATTTTTCAGTATACAGCACCAAACTATTAATTCGGGCTATATGTAAGCCGATGCCTATCATTAATATTGAGGAAATGATTGAAAGAACAAATACACCACCACTTGTTAAACCGACGATTGATTGCATAAAAACACTCGCAATGAATCCAATAGCACCATAGCCCAAAATACGACCTAAGCTAATAAAGAACGAATAAAGAATGAAATTTTTGTCTCGTGGTACTGAAAAACCTACAGCCATGGATAAAGATCCACACATGGCAACACAATGTCCACCACCTAAAAAACCCATGAGTAATGCTGCTATTAACAATTCCATATGGCGAGGTAATTATTTGTTAGTTTTGTTGTCGTTATTAATAACATTGGGTTTAACGTCATCGTCTGACAAAATTGAAAAACCTTGTTTTTCTAAGTCTTCAAATTGCTCGGTTTTTGTCGCCCAAAAAAATACAACAACACCTATAACGATAAACAAAATAGCGACAGGTATGAGGTAATAGATAATGTTCACTGAGTTTTACCTTTTATTTAATAACCTTAAAGAATTGGAAACAACCAATATGGAACTGGCCGACATACCAATAACGGCAACATAAGGCGCAACATAACCAGCCATCGCCACGGGCAATATAATCAAGTTATAAACTAATGACCAGTTGAGATTTTGTTTGATGATCTTTTGAGTTCGCTTAGCCGCATTAAACAATGTCTCTATGGCGTTTAAGTTATCTTTTAAAATGATTATATCTGCTGAGAACTTAGTGATATCCGCACCACTTCCCATAGCAATACTAACATCAGCGGTTGAAAAAACAGGCGCATCATTAATGCCATCGCCAACCATTAAAACTCGGTTGTTTGACTCATTTTGCGTTTCAGCTACCCAGCGAGCTTTATCCGATGGACTACATGCCTTTTTATAACTTTTTAGATTTAGAGTTTTAGCTATGCGTTCAACATTTATAGATGAATCGCCGGTTAACATGACGTTAGACAAATCCATTTCAGACAGCTTTGATAAAAGAGTCTGTGCTTCAGGTTTTATTTTATCGGCAACTTCAAACTCAGCACATAATTGATTATTGACGGTCACAAATACGTTTGCTTCTTTCAGCATACTTGTTGATTGTTCCGCGTCGTTTAAGCAGAACGATGCTGAGCCAATTTTAATTTGTAGGTCCTTATAAATTGCAGAAACGCCTTTTCCGACATGAACTTTAACCTGCTCCATACTGGGCAGGTTTCGATTAGCGTCAACTTGCAATGTTGATTTTGTAAACGCTTTCGCTATTGGGTGTTCGGATTGCAACTGCAAGTGAACTATTAGGCAGTTTAGTTCCAATTTAGATATTAAATTAGTCTCAATGTAGCGAGATGCGCTAATACTAAATTGTCCCTGAGTTAACGTCCCAGTTTTATCAAAGGCAACGTGAGTGACCTTGGTTAACTTGTCGAACGCTTCTGGATTCTTAATTAAAATGCCTTGTCGGTTTAGTGTAGACAAAATACAGGTGTAGGCTGTCGGCGTTGCTAGACTTAAGGCGCAAGGGCAGGTGGCCACTAAAACAGACAAACTTACCCAAAATGCATCCACAGGTTGATAAAAATACCAAACAACATAAGTGATTACAGCTAACACCAATTGCGAAAATACAAACTGGTGAGCTATCTTATCGGCGAATTGCGTGAACTCAGGTTTATAGTTCGAAAATTCGGCTTGTAAATTAGAGATTTTGGACAAAGTGGTATTATCGCCCAACGCAGTGACTTTAATTGTTATCACGCCATCGTTATTAACGCTGCCAGCAAACACTTTATCGCCAACTTGTTTGTTAACAGGTTCAAACTCACCATTTAAAACCGACTCATTAATGCTACTTTCACCCTTAATAATCTCGCCATCAACAGCAATGTGTTCACCGGGTTTTATAAGAATTATGTCATTTAAAACTAAGTTCTTAACCAATACCGTTTGTTGTTCGTTATTAACGAGCTTACAGGCAGTAGTTGGGATATTTTTATGTAAGTTAGCGTTGGATAATATTGCTTTGCTTTTAGCTCGAAACTCAAGGTATTTGCCTATCAATAACAAAAAAGTAAACATGGCTATGCTTTCAAAAAACACCTCACCTTGTGCGCCATCCAGACCGTGAATGATCAGTTGATAAAAGCTGGCTAAAAAGGCACCATATATAGCTATTGCTACCGGCACATCCATATTCAGTTTTTTTGCTTTTAATGAAGATATAGAGCCAAATAAAAATGGTAACGCCGAATAAAAAACAACTGGTAACGTTAACAACATGCTTAGCCACTTGAAGTATCCAGTTTGGTGAGACTCCATGCTGGTGAAAGCACCAAAATACATAGCAAAAGCAATCATCATGACTTGCATGGTAAACAATCCCGCAACACCAAGCCTTTTAATATATTGTTTATTTTGTTGTCTTAGTTTTTGTTCTGTATTGGTTACCTTAAAAGGAGAAGAGGGGTAACCTATTGAAGCGAGTTTGGCGAGTATATCGCTTAACGTTATCTCATCGTCTTGCCAAATAAATTCAGCGCGCTGATTGACCGTGTTCACGCTGACTTTAGTTATGCCTTGAACAGAGTTAAAGGTTTGTTCAATTAACCATGCGCAGGCAGCGCAGTGAATATTGTCGACTGACAATAGTATTTTTCGAGTATTGTTTTCTAATTTCTCTGAGACTAAATCGAGAAAGTCTTGATCCTGATAGATATCAAATTGTTTGCTGTCGATATTATCGTCAGGTTTTGTTGCTAAGTCAGAGCGAAGCTCATAATAGCTTTGCAAACCACTGTTATAAATATGCTCAGTGATCGCTTTACACCCTAAACAACAGGTATCATGCTCCTGATCATTTACCGCGACTTTATAAACCGGAGCAGATGTTAAGATCTGCTCTCCGCAATGATAACAACTGGTTGCTTGTGACATTGATGTTAAAGTTGAACCCAATCAGAGTAGGGTAATGCTAACTGCGATTTTACCTTCCAACTATTATCCATTGGCGAAACAATAATTTGCCATTTCCCCGACATATCTTGTTCGACAGAACCTGATAATGTACCGATTGCATTTGGAGATACAACAAACGAAAAGTCTTTATCTCCCAGTGTAGAGTGCACCATAGACACTTTTAACGCTGGGTACTTATTTTCTGTTTTAATTTGCACCTGACCGTCTTTAACGAGAATTTGCAAATCAACACCTAACTCAGCCGCTTTGTTGTATAAGGTTAATTCCTGATTAATCGCTTTGCCTTTTTTATAATAATCATCTATTACCATTTCAGGTTGATTTTGAGACGTGATGATAACTGTGGCAATACCAGCGACCACGGCAGACATTGGAAAGGCAATGATAAGCCATACCCAAGGATTTTTATACCAAGCTTCGTTTTGTTGCATTTTAAACTACCTAATTAATTTTATATGCAAAGTTACTTTTATGATTGGCTTAATCGGGTAAATAACTTTGAATATAAATTTAACAAATATACAGCGTTTGTTATAAAAAAGGCCTCTAAGCAGAGGCCCTTTAACTTTAAGTAACTTGCTACTTGTTCGGATGCGAAATGTTATAGATGTATGCAGAAATTACATGCACTTTATCTTCACCTAAAACGTCTTTCCACGCTGGCATTACACCGGCTCTTCCGTTACGAATTGACTCTTCAACTGCTTTGGTTGAACCACCGTACAACCAAATGTTGTCAGTTAAGTTAGGAGCTCCGGTTTCTAAACCGTTTGCAACACCACCTTTACCGTCAGCCCCGTGACATGCAGCACAAACAGCGAATCGTGCTTTACCAGCTTCAGCCATCTTATCGTTAACTTTACGACCAGCTAACTTAAGAACATATTGAGCTACTTCTTTAACACCATCTTCGCCTAACATTGGTCCCCAAGCCGCCATACCTTGTGCAACACGACCATGCATCAATGTTTCTTTGATTTTTTCTGGCGTACCGCCATATAACCAATCACTATCGGTTAAGTTAGGGAAACCAGTTGAACCACGAGCATCAGAACCATGACACAATGCACAGTTTTGCAGATACAAACGTTGTCCTACTTTGTATGGTTCTACTACTAAAACACCTTCTGGTTGTTTGTCTTGCTCAAGACACGCTGTTTGCACATACGAGTCGTCTTTACTTTCAAAACATAAACCTTCTGAGTAGGCCAAATCTAAAATCGGCATGTCAGCCATAGCATTAAATAGTGGCCCAAACGTTTGGTCAGCAGCCTTATATTCCTGATCAAGTTGAACTAACAAACCTTCGGCTTTTGCTTTTTCCGATAGTTCTTTTGACTCCGCTAATGTAGTGATACCTTGGTTTGAACTTTTCCATCCTAAGAAGCCTTGATAATTACCTAAGCCAGGGTAAGCGGCTAAGTAAAATACAGACCATGCAAGGATGAAGTAAAACATGTAAGTCCACCACTTAGGTAATGGGTTGTTTAATTCTTCGATTCCGTCGAATTCATGCCCCATAGACTCACCTTCACCAACGTGAGTGTAATTCTTTAAGTTGACCGTAATGATCCAAAAACAAGCTACGATAGAGAATACTGTTAGGATTACTATCCACCAGTGCCAAAACTCAGTCATTATCATTTGATGACTCCTTCTTTAACGGTTTATCGTTTACGTCCTCATCTAAGATTGAGCTAGCAATATCGTCGAAATCTTTTTTACGCTTTTTGCTATAAGCCCAGTAAACGATAACCAAAAACAAAACTAATAAAATTAACGTGTATACGCCTCGATACGTTCCGTAATCCATAATAATTACTTCAGGTGTGTACCAAGTTGTTGTAAGTAGGCAATAAGAGCTTGCATCTCTGTTTTACCTTTAACGGCTTCTTCAGCTCCAGCAATATCTTCTGCCGAATATAATGGAATGTAATTTCCATTTTCGTCTTTATGAGTTTTGCCTTCTGTTAAGATATTAAATGTTTCTAATTTCTTAGCTGTATCTTCACCAGTCAATACTGCTTCATCTAACCATTTAAATGAAGGCATATTTGACTGAGGGACCACTGAACGAGGGTCCATTAAGTGAGCGTAGTGCCAGTCATCAGAATAACGGCCGCCTACACGTGCTAAGTCAGGACCAGTTCGTTTTGAGCCCCAAAGGAAAGGGTGGTCCCAAACAGATTCACCGGCAACCGAATAATGACCATAACGTTCAACTTCTGCACGGAACGGACGGATCATTTGACTATGACAGCTGTTACAGCCTTCTCTTATGTATACGTCACGACCTTCCATTTCTAAAGGTGTTAATGCACGCATATTCTTTACAGGCTCAGTTGTGTCTTTTTGAAACATCAAAGGAGTAATTTCTACCAACGCACCGAAGCTGATCGCAATAACGGTGAAGATAGACATCAATACGACGCTTTTTTCAATCTTCTCGTGATGATTTGCCATAATTTTATACTTCCTTATGCTGCTTGTGTTTGACCAGCAGCTACCTGCTTGTCACCACGAACTGTTTTATAAACGTTGTATCCCATTACTAACATTCCAGCAACAACGAATACACCGCCTAAGAAACGAACAAAATAGAATGGGTAAGACGCTTCTAAGCTTTGTACAAAGCTATAAGTTAACGTACCGTCAGAGTTAACTGCACGCCACATCAAACCTTGCATCACACCAGAAATCCACATTGATACAATATAGAAAACAACACCAACAGTGTGTAACCAGAAATGCGTGTTAACTAATTTCAAGTCAGCCATTTGTGTTTTACCGTATAGACGTGGGATTAGGTGATATAGAGCACCGATAGAAACCATCGCAACCCAACCTAACGCACCTGAATGAACGTGCCCAACAGTCCAGTCAGTATAGTGAGAAAGGGCGTTTACTGATTTAATCGCCATCATTGGGCCTTCAAACGTCGACATACCATAGAACGAAAGCGATACGATTAAGAAACGTAATACTGGGTCGGTACGTAATTTATGCCAAGCGCCTGAAAGAGTCATGATACCGTTTATCATGCCACCCCAAGATGGAATAAATAGAATAACTGACATAACCATACCTAAAGACTGAGTCCAGTCAGGTAAAGCTGTGTAGTGTAAGTGGTGAGGGCCTGCCCAAATGTATAAAGATACAAGAGCCCAGAAATGAACAACAGATAAACGATAAGAGTAAACTGGACGTTCTGCTTGTTTAGGAACGAAGTAGTACATCATACCTAAGAAACCAGCTGTTAATAAGAAGCCTACTGCGTTATGACCATACCACCACTGGATCATTGCATCGACTGCACCAGAGTAGATAGAGTATGATTTAAACAAAGTAACAGGAATTGCCGCACTGTTTACCAAGTGTAAAACCGCTACGGTAATAATAAATCCAGCATAAAACCAGTTTGCTACATAGATATGGCTGGTTTTACGTATCGCGATAGTGCCAATGAACACGTAAGCGTATGCAACCCAAACAATCGTAATAAGAATATCGATTGGCCACTCTAATTCAGCGTATTCTTTCGCAGTACTAATACCTAATGGTAATGTAATTACTGCAGAAATAATGATCGCTTGCCATCCCCAAAACGTGAACGCAGCGATTTTATCGCTAATTAATCTTACCTTACACGTGCGTTGCACAACATAGTAAGAGGTTGCGAATAGGGCGCTAGTACCAAATGCAAAAATAACAGCATTTGTATGAAGCGGTCTTAAACGCGAAAAAGTTAGCCAAGGCGTATCAAAGTTTAAAGCTGGCCATATTAACTGCGCTGCAATTAATACACCTACAGCCATACCGATAATACCCCATAAAACAGTTGTTAAAGCAAATTGCTTAACAACTTTATAGTTGTACTCTGGATGAGCGATTGTAGTTGTTGTCATAGTTTTGGATTCCACTTACATGTGAAAATTTTTTATTAAAAGTTAAAAGATAGACCCAATTTTTTGAATTTGTATAAAAACCGTAAATTAAGCCTTTTAGGCAGGGTGAATAATAAAGTTTTTGAACGTAAAATAATACCCAGTAATGATAAAAACTTGTCTTGGATCAACAGAGAATCACTCTTAATGTTTATAAATTATACTAGCGCGTTTAAATATATAATATTTATTGCTTTTTTGGGTACTAGCAGTGGTTGTGAAAACTCAAAAAATGAGTCGTTTAAAGGCTGTAAAACAACCGATGAACATTGTTTAATCCTTAAACAATCTACCATAGAAATAATGATTAATACCGATGAAGTATTAGTAGAGAATCTTTATCAGTTTGTAATCAAATCAGAAGAAAATATTACAAAGCTGGCGATTGAAGGCATAAGTATGAATATGGGGGTATTACCAATACAATTGCAAAAAAGCGACACTGATGAATTTCAGTATTCTGGCCGTTTTATTCTTGGCATTTGCAGTCAACCTGATATGCAGTGGCAATTTATTGCGAAATTATCAAACAGCGAAACTATAAGAATACCGTTTAACTCAAAATGGCATTCAAGTTTGTGAAACTTGCTAAATACTTCCTGATTACTTAATCTGTGAAACCTTATCTTTAACACTTTATGTTAACGGAATTGAATAAGACAGCCATCGATTGCATGAAACTAAAGAACAGCCTTGTATTAACAATATTCATAACAACGGTTTACGCGGGATTTGCTGTCGCCAAAAACCAAACTATTTTTGTAGGAACGGTTGAATACCCACCACTAATGGGCAAAAAAACAGGCTTAGCGACTGAAATAGTAAAAGCTGCGTTTAAATCTCAAAACATAGATGTGGTATATGAGGTGTATCCAATGTCTAGAATCATATGGTCAGTTGAAAATTCTATTAATGTTGCATCAGTTGGCAGTAGAGACTGGATTAAAGCGGACCAAGATGCAGACAAAATCATAAATACCACTTTTTATTACACCAACATGAACTTGTTTTACTTAAAAGAACGTTTTCCTAATGGTTTCAACTATCGTGATTTGTCTAACCTAAAACCTTATTCAATAGGATATATTCGAGGCGGTTCTTTAACACAGTTGTTAGAAAACCAAGCTTTAAATATCATTTACAGCGCGACAATGAATGCCAATGTTCGATTGTTAGAAATAAACCGTGTCGACTTTATAGCAGCGACTGAATTAGGTGGCTGGGGTGCACTTGAAAAACACTCAACTAGACCTTTAGCTGATTTTGCACGAGCAGAGCAAAACATTCACACCATAAGCGGCGATATTTTATTTCCAGAGTCACAAGAGCAACTCAAAGCAACTTTTGAAACTGGTTTAAAATCGATTATTAATTCTGGCCAGTATGAAACGATATTGAGTCGATATCATAAGACAGGTCCAATGCCACGAAATTTAAAAGACTTAGTGAAACATTGGAAAGGCTTATAAAGTCAAAAGACTAAGGAATACAAACCAAAGTGTTATCATTAAACAAACACTCAATTTAACATAATATACATTATGCGCATATTTAGGTATTTTAAATATCAGGCTTGTTGTTAGTATCTCACGTACGTTACGAAGCAAATTACACTCTAAGTACGGATGTTTATCGCTGCGTAAATAGGCTTTTTTGCTTAGAAGCTGGAATTTGGTTGTTGCAAGAATTCTAGCTCTTCTGCAGTTGATTTACGATTGAGGACTGAATTTCGATGCGGGTATCGTTCAAACCGGTCAATGATAACTTAGTGTTTTAACTCGAACTCAAGGTTGTATTCCAGTTCAGGTTGACTAAATAATTTCACAGCTTGTTGATGAATAAGTTTAGATTCACTGTGCATATATGGCATATAAATAAATGACTTTTCCGTCGCATTTAGTTCCTTGTCCAGACCAAGTCTTATTGCTTCCTGTGCTAATGCTAACGCTAATGGATCTTGTAAGAATGCTTGTGCTGAGTCTCTAAATATATTCCTAGAGAATTGATCCAGTATTATTATTTCAGCGAGTCGACCTCGTGTGGAATCTCGCCATTCGAATAGCTCTGATTTAGCCGCTGCTTCATGTATCGATTTAAAACGCTTAATGATAAGTTGGTCTAGCGATGTATCCTTTGTAAACCACTGTTGTGGAGATAATTCGTCAAACCAAAAGTGTAAAACTTCATTTAACATAATATCTCCACGTTAACAGTTATTAAACTTAATTCAAACTTGCGTATATATCTTTCATAGTTTGAATTGGGTTGTCTGATTTTGTAATGGCTCGGCCAATAACCAGATAATCTGACCCAGCCTGTACTGCTTTTTCAGGCGTCATAATACGTTTTTGATCGTCTACTGATGACTCCGCGGTGCGGATACCCGGTGTAACTAGTTTAAACTCTTGGCCAAACTCTTGTTTAAGCATACTAGCTTCTTGAGCTGAACACACTACACCATCTAAACCAGCTTTATGTGCCAAGCCGGCTAAAAATTTCACTTGATCGGCCGGTGAATTTTTAATGCCTAAATCTTGTAAGTCTTCTTCAGACATTGAGGTCAATACAGTAACAGCAATTAATAATGGTGCTCGATCACCATAAGGTTCTAAGATTTCTTTAGCGGCTTTCATCATTTTACTGCCGCCCGATGCGTGTACGTTCACCATCCATACACCGAGATCAGCAGCTGCTTTTACTGCTTTTGCAACTGTATTTGGTATATCATGAAATTTTAAATCTAAAAACACATCAAAACCGCGATTTTGAACATCTGTTACAAATTCAGGACCAAAGTGCGTAAACATCTCTTTGCCAATCTTTAAACGACATAAGTTAGGATCTAATCTATCAATTAACTCAAACGCTTCTGATTTATTATCAAAATCTAAAGCGACAACAATGTTTTTATCTTGCACGTTTTTATCTCACTTATTTAATTAACTGCAGCTTGTCTATTATATGCCATCTAGGCCTATTAGCGGTTTAATTGTTTGCCAATTATTGCAAGCAGGACACCGCCAACTGAAATGATTAGTGGAAAAGCCACAGCTTTTACATTCGTAATTTGGTTTTAACTCAATATATTGATTTATAAGCGTTTGAATTTGCTCAAAATGTGCGTCAGACATGAAAAATTCACGCTCTAATTCAATGAGTTTTGAGAACCCTCTAACACTGGGCACACTTTTTAGGTGATTGATTATATATTTGCGCCCTTCTTCTAAGCCTTTTTCTTTAACTATGTACTCGGCCATTTGGTTGTGCGCAGATACACTGGTTATTTGTTTTTCTTTGATAAGCCAATATAACCACGCAGCCTGCTCAAACTCATCAACAAAACACTCTGGCGCAATATTAAACAAAGCAGGTGCAAAATTAGGATCTTTATCCAACACCTGAACTATTAGCTCCCGCGACTTTTGTTTTTGATTAAGTACCAAATACAACTGTGCAAGCGATACTAAACTTCGAATGCAATCCGAATGCACTTTTAGCGCACGTTTATAAAGTTGTTTTTTGTTTTTTGCGTTATTACTTAAGCTGGCAAGTTCGCAATAGAAGTGGCTAACAAGTTGTCTATTACGTGCGGAAATATTGGTTGTTTTAGTATTTAGATACGCATCGATACCGTTTTGCCATTCTCGAGTCTGTTCAAAAATATGCAATGACATAGCTAGTGCTTCATTAGCGTGGTCAGATTTTAATAAACCGGATAATGGCTTAAGCGCCCTTTCTAACATGCCAGCAGACATAAAGTCTTGTGCTAGCTCAAGTTCTAGAACTTCCCTATCAAATGGAGATAATTCTACTTGCTCGGAATTCAATAAACTTTCGTGAATAGAAATGGCTTTATCAATTTCGCCCTTTTTTCTAAACACCTGCGCCATCGCAATATAATTTTCGATACTTTGAGGGTTGTCGTTGAGGTACTGAATTAAACTATCGAGGGCTTGTTCTTCTTTGTTTTTTAATAACAACGAGACACTGGAAGTCAGCGCCCTACTCATTTGAGCTTGCTGTTTTAGCAACTCTTTTTTAATACTCTGTTTTCCCATTACCCAACCATACGCGACGGATACAGGTAATAACAAAAATAACAGTTCAAGCATTAGATTTATTAAATAACTTTTTAAACAAATATGAAATTAAGGTGGCCACTACGCCTGCGACAAATGCGATATAAATAATGAATGCGAGTGGTAACTGCACCTTCACAAACAAAAGATTTAGCGATATTAGTTGGCCATTTTCACTGCCGATAGCAAAAGCAATGATAACGAGTAGTAGTAGAAAAACGTAGGAAATGAGCTTGACGAGTTTCAAAAAAAATCCCCTTTGGTTAAGGGGTATAGGCTATTGCAAGTTCCCAAATGAGTCAATCTAAGATTTTGGTTTACAACTACTTAAAATCAACTCGTTCGCGTAATTCTTTACCCGGTTTAAAATGAGGAACGTATTTAGCTTCTAAACTAACTGATTCACCAGTTTTTGGGTTTCTACCTACACGAGGTGCGCGATAATGCAGAGAGAAACTGCCAAAGCCACGAATCTCAATTCGTTCACCGCTCGACAAGGTTTCCGCCATATTATCTATTATGGTCTTTACAGCTGTTTCAACATCTTTAATTGGTAAACTAGGATGCTTTTCAGCAAGAGCTTCAATTAATTCTGACTTTGTCATGTTTCCACCTGGGCTTAAGTTTATACATCTGATAAGACTTACTCTCATAAGGAAGCCTTCAAAACAGAGTTTAGCACTATAATTAATTTATGCACTTTCAAAGTTGCATTCGTTAATTTATTGATTCTAAATCATATTTTAGAAGATATCTAAATTTTTTTGCAAAGAACACAACAAAATTAAAATTTTTTTACACTGGCCGTATTGGTACTGTGACTAAACTCATAAATTCTAGGCATTAAAAAAGGGAGCCTAAGCTCCCTTTCTAATAAAAACTAAGTATTAGTCTTTTTGAGCATTTTTAAATGCTGCTGCCATTGCGTTTTCAAACTCAGGAGCTTGATTTTGCAAGTTGTCTAATGCTTGTTTTTCTTCAGCTTGGTGAATTGCTTTGATTGATAAGCTGATAGTGCGGTTCTTACGATCTACACCAACAAACTTAGCTTCAACTTCTTCGCCAGCTTTTAATTCAGTAGATGCATCTTCAACGCGGTCTACAGAGATGTCAGATACACGGATGTAACCTTCAACTTCTGTTGCTAACTCAACCGTTGCGCCTTTCGCGTCAACGTCTGTGATAGTACCTTTAACCAAAGCACCTTTTTTGTTGTTTTCTAAGTATTCGCTGAACGGATCAGAATCCATTTGCTTAACGCCTAGAGAGATACGCTCACGCTCTGGGTCAACTTGTAAAACAACAGCTTCGATTTCGTCGCCTTTCTTGAATTCACGAACCGCTTCTTCACCTGCAACATTCCAAGAAATGTCAGATAAGTGAACAAGACCGTCGATGCCGCCGTCAAGACCAATGAAGATACCGAAATCAGTGATAGACTTGATGCTACCAGCAACACGGTCGCCTTTGTTATGAGACTTAGCAAATACTTCCCAAGGGTTGTCTTTACATTGCTTAAGACCTAGAGAAATACGACGACGCTCTTCGTCAATTTCAAGAACCATAACTTCAACTTCGTCACCTAAGTTAACAACTTTAGATGGGTGAATGTTCTTGTTAGTCCAGTCCATTTCTGAAACGTGAACAAGACCTTCGATACCGTCTTCGATTTCAACGAAACAACCGTAGTCTGTAAGGTTAGTAACACGACCTTTAAGACGTGAAGACTCTGGGTAACGACCAGCAATGTCGCCCCATGGATCTGAACCTAACTGCTTAAGACCTAGAGA
>JABXID010000070.1 GCA_013373245.1 Gammaproteobacteria bacterium
CTTCTCATTTCTCAAGTCCGAAATGGCTCTAATACCCAATTCTTTCAGTTTTTCTTCCACATTCTTAACATATTCTGCTTGGCTGTCGGTAATATTCATCACCACAACTTGTTTTGGTGCTAACCAAGTTGGTAATAAGCCAGCATACTCTTCAATTAAGATACCAATGAAACGTTCCATTGAACCAAGAACAGCTCGGTGAATCATAACCGGTGTTTTACGTTCATTATCTTCTGCAACATACGTTGCACCTAAACGACCTGGCATTGAAAAGTCAACTTGCACTGTACCACATTGCCATGCACGACCTAAGCAGTCGTGTAAAGTGAATTCAATTTTAGGACCATAAAACGCCCCTTCTCCTGGCAAAAACTCGAAATCGATGCCTTTTGAGTTCAATGCATCTTCAAGTGCTTTTTCAGCTTTGTCCCAAATTTCGTCAGAGCCAACACGTTTTTCCGGACGCGTAGACAGTTTGATACTGATTTCTTCGAAGCCAAACGTTTTATAAGTATCGAAAACCATTTCGATACATGAAATTACTTCTTCTTGAATCTGTTCTTCTGTACAGAAAATATGGGCGTCATCTTGCGTAAATCCTCGTACACGCATTAAGCCATGTAGCGAGCCCGACGGTTCATTACGATGACAGCAGCCAAACTCAGCCATGCGTAAAGGCAAATCGCGATATGATTTTAAGCCTTGGTTGAAGATTTGAACGTGTCCAGGACAGTTCATTGGCTTAACGGCATATTCACGGTGCTCAGAGCTGGTAGTAAACATGTTATCTGCGTACTTGTCCCAGTGACCTGATTTTTCCCACAACGAACGGTCCATCATCAAAGGACCTTTGACTTCATCGTAACCGTACTCAACTAACTTACGACGAACAAATTTTTCTAATTCAGTGTAAATCGCATAACCATCGTTATGCCAAAACACCATGCCAGGTGCTTCTTCTTGCCAGTGGAATAAATCTAATGCCTTACCAATCTTACGGTGATCACGCTTTTCAGCTTCTTCGAGACGTTTTAAATAGGCTTTTAATTGTTTTTTATCACCCCATGCAGTTCCGTAGATACGCTGAAGCATTTTATTATTAGAGTCACCACGCCAATATGCACCAGCAACTTTCATCAATTTAAAGTGATGACAGAACTTCATATTAGGAACGTGAGGGCCACGACACATATCAATGTATTCTTCGTGGTGATACAGCGCTGGGTTGTCATCTTTAGATATGTTTTCGTCTAAAATTTGTAACTTGTACATTTCACCACGCGATTCAAACGTATCGCGCGCTTCTTGCCAGTTTACTTTTTTCTTAACAACATCATAGTTTGTTTTTGCCAGTTGCAACATGCGCTTTTCCAACGCTTCGATGTCTTCCTGAGATATCGAATGTTCTAAATCAATGTCGTAATAAAATCCGTTATCAATCGTAGGACCGATCGCCATTTTTACATCTGGGAATAGCTGTTTAATTGCATGGCCTAATAAGTGCGCGCAAGAGTGACGAATAATTTCTAAACCATCGTCGTCTTTTGCGGTAATAATTTGCAGTTGAGCATCGTCTTCAATTAAATCACATGCATCAACACGCACGCCATCAACTACACCAGCGATGGTTGCTTTTGCTAAACCAGGGCCGATATCATTTGCTACATCTAGAACAGAAACGGAATTTTCAAAGGAACGCTGACTGCCGTCAGGTAAAGTAATAACTGGCATGTTTTATCCTTAGTACAGTGGCGGCGCCTACTAAACGTCGCGTATACAATATATTTTGTAAAAGTTTATTGGTTTAACGATGAGATACTGTCTCTTCAGTTTTAAACCAAACAATTCGCTGTGCATGTTATTTTATCTGGCTTTTTAACGCAAGAATTAGATAAGATCCACTTCAAAATTATGAACGTATTATCGTTTTCTAAATAACAGATTGGAACATTATGTCTATTACGAATAATTTACCCGATAACAATAAAGTCGCACTCATCACTGGTGGTGCCAAAAGAATCGGACGTAAAACCACTATTACACTGCACAGGCATGGGTATAACGTAATAATTCATTGCAATAACTCGGCCAAAGAAGCTGAGCAGTTGGCAAACGAGTTAAATAATCAACGCCCTTCTTCCGCACATTTTATATCTGCAGACTTAACCGATGTGCAGCAAACTAAATCCCTTGCAGAACAAGCTTCATTAATATTCGGTCGAGTTGATGTTTTAGTGAATAACGCCAGTTCGTTTTACCCTACTCAAGTAGGAGAAGCCACTGAGCACCAATGGGAAGACTTATTCGGCACTAATCTAAAAGCGCCTTTCTTTCTCATTCAATCCTTAAAAAAAACACTTATTGAACATCGAGGTTGTGTTGTCAATATGGTGGATATTCATGCAGAGCGTCCGCTTAAAGAATATTCAATTTACTGTATGGCAAAAGCTGGTTTAGCCATGTTAACTAAGTCGTTGGCTCGTGAACTCGCTCCAGATGTCCGAGTTAATGGCGTTGCGCCTGGCGCAATTTTATGGCACGAAAACGAACTGTCTGAATTAGACAAACAACACGTGCTCAATGAAATCCCGTTACAAAAACTCGGTGAACCAACTGATATCGCAGATACCATTTTATTTTTAACCGAGGCAAAGTACGTTAACGGTCAAATTATAGCGGTTGATGGTGGCCGCAGCATTCATGGTGGAGAGAAGGCTTAAAAAATTCAGTTATCCCGTCACACTTTAGGGCGAGATCTCCTAAACATTTTTGGCAAAGTGCTTTTTCATGTAACGTTCTACCGTTTGCACAGTGGAGAATGTTTGTTGGTCAACTTCAATATTTACGTAGTCACCAATCTTTAACATGCCTAAGTTTGTAATATTGAGTGTTTCAGGTATTAGGTGTAACTCGAAGCCATAGTCTGACACTTCACCGACCGTTAAACTACAGCCATTAATTGAAACAAATCCCTTGTGTAAAACGTACTTCATCCATTGAGAGTCCAATCGAAGTGACATTTGGCAATTGTTATTGTTGTAATTTATATCAGTTAATTTTGCAGTCGTTTGAATATGACCAGATACAATATGTCCACCCAACTCGGTGCCGAATGTCATTGAACGCTCAAAGTTAACTTTATGACCAACTTGTACATCCTTCAAGTTGGTTTTTTCCAACGTTTCATTAATAACGTCAAATTGTACTTGCCCGACAACATCATTCACATGATCTTCAAATTGGGTAACCGTTAAACAAACACCATTTATCGCAATGCTCGCGCCAATCGATAATTGGTTTAAGTACTCACAAGGTAATGATACGGTCAGTGTTCTAAAAGCGCTATCGCCTTCAAATGAAATGACAGAAGCCTTGGTTTGAACGATTCCAGTAAACATAACAACTCGATTAAAATAGATTACAGCAACTACTGCACATAGGCGTAGCTTACTCGATGAGCAAACGACTAGTACAGTAGTTCTTTAAGATTTCTTTGCGGTTATTTGGCGCTAGTTATGGACCAAGTCGACATTTTACCCAACATAGTCGATGCCGCATTAGCTGCTGCGATGCCAAGCTTTTCCGCAAGTTTAGGTTTAACTTTGTACTCGACTGAATACAATTCATGTTCTTTGTGCGCATCCAATACAAAATCGTCACTGGTTTGGATCTTATCCACTAAGTTTAAATCAAGTGCTTGCTTGCCATACCAATGCTCGCCGGTAGCTACTTTTTCAATATCTAAATCTTGTCGGAATTCTCCTACAAACTGCTTAAACAACACGTGGGTTTCTTCAAGCTCTTGTTTGAACTTATTTCGACCTTCTTCTGTATTTTCACCCAATACTGTTAACGTGCGTTTAAAGTTACCAGCTGTGTGTTGTTCTATATCAATGTCGTTTTTCTTCAATAATTTATTAATGTTAGGTAACTGCGCAACAACACCAATTGAGCCTATAATGGCAAACGGTGCTGAAATAATTTTATCGGCTACACATGCCATCATATAACCGCCACTGGCGGCTACTTTATCTACCGCTACAGTAGTATGAAGTTTTGCATCTTTTAAGCGAGAAACCTGTGAAGCAGCTAATCCATAACCGTGCACAACACCACCAGGACTTTCTAATTTAATAAGCACTTTATCTTCAGGTTTTGCGATTGAAATTATCGCCGTTATTTCTTCGCGCAGCGCGTCAACTTGTGAAGCATGAACATCGCCATTAAAATTCACCACGAACAATTTACTTTTATCAGACGCTGTTTTTTCTGTTTCTTCTTTGGATTTTTTACCTTTGACTTTATCTTTAAGTTGTTTCTTATAACTCTTATCAAAAGCTTTTACTTCGCTCTCTGGCAACAATGCACGTTTGATGTCATGTTGTTGGTCTTCCAACTGCTCTGAAAGATTTTCAAAGACTAACTCACCTTTCTTATTACCCTTGCCTTTTGCGGCCGCGCCGAGCGCTAAACCAATAACTAAACCGATTGAAACGACGATCGTCACTGCCTTGGCCAAAAACAGGCCATATTCATATAAAAATTCCAAAGTAAATTCCTGATTTTTTTTAACGTTAAAACACTATGTTGGGGTCAATTTTACAAATTAAAGACAAGCTTAAAAACTTGATAATTTAATGGCAAAAAAAATCCCTGAGTTCAACTCAGGGATTTCGATTTTATTTAAGATACAGATTTAAGTTAATTACACGTTATACCTGTAGTATCGCCATCTTTAAGTAAGCCTGCACACAAAGCGTCGTCTGAAATTTTAATCGAACCACCGTCACTTAGGAAGAAATACGACATCATTTGCTGCACTTCTTGGTTTACTGCACCAAACAATGTTGGATACGGTTCTGGCAATTCACCCGCGCTTGGGCTTAAGAATGTGCTGTGTCCGCCTTTAGTGTATCTAACAATACCGCTGACACCTTCGGTAGAGTTGGTTGTCGTTTTCGCTATTGCAGGCAAACCTAACTGATTTGCTAACCCTGTTGTTCCCGCCAATGGATTTGTAGCAACCGCGTTAGGTATTGTTTGGTCTGAAGGATTCATACCACCTTCTTGGTCTAAATCACCAACCATTTCTACCATTAACACAGGTGTATCTGTCGCCGTTAACAATCCAGCGTAATTTGTTGGGTCGCCAGCTTCAATTGCAGCTTGTGCAGCAAAAGCGAATTGCTGTAAACCAGCGGCAATACCAGCTTGTTGTTCGGCAGTTGCTTCTGCAACGAACAGTTGATACGCACATACTAGCAGACCATTTTGACCGTTAGCGGCAGCTGCTGCCTGACATGCTTCGGTAGAGAAGAATGCTGACATAGCTTCTGTCAATTCGTTGCCTAACCCTGCTACTACGCTTGCTTTAACCAACGTACCAAAAGAGCCTGATTCCAATAAGAAATTACCTATTGAAGCCCCAGGGTTTGCTAAAAACGAAGCATTAACTTTATATAATGCTTCAAGCGCACTTGCTGTTGCTACCGCAGTTGCTTGGCGAACCGCTTCATCTTCTATAGTAGGATCAGCAACCAACGCTGGATCAACTGGAGTATTAGCAATTGCAGTAAAGTTAGTACCAGTAATAGCGCCTAAAGAGTGACCTGCATAGTACACACGAGATTTATCAATTACCCCTGCATCAATTGGTCCTGTTCCAGCAGATGCTGCGGTAGCGTCTACCAAACCATTAAGTGCTAAACGTAATTTTAGCGTGTCAGCAACTGATTGACGCAAATTGTCACGTGCTGTTAACAAACTCGCTAGATTTAAATACGCCGTTGGGTCACTACCTGCCACAGCGCTCGCTGCATTTATAACTTTAGTAGTTTCGCCTTCTGTCATGGTAAAACCACGAGAAGCGTGTAACGGATGATCGATAGCAACGGTGGCGAAACCAAACATAGATAGGAAACCTGTCGCTGCTAACATGTCATTTTTATTTGATGTGATACCGTGCTGTAAAATAACAACTGGCCAACCACCAGCTGGTCTTTCCGTAATTGCCGGTAAGCCTTGTTCAGTTCTAATCACATTAGCATTGTCAATATTAGGCAAGGTAACTTGCACTTCAATTGACTCGATACTTTTTGTTTGTGGTAACGGATTGAACTTAGTTAAGTGTCTTTCTGTATCGATGCCGTAGTTTGCTAAACCAAGTGACTTACATAATGCGTGGCTAGCTTCATTTTCTGCTGGCACAGACGCTTCAAGTGCACCTATTTGCTCTGCTGTTAATGTTTGTAGTGCAACACCTGAATCACATTGCGCTTCCCAGCGACCTGACAAAGGATCACCAGTAGTTACATTTTCCAGATAATATGGAACATCTAACATCCCACCGTAAACGTTTGCAGAGTTAAATAGTAGGTATGGAAGAGATGCTGGATCATTTGCGATAGCGCCAGCATCAACCAATGCTTGTGCTACTGTGATACCTTGGCTAACAACCGGAAACGCTGCCGACGCTTGAACTACCGGATCTGTGCTTTGAGCTTTTGCTGCAAATTCACGAGCGTTAAGTAGCTTAGTAATTTGTAGAGGGTCGGTTCCTGGTACACCAGCTGACTGAACAGTGAATGAAGACGTATGTACTATCGCTTCAGGGTCTGCGCCAAAATCACGCGCCAAAACACCTTCAAGGCTATTGTATATTGCTTGCAAAGCTAATTGCTGATCGGTCACCAATGGAAATTCATTGATATCTTTTTCTAAAGAAGCGTATGAAGCAGAAGGCTCTAAAGAATCGCCGTCGTTATCTTTAATTGCTTTAGTTAGCGCAACTACGTAACTTGCTCCGCCTTTTAGAGGTTTTAGCGGGGTAATTGCTATATCGCCACCAACGACAGATGTTACATAATCTTCGCCCCAAGTTAATTTATCAACACCCTCGCAAGCAAGTGCGGCTTTAGTAGCGTCTGAACAATTATCATCGCCTATTACTGGATATAATTTAACTTGATATAAACCTACTGCATCACCAGAGGCAACTGTCGCTGCATCCAACGTCACACCGGCATCGTAGTTGATACCAATAGTAAATGTATTTTGTGTACCCCATCCGTCAAGCGCTCCAATTGCTGCTTCAGGATTTGAAAAATCAACAGCTTCGCCTGCTTCTTTAGCGTCGGCTTCTGCTGGTGTTTCTAATGTAAAATCTTGCGTACCTAAAAAGATTAGGTCGTTAGGAAGGGAAACTACGCCAGCACCTGGGTCAAAAGCAACGGATGCCCCGTTGGCGACTTCTTGTGTTTCTTGACGAAGTTCTTCTGTTTCTTGTTGGACATTTTCCAATGTTGTATCGTCACAGCCCGTAAGGCCAAGCGCCGCTGTGATTGCTAAACTAATGGCTAATTTTTTCATTTTTCTCCCCAGGTCCTGTTTATTTTTCCGACTTTTTGTCGTGTTATTTTTGGACGTATTGGTGTAACACCTTAGACCAGTTAAACTTACCTTAGAAAACAGCAAGATGCCAGTCAAAAAATTAATTTGATAAAGATTTATTGTAAACGGATGATTTTATTATTGTTCAAGAGTACCATTGCGCCAGTTTTCAATCCAAAATCCAAGCTTAAACATACCTATGGAACATTTAAATTTTCAACCAAGTGAACATGAGTTGACGGACAAAGTCATTTTAGTTACTGGCGCCGGTGATGGTATTGGCAGACAAGCTGCCCTTACCTTTGCAAAATATGGTGCTGAGGTCATATTACTTGGCAAAACCGTGAAAAAATTAGAAAGCGTTTACGATGAAATCGTCAACGCAGGATATAAAGAACCGTCAATAATTCCTTTAGATATGAAAGGTGCAACAGTTCAGAATTATAAAGATATGGCGGCAACTATTGAACAAGAGTACGGCAAACTTGACGGCTTATTAAATAATGCGTCTATCCTCAACTCTTTAAACCCAATCGAGCATATTTATGAAGATGCTTTTGACAAGGTTATGAAGGTAAATTTCAAAGCGACTTTTTTCTTAACACAAGCCCTACTCCCGGTTTTGAAAAAATCTCCACACGCATCGATTATCTTTACATCCAGTGGTGTCGGTAAAAAAGGCAGAGCGTTTTGGGGCGAATATGCGTTTTCAAAGTTTGCTACAGAAGGCTTAATGCAAACTATGGCGGATGAATTTGGCCATACTAATATTCGTACAAACTGCATAAACCCAGGCGGAACAAAAACGAAAATGCGCTCAAAAGCGTATCCTGCCGAAGACGCCAGCAAATTAAAAACGCCTGAGCAAATTATGCCGACTTATTTGTATTTAATGAGTGATGCTAGTAAGAAAGTAAATGGTGAATCTTTGGATGCACAACCTAAATAAACCAGCCTGACTGTCTGGACATAAAAAACGCCAGTTATAAACTGGCGTTTTTGTTTTTATTCACATCCCAAGTTATACGGCTCATCATCTAAGGAATTAATCCATAATTTGATTAATTCAGAACCTTCGCCATGCACTAAGCTCCGGCCTATTTTAGGCATCTTAAGTGCACCGTCGGTGGATAACCTCTCATATAAAAAAGAGTTTTCGGCATCTCCCGGCCATATATCAACAATAGCGTTGTTATATTTTCGTTCTATGTTTGAGTCGCCTGGTGGTGCAATCGGCGTTTTACAAATGCCTAGATCACCTGTTAACTCTCTATCATATTCGAGATACATACCATAGTTATTAGCACTTCCTATAGGCCTATGGCAATGTGCACAATTGATGTCTAAATAACCTCTTGCTAACTCATTTAAGCTGCTCACATCCATTGAACCTAAGTTATCTTTGTCACTATCTTTGAAACTCGGTACCAGATACACATCATCTAAAGAGTCTGGCAATTCAGTTAACATTTCCTTTTCTTGCCATTTAACGAGTTGATTTTTATCTTCACCATCAAATGTCATTGAAAAGTTCAGAAAGCGAGCTTTAGGCCCAATTGGTGCAAACGTACCTGATCCGGCAACAGCATTACCATTGCCGTCAACTTCCAATTTCTGGTGACACTCTTTGCAGTTTGTTTGATTTGGTATGACATACTTAAAGCTTAATGTTTCGCTATTATGAGTAACTGAGGTTTGGAAGCTATTACCAGCGGGGACATATAATGCTTCTGTTTGCTCGCTGTTCCATTGATATGGTAATGCAGTCCAGCCGTCTTGACGGTGGATCAATAAACGAGTTTCTAATAAAGTTTCGTTTTCATAACCGCGAATAGATGTATCCATTGGCAAACTGAATGTTTTGATCAATACAGTACCAACCGGCATATCCATTACCTCTTTATCACTGTATACGGCCGTTGAATTTTCAGGTAAAACAACAAAACGATATTTAGTAGCATAATCGGTAAATAGCGGCATTGAAAGTTCGTATTTCAAGGACTTACCGCCATTAACATCTGCGGTAGGATTTGTTGAATCACTAAACAAATTATAACTCGATAAGGTTTCGCAATTAACAAGTAAAAGCGCTTCGAAATTCACAGTTTCACCAACCGGTGTACATATTTGTTCACTCGTTTGGTAGTCTGCATTAAAGGGCAAAATATCTGAATTGTTACCTGTTCCGTCTCCGTCACTATCTAACCATTCAGTTGGATCATTAGGAAACGCATCTGTGTTATCGGCTACTGTGTCCTTGTCAGTATCTGCTGATTCATTAGGATCTTGAGGATATGCATCTGAGTTATCTCCGACACCATCGCTGTCCGAATCAACTGTCTCTGTTTCATCATTAGGAAATGCGTCGGCATTATCACCAACGCCATCATTATCTGAATCTTTTGTTTCTGAGGAGTCATTAGGAAACGCGTCTAGCGAATCTTCGACACCGTCACCATCGGAATCAATGACTCTATCAGCTTTGTCGCCGCTCGAGCCGCCACATGCTGACAGCGCTATCATTGAAACTAAAAATAAGGTTGTTAATTTAGAGTACTGCATTAAATCACCTACATACTGCTACACCTATGACCACGAAAACAAGTTGGTGATCATAGGTATTGTTTGATTAATTTATTCTTCACTTGGCATGGAATCAGCACAAACTTGACTGTTATCGTCTGCACCACATCCCATTTCTACGCCACGGAATGTAACCGTATAAACAGGCAAACTAGCCAGCTTATTTTCACAGTTAAATAGGTAACTACCGTTGTGATCTATCTCAAAAATGGCCGCAGCTTCAATGTCTGCCGCAGCTGGAATAGCGCCTGTGTGTTCAATGACCGTACCTACGGAGACATTTTGCTCTGGGTCAACACATAAATTATCTGAACCGTCAGCAGCATAAGCTGGTTCGCCAAGGGCTTCTAATACACCTGTATTTGCCAAATTTTGTCCTAAACCATCGGTTACAATTGCTGGTAGATAACCATTTAAGCCCATAAAGGCTGGTAATATTGCTGAATCATCATTACCTGCAATTAGTGGAGATGTCAGCAAGTCACCTCTCGGTTTCGTACCAGTATTAGATATTCTATTATCTCGGATATTAATTTCTCTTAACGTTGGACGCCAACCATCAGCAACTGCAATACCTACCTTTTTTGTAGGATTAAAATAATCTGCTACATTTTGATTTAACATAAAGAAACTTACAGCCGCTACGGCGAATGTTTCATTTCCAGATATGTCATTATCAAATACTTCTACACCTTCAGAAGCTAGCAATAAAACGCCCGTACCCGGAGGCACTGTACCAACGACTCCTGACGCAGCAAAATTCTCCTCATTATTCGAAACAGCTACATTACCAAACAAACGTGTGCCGTAACCGTATCGACCGTTACCTATTTCTAGATCGAATATCAGCAAGCCGCCTGTATTCATATAGGCATAATTGTCATAAACGTCGGCATTGTCAGAGTTCTCAATTTCAATACCTGCTACATTTTGCACCGCAAACGTTCTTCGAACGAGTATATTATTTGTTTGACCCACGTAAATACCAGCATCAGCAGAACCAAATGCGAAACTATCTTCAACAATGACATTTTCACTCTCTACCGGGTATAACCCGTACGCACCATTGCCTTGATCTGGCTCTCCCGGCCAAATAGTACCTACATGATGAATGTATACACCGTCACTTTCCGTTATATATATGGCATTCTTTTTGGAATCTATTACTGAAAAGTGGGAAACTTCAAGGTTTTTACCTGTATTAACAAAAACTGAATCATTCCCTGTTGAGCCGACATAATTTAAAATTGTTTTATCTATGCCATGGCCTTGCAGCGTTAAGTCGGTAATGGTTGGATATAAAGACATGTCAACTCCAATGGAATCAGACATATTAAATTCGCCTTCAGGTAAAACAATCGTAACTTTACCGCCACCATTGGTCACGGCTTGATCTAAAGCAGCTATAAACTCTTCGTTCGGTGACTTTGTACCAGTTTCCGGATCATATTCACCAGAAAATGTTAGATGGAAAACATTATTTATTACAGAAGCAGCCGGAACCGTTACCTCATGCTCATCTAGACCATACCAAAACGCTTCACCTTCTGGGTTCCATGGATAAGCCAAATAATTACCTTCAGCATCTTTTCCGCCTGGTACTTCAATGGTTAACATTTCAGTTGTTGAAGGGCCATC
>JABXID010000185.1 GCA_013373245.1 Gammaproteobacteria bacterium
AATTTACATATACAATGAAATAAGACCGCACTTAAGTTTAGGAATGAAAACACCTAACCAAGTGCATAACGAAAAAGGCCAATGATAAAATCACTGGCCTTTAAAAAAAACCGTCAACTTATTTTAGGACGGGACAGACAGGTAATACTTGACCACGTCGTTATGATCAAAACCAACCCCGTTAAGATATTTTTAAACATTAATTATTCTTATTTTTTTCTTTTATTTAAGGCATAACACCGAGACCATGGTGGCTTTGGCATTTTTATGTGGTATCTAATTTAGTGTTAAATAAAAAAGACCAATAACTGCTAGCAGTTATTGGCCTTTACCATTTGCAAATTGAATGCTTGTTACATTATTACATTGTGTAACGTGCACCAAAGAAGATAGTAGTACCAGTGTGGTTATATTCACGCATTAGGTTCAGCGTGCCGTCACCTGTTGTATACAATCTTTCATGTTCATCAGTCAGGTTGATAACTTCAAGAGTAAAGGTCAGGTTTTCGTTCAGGTTATAGAAAGCTGAAACGTCAACGTGTGTTGGACCTGTTGTACCGTGCTCAACGTTACCATTACTGCCAGAGAAGTCAGTGATGTAATCATCACGTTTGTTCATTGAAATACGACCACCGTAGTTTTCTTGCTCGTAGTACAATGTAAAGTTGTAAGAATTCTCTGATAGACCTGTAATACCTTCACCTTGTTCGTTTAACTCAGGCTCTACAAACGTGTAGTTTGCTAAGATACCTAAGCCATTAAATGGCGCCGGTAAAAATGATAATGGCTGTTGGTAAACCGCTTCAAAACCGCTGACAGCTTTTGTCGCTTGGTTCAGTGGGATGCTGTGGTCAAATGGGTTTTCAAATGGATTCTCAGAAATACCTGGTTCGTATTGATCATCCGCATTAATAAATGGATAGTAAGCTGCATCAACCAGTTTGGTCTCGTTCTCACGTTCAATTTCGTTGTCGATTTCTTTGTCGAAGAAGTTCACTGCAACGAGTGACTCTTCTGCAAAGTACCACTCAAAACCAAGGTCTAAGTTAGTTGATACCATAGCTTCTAGGTTAGGGTTACCTGAGCTTACCGTGCCATTGATGTAGTCAAAGCTTGGGTTGCCTGGGTTTAGCGAGTTTAAGCTAGGACGTGTCATTGACTTAGATGCACCAAATCTTAATACAATGTCATCCGTAGCGTCTAACGCCAAGTTTAACGCCGGTAAGAAGTTATCATATGAAGAAGAAATTTTGACGGTGTCAACGTTTCCTGCAATAGGTAAGTAACCTGTTGATGTAGTCGTAGTGTCTACATAACGGCCGCCTGCATTAGCACGTAATACCATATCACCCAAGTAGAACTCTTTATTGGCTTCTAAGTAAAGGGCTGTTGTTTCTTCTTGAACAACCCAACTTGAACCAATACGTACACTCCATTCAATGCCGTTTCCGCCATTCATAGTGTCTAACAATTGCGATTGAATTGCACCAAAGTCAGCAACGATAAAGGAGTTTAGTGTGCCATCAAAGCCAGTGCCAAAGTCTGAATAAGGGAAGTCTGTTGCAAAGCCAGTTGCAGATGCTTGATCTGGGAAATCTTTAATTTCAGATTCATAATAGTTCACTTCGCGATCGTTAAGCGCTAGACCAGTTTTGATGGTCATGTCTTCCAGCTCATAGGTTAGATCAAGCTTCGCCGTTGTATTATCACGAACGGTATCACCTGCGCGTAAACGACCATCCGTTAAATTATAGTTACTTGGGTTGTTTACATCATAACCATAAGTGGTTACTGGTGCGTTAGGGTTATTTGAGAAGTCAAAGCTGAAACGATGACTGTCGATAGACGTCATGTTGTAACGATATTGTTCTGAACGTGCGTCAGACTTGGCATTACCAACCATGGCGTCAAGCACTAGTTGATCACTGATCATATATTTACCAGACAAAACAAATTGACTGAATTCAGTGGTAGAAATCTGCTGACGGCTTTCGATACGAGAGTTCATGCCATCAAATGTGCCTGCTAATACCTGTTTGCCGTTATCGGCGACTGTCACAGAAATCGGGGTAATGTTCTGGAAGGTGTTACGGAACTGCTCAAAGAAGTTGTACATAGTACGGTTGTTATCAAGCGTAGAATGTAAGGTATCGAATGTCAGTTCTAGATCGTCTGTCGGACGCCATTGAATTGAACCGGTAAAACCTAAACGATCTTGTTCGTTACCGAAAAAGTCAGGGCGCGGTAAACGAGGTGTCCAAAGGCAGTTTACTGGGCTGACAGTCGCTCCGTCGATTTGACAGTTTGAATTTGCTGGAGTCGCGCCGTTTACGACTAAATCAGGATTCTCTACGTACGCGCCTCGGCCGTTTAACTCCGGTGTTGTCCAGCGAACTGTACCGAAACCTTCTTGACGAACTGTACGGTCGGACTGTGCAAGTGAAAATAAAACACCAACAGTATCGTCAGCAAATGTATTACTGATCATAAATGCTAAGCGAGGATCAACTTCGCCAGTTACGTCATTATAACCACCTTGACCAGATGCCACGACTTGCAAACCAGGTTTGTCAAACGGCTTAGCTGAATATAGGTCGACAGTACCTGCAATACCACCTTCTTCCATCGATGCAGTTGGTGCTTTTTGAATATCAATACGGTTGAAAAGTTCAGAAGCGAAGATATTAAAGTCGAAACCACGACCCGTGTTGATACCACCACCTGAGTCAGTACCATCACTACTTCCCGGTACTTCCATACCATTTAATGTGGTACGTGTGTAAGAAGGGCTTAAACCACGAAGTGTTACCTGACGACCTTCTCCGCCTTCACGCGAGATAGCGACGCCAGTAACACGTTGTAAAGATTCGGTAAGGTTTAGATCTGGGAATTTACCCACATCTTCGCTCATGATTGTTTCTTTGTTATTTACTGTTTGACGTTTTTCGAATAGCGCACGGCTCAAAGAACCTCTAAAACCTTTAACTTCAATAACTTCTACGTCTTTTGCTGCAGCCTCACTTGTTTCTGAAGACTGTTGCGCATAAGTGCCAAAGGTTGCACCTAAACTGCCAGCCAAAAGCATACTTGTCATTAACCTGTTGAGTTTGTGTTGATTTTTCACGATGTACTCCCGTGTTTTTATTTATAATACATTTTGTGAATTTGAATTGTATTTATCTTTGTTATTTTTTATTTAGCCACCGGTGGCAAGTGTCTTTTGCTTTGGTTTGTGCCACCGGTGGCATTGGGTAGATTGAAGCTTAATAGGTCATGTTTTGTCAAGCGATTTGTTGATTAAATATACAGAGTAAATATTCTAATTTGAATTAAATGTTTGTATTAAAAGGGTATTTTCATATTAATTTTTTTCAGTTAATAAATTGACGCAGTTATTTTGCTTCATAGCTTACGGAAATTATTTATTTTTTGTCGTTTTCTAAGTTGACAAATGGTCATCTCTTTTGCAACTATTACTAAAATCTACTGCCACCGGTGGCATTTTGGGTGGCACGGTAGCAAGTGAACAATTAAAATAATGGCAACGCTATGGCACTTGGGCGGTTCGTAGGTATATCTTACCAATGTACAAAATAAAAATGAGTGCCAGAATAGGCGAATGATGACAGGTTTAAGTTTATGAATAGTAGAGATATTTCGAGACGACAGTTGCTGAAAATTGCAGTTGCAGCATCAGTGGTTAGTGCATTTACCCCGGTTTCGACAATGGCTAGCTCGTTGTTTTCCTCGTCGGTAACCAGTGATGGTTGGGGGACAGCGTATAAGATCATCAAGGACATCATTGAGCCTTCATTTCTAGGCAACGATTATTTAGTAACAGACTACATATTAGAAGGTGATACAGACTACGAGCTTGCCTTTAAAAAAGCGATTCAAGCATGTCATAACGCAGGCGGTGGTCGGGTTTTAGTCCCTGCTGGCGAATATTTGACGGGACCAATTCATTTACTATCTAACGTGAACTTGCACCTTGAAAAAGGCGCTGTTGTTAAGTTTGTTACCGATCCTAACCGTTATTTGCCAGCTGTTAAAACCCGTTGGGAAGGTATGGAACATATGGGTTATTCGCCACTTATATACGCGTATGGTCAAAGCAATATCGCTATTACTGGTGAAGGAGTATTAGACGGTCAAGGCGATAATGACACTTGGTGGCCGTGGAAAGGTCCACACAAAGAAAAGCACTGGAATTTAATTGATGGCGAAGACCAAAAACCTGCACGCATAAAATTGATGGCGGATGTTGAAGCTGGCGTCCCTGTTGGGCAACGTATGTATGCCGAAGGCGCGTATTTACGTCCTCCATTTATTCAGCCTTACGAATGCGAAAACGTGCTTATTCAAGGAGTGACTATTAAAGATTCGCCATTTTGGTTGGTCAACCCAGTATTGTGTAAATCAGTGACCGTACGCGGTGTTCGCTTTTTAAGCCACGGTCCTAATTCGGACGGTTGTGACCCAGAGTCTTGTGATCACGTTCTTATTGAAGACTGTTTGTTTGATACGGGTGATGACTGTATTGCCATCAAGTCAGGTCGTAACGCTGACGGTCGCCGCATTAATGTGCCAAGTCAAAACATTGTGATTCGTAATTGTAAAATGCGTGAGGGACATGGCGGCGTGGTTATCGGCAGTGAAATATCTGGTGGTGTAAACAATTTATATGTTGAAAATTGTGAGATGGATAGTCCTTATTTAGAGCGCGCCATTCGAATAAAAACCAACTCTATCCGTGGTGGCCTGATTGAAAAATTACGCTATCGCAATATCAATGTCGGTAAAGTGAAAAATGCCATCGTTATCAACTTCTATTACGAAGAGGGCGATGCAGGCACATTTGACCCTACAGTTCGCGACATTGTTATTGAAAACCTCAACTGTCAGGAAATTTTAAAACGTCCAATGAATATTCAAGGGTTTGATCGAAAACCTATTAATGACGTTCATCTGGTTAACTGTCAGTTTAATAATGCCAAAGACTCCTCAATTGTTAGAAACATCAATAACTTAACGTTTGACGATGTCACCATAAATGGCGAGCGTGTTAACGCTAAGTCGTTAATGCAACGCTCATAGCCTGCATTGATGTATCAGTTTGTTTAGGAAATAAAACATGAATAATGCACCGCAAAAATTAACGATGAACCCAGCTAGATTACTGTCGAGTGACCCTGCTGTAGTCAAGGTAGCGCTAGAGTTATACGATAGCATTAAAGATTTACCAATCATCAGTCCGCACGGCCATACCGACCCTAGTTGGTTCGCGGAGAACAGTAATTTTGAGAATGCGGCTGACTTGTTGATTCGTCCAGATCATTACGTTTTTCGCATGTTGTATTCTCAAGGGTATTCGCTAGAAGAGCTGGGCATACCGCAGCACGGTGAGAAAGGTGACTTGGCAGCTTCTCGTAATGTTGACCCAGAAGGTATTTGGCAAACGTTTGCTGAAAATTACTATTTATTCGCCGGGACACCGTCGGGTTATTGGTTAGACTCAACATTTGCAAACGTGTTTGGTTTTGAAGACAAACTGTGTGCGGACAATGCAAGTGAATATTATCAGGAAATCAATCGCCAATTAGTTAGTGAACGCTTTAAACCACGTGCGCTGATGGACGAATTTAATATCGAATTAATCGCGACAACTGAAGGCGCATTAGACCAATTACCACATCATCAAAAACTAACGGGCACTGATTTCGAAAAGCGCGTTATTACGTCTTTCCGCCCTGATGATGTAGTAGATGCAAGTCGCGAAGATTTTAAACAGAACGTAGCAACGTTGGCTGAGCTTACCGGTGAAAACACCAATGATTGGCAAGGGTACTTAAATGCGATCCGCAAACGAAGACTGTATTTTGTCGAACATGGTCGCGCAACGGCAACCGACCACGGCCACCCAACCGCATTGACTGAGAACTTATCGGTTGGCGAATGCCAGACTCTGTTAGACAAGTGCTTAAAAGGCTCTGCTTCTCCAGTTGAACACGAGCTTTTCCGAGGTCAGTTATTAACGGAATTAGCAGGTATGAGTATTGAAGATGGTTTAGTGATGCAAATTCACCCTGGTGCGCACCGCAATCATAACCAAGGTGTATTTGATAAATTTGGCCGAGATAAGGGCGCGGATATTCCAAGTCAAACCGAATACGTCAATGCACTTAAACCTCTATTGGCAAAATTCGGTAATGATCCGAAATTAAGCATTATTTTGTTTACCCTAGATGAAACCACTTACAGTCGTGAGCTGGCACCGCTTGCGGGCCATTACCCAAGTTTAAAATTAGGACCTGCGTGGTGGTTCCACGACAGTCCGGCGGGCATGTTGCGTTATCGTCAACAAGTGACGGAAACAGCAGGTTTTTATAACACGGTAGGTTTTAACGACGATACTCGCGCGTTTTTATCAATTCCAGCCCGTCATGATGTGGCTCGCCGTGTTGATTGTCGTTATTTAGGTGAATTGGTTGCTAATCATCAAATAACCATGCAAGACGCAAAAACCTTGGCTTACGAATTGACGTACGGCCTGGTGAAAAAAGCTTATAAACTGGATTAAAGTGGGAGTTGTTATGTCTACACGTACACTATTATTTTCTACCTCAAAAGTCCTTGTGGCAATTAGTGCCAGTTTGGGATTGTTATCCGCTTGCAGTAGTGAAGGCACACAAACAGATTCAAAAAGTTGGATTGCAACTGCACAAGTACATAATCCATCAAACTTTGTCCGGAATGATCAAGATGTCTACGTAAGTTTTTACGATTTAGGTATTAGTGCCGACAACAGTAAAAATATTGCGGTAACAAATAATGGTCAGGCGGTTGAATCTGAATTAATTGATAAAGATTTCGATGGTAAAAAAGACGGTGTATTGGCGGTGTTGGACATGACAGCTGGTCAAAACGTCACATTAGATTATAACTTTAGTTCAGCGAACTCGACGTCAAGCAAACGTACACAAGCGGAAGTGTCTGAAAAAGTTGGTGGCAAGTGGGTACAACACAGCCGTTACCCAGATAAACCATTAAAAGAATATCAGGGTGGTCATTTCGAAAACGTTGATGTAGTTAAAACGCCGGATCATTACACGGATCACTCGTACTGGTTACGTTATGAAGGGCCGGGCATTGAATCTGACAAAGTCGGTTATCGTGTGTATTTAGATTGGCGTAACGGCTTTGATATTTTTGGCAAACTGACCAAAGAACCGGTATTACAAAACGTAGGTGTAGACGGTTACGATTCTTACCACGAAATGCAACCTTGGGGTATGGACTTGTTAAAAGTTGGCAGCTCATTAGGTTCCGGTGGATTTGGTTTATGGCATGACAATAAAGTCACGCGCGTTAGCAAAACCCAAGGTCGTAATGCCAGAATATTGAGCAGCGGCAATTTACATTCTGCCTTTGCGATTGATTATATCGGTTGGCAACACGAATTAGGTACGCAAGATGTGACGGCCAATATTGCGATGCAAGCGGGCAGCCATTTGGCACAAGTTCGTTTGGATTTGGATAAAGCCGCAGGACCTATTGCAACCGGCATTGTTAAACACAAAAATACTGAGTTTTTACAAGGTAATCTCGATATTACCGGTAAAGCGCATAGTTATATTGCTAGCTGGGGACCTCAGTCTTTAGACGGTAAAAATTTAGGTATGGCTATCTTCTTCAAAAAAGAATACCTAGATGAAACTCGTGTCGGAGATAAAAACTATCTTGCTATTTTAAATCCAAAAGGTACTCCGCAAAAATACAACAAAGATACGCAACAGCTGAATTATTATTTTGCTGCGGTTTGGCAAGCAGAGAGTGGCATTAAAACCAAAGAGGCGTTTGTTGAATATCTAGAGCAACAAACCGAGCGATTGACGGTGCAACCACGTATTCGTTTAACGACTAAATTGTCTCAACACGCTAAGTCCGACGAGATAACGGCAGAAAAAGCTTTGTCTTGGTCCACTAAGTTGGCGGATAGTGAAATTAATCGTAAAGGTTACACTTACAAAGTGGATGGTTGGGATTTAAACCGTCGTCGTTTACCTAAATTCGAATACGACATTGTCGGATTGTATCCGCACACCATGAACCGTTTAGCGGATGCAACAGGTGATGAAAAATATCGTCAATCGCTGCATAAAATCACAGGCAGCTTTATCAATGACGACGGCTCGATTACTCGATACAAAGCTAAAAATCACAGTGTAGATAACATAGCTCCGGGGAGAGCGGTGTTAGCGCTTTATAAGCAAACCAAAGAACAGAAGTACAAAGTGGCGGCTAAACGTTTGCGTGACTCTATGTACGACCACCCAAAAACATCAGAAGGCGCGTTCTGGCACAAGAAAAAATACACTCATCAACTTTGGTTAGATGGTGTATACATGGCAATGCCGTTTTTAGCGGAATATGCGTTAATGTTTGAGCGGGGGGATGACTTACAGCACTCACTAGAGGAAGTGGCAAAAGAGTTTGAGCTCACGCGTAAATATCTAAAAGATCCAGAAACTGGATATTACTATCACGGTTGGGACGAGAAAAAATTACAAAACTGGGCTGACCCAGAAACCGGTGTATCACCTGAATTTTGGGGACGTGGTATGGGTTGGTTAGCGATGGCTATTGTCGACGTGCTTGACATCATTCCAGAACAATATGAAGACATTCGTCAGCCAATTATTGAGCTTGCCAAAGAAGTCGCTGAAGCGCTTGAGCGTTCTCAAGACGCAGAAACTGGCACTTGGTGGCAAGTGATGGATAAACCGGATAACGTTGGAAACTATCGTGAGTCGAGTGCGACTGGCATGTTTGTGTACTTCCTAGCAACGGCGATAGATCAAGGTTATATCGATGAAAAGTACCAAGGCATCACAATGAAAGGTTACCAGGGTTTGATCAACGAATTCACTTTAGTACATGACAATGGCGAAATTAGCCTCAAAAACATTTGTTATGTCGCTGGCCTTGGTTTTGGTCGTGATGGTAGTTACCAATATTATATGAGTGAGCCGCAAGCATCGAATGACCCAAAAGGCACAGTACCTTATATGTTAGCCGGTATCGCAGTACACGACATGCTGAAGTAATTTTTAGCAAATTAACTAACAATTTAAACAGTTCCCTGTTGTAAAAAGCCCTTACGTATCTTGCTGAGCGTCGGGGCTTTTCTTTATTGATTGAATATGAAAAATAGAAAACACGTTTATTTTTTAGCGTTTACTTTTGGCTTGCAAAATGCGCGCGCTAGTGAACATTTGGTCGATACCAGTTATCAAGCCGACAAACGTTTAGTTAAGTACCAACAAACTAATCCTCAATTACACCGACCACAGATAAGGTTTTTACAGGGGCAAACCGTCGAGTTTAATCTTACCTATAAAAAGATTGGTCAGCGTTGGTTAACGCTCGATGTTTTTCATCCTTATCAAGTTGCTCGAAATTCGTCTAAAGCAATCAACTTAATCGTAATGCTCCATGGTGGCGGTTGGCGTACTGGTGATAAAACACTAATGTATCCGTTAGCCAATCGTTTGGCGCAACAAGGCTATATGGTCGTAGTTCCTGAGTATCGACTGTCAATTGAAGCGCGTTATCCAGCGGCTATCGATGATTTGGTCGCAGCGATCAATTGGGCGAATATCAGAGCAAATCAAACGCATGATGAGGTCAAAACAATCCTGTTAGGAGGCTCATCAGGCGGTCATCTAGCAAGTTTTATCGGCTTGGCAAGTAACGACTTACATAGGTTAAAAGACAAGCTAACAGCTAATATCGACGGTATTGTTAATCTTGACGGCCTTTTATCAACAGTTACTACAGAAGCTGTTAAGTTTGAAGATAGACGTAAAGAAAACAGTGCGTTAGCGCTTTGGTTAGGTGGTTCTTATCAGCAAAAGAGTGAGTTGTGGCGACAGGTTTCACCGGCCAATTATTTGGACAAAGACGACCCTGATTTATTGGTAATAAGCAGTGGTCAATCGCGTTTTACCGCAGGCAAAGAACTATTTTTACAACGAGATAAACAAAGCCCTGTGGATTTTGACTATATTCAGCTAAACGAAGTAGAACACACGTTTTGGTTGTTTGAACCTTATCTCAGTGATATCACGCCACCGATAATAAGGTTCTTAAACAAACGTTAGTGAGTTTTTTGTAGCTGTTTGAACCGAACGGCCGCGTCATTCTTGCTGCGTTTAACCGGCTGAATAGTACCGTCTTCATTAAAGTATAGAGGTTCAACCGCACTGTGGCGTTGGCGCTTGTGACAAGGGCTGTCAGCGTCTTTTAACCAACGGTGATAGAACAGCCACCATTGCCCTTTATACGCAACTATTGAGTGATGGTTGTTGCTTTGATGTTCTTGTTCCATTATTACCCCTTTATAGGTCCAAGGCCCGGTAGGGGATTTGGCCATATAATAGGTCAATATTCGGTTCTTCTCTGGCATGGTGAAATAATAATTATCACCGTTTTTGAAGATCCAAGGACCTTCCATCTTAGGCTCATAACCGCCCATATCCATCTTGATAAAATCGCCGTCAATCGACAATAAATCATCGCTCATTTTGGCGACGTAATAGTCAAAGTTCTTGCCGTGAAAATATAAATAACCTTGGCCATCATCGTCGATAAAGATGCTTGGGGCGTTGGCATAAGGTTCTCGAAATAAAGGTTTGCCAATGGCGTCTTTAAACGGACCGGTTGGTGAATCGCTGGTTGCAACGCCGATGCCCATCCACTTAGTACTTTTTTCTGGATTAACCCTGTCTTTAAAGCCAGTTCCAGCTGGGAAAAACAGGTAATATTTACCGTTTTTATAAGCCGCGTCTGGTGCCCAAGCGTAGTTGTCTGCCCAGGTTAAATCATCAAGTGATAAAATCGCGCCGTGGTTCTGCCAGTTCTCCATATCGGTGGAACTAAATGCCATCCAGTTTTGCATGTGAAAGTCTTTTTGGCATTCCAAATCATGACTGGTGTAAATGGTGACTTTACCATCTTGCCAAGCACGCGCCGAAGGATCGGCGGTTCTTAACCCTTTATCTAGTTTGAGAATATTCGCATGTACTTTGCCGCCAAACAACAAGCAGGACAAAGTTAAAAGTGTCTTTAATCTCATAAGTTACCCTTTTAGTTATTGTTATTGCTGTGGTTAACCTTTGTAGGAATATTTCAAATGTTTCGGATCTGGCGTTCTTAATAACTCAACTAATGGGTGGTTTAAGCGACGTAATTCCTGCAATACGATTTGTGCAACTTCACGTGCGCCCAGTTGATTAAGGTGGGTATTGTCAGTGATACCGTTCGGGTAGTTAGGATGTAAATTCGGTTTAATGTGCATAAAACGCAGTGCCGACTGTTCCTTGCCCATTTCTTCAAAGTAAGACTTAGTTAAACTTTCCATGTCAATAAAGCTCACGCCCATGTCTTTGGCTATCTGACGCACCAAATCAGCATAAGGATGAGTTAACTTTAAGCTGCCATCGTCCTTTAAATGTCGACGAGTAATTGGCGTCATTAACACCACGCTTGCGCCTTTTGATTCTGTGACGCTGATCATGCGGCGAATATTGGCTTCGTATTGTTCTGGTGTGGTATAGCGGTCTTTTTTGTGTTTCGATTGATCGTTATGACCAAATTGCACAAAAACAAAGTCACCGGTATTTAGGTTGTTTTCGATTTTGTCCCACAAACCTTCACTGATAAAGGTGCGGGTACTTCGACCATTTTTAGCTAAGTTTATAACTTTGTGTTCAGGAGCGAAGAAAAACTCGAAAGGCACCCCCCAGCCTGTTTCTGGATAGTCTTTAGGATCTTTTATGGCCATGGTTGAATCGCCGGCCATAAAAATTTGTGCTGCAAACGTGTTAATGCAAAAGCATAAGGTGGTTAGTGAAAGTAGATATTTAAAACATTTATTTTTTAACATGTGAGGTTGATTCCCGAGTGATCAAATACGGCGTGACCGTAATTTTTTTATTGGATGCATTGGGCTCGGGTTTAATGTTTCGAATAAGTTTTTGTGTCGCTAAGCGTGAGATCTCTTCCACCGGACGGCGCATGGTCGTTAATGACGGAATAATGCGTGATGCAATGATGTTGTCATCGAAGCCTGCAACTGACAGCTCCTCAGGCACTTTGATGCCTAAATCAAACGCTGCTCTAATAACGCCAGCCGCCATTTGGTCATTATTGGCCAAAATAGCAGTAGGTCGAGGAGAACGCGTTAACAATTGTTTTGCGCACTCTAGACCACTTTCGTAACGGTTTTTGCCTTCAATTAGGTTGTCAGGACCAATAACAACACCGTGTTTAGAAAACACTTCCGTTAAGCCACCCAAGCGTTCTTTTGATGAGTGGTAATTCATTGGACCAGTGATTATCGCTACGTTTTTATGGCCGAGCTCAACTATGTGAGTGGCCAGTTCGCGCATGGCTTCACGCTCTTTTGTAATGACAATATTATTGCTGTCTTCTAAGTCAGTTGATGCAATACGAATGTACGGCACATTTTCTTTACTCAATGTTTCAGCCAACAAGTTGCTTTCTGATACAGGCGGTAAAATCAACACGCCATCAACGCGCGAGCGACCGATGAAGTTTAAGCAATCTTCAATAAAGTCCTGGTTTTCCCACTGACATGGGTGAACCACTAGTTCAAAACCTAAGTTAGCACATATTTCTAACGCGCCTCGTTGTACTTGATCGATATACAATGCATCTGGGTTATCGTAAATCAAGCCAAGCAAATAAGAACGTTTAGAGGCTAAACCGCGAGCTTGTTTGTCTGGTTGGAAATTAACTTCCTTAATTATGGCTTCAATGTGTTCTCTGGTTTGTTTGCCTACCGCATCAGAACCGTTAATTACGCGAGAGACAGTGCGTTTCGAAACACCTGCGATTCTTGCAACATCATTGATAGTAACGTTTGTTTTGTTTTCCATATGAATTCCGTTAAATTTCCATCCAGTTCATATTGTTATAATAATCCTAGCGCTTTAGGTAAGTACTCACTAATCGCTGGGATGTACGTCACCATCATTAATACAGCAAACATGACGATGTATAGCGGCAACATAGGTTTTATGATCTTGTGGATGGATGTTTTAGCAACTGCACAAGAAACAAATAATACGCTACCGACAGGCGGAGATACTAGTCCGATTGATAAATTTAATACCATCATGATGCCAAATTGAATTTCTGACATACCTAACTCTGCCGCTACAGGGAAGAATATAGGGGTGAAAATCAATACTGCTGGCGTCATATCAATAAACGCGCCGACCAAAATTAAGATGATATTGATAAGTAATAAAATCATGATCGGGTTGTCGCTCAGCGTTAAAAAGAAGTCACTGATGGCTTGTGGGATGTGCGCATAGGATAACAACCAAGACATAGCCGACGATGCACCAATGATCAGCATAACAATGGCAGTTGTCTCACAAGCTTTTAATAATAGCTGTGGTAAGTCGTCCGTTTTAATTTCACCATAAATAAATACCGACAATGCCAATGCATAAAGCACGGCTATTGCTCCAGCTTCGGTCGCAGTGAAGATCCCAGAAATAATACCGCCAATAACCAAAAAGACTAAAAATAGACTTGGTAGGGCAGCGGCTACTTTTTCTACGACTATTCTAAATGGCAGACGAGCAGCAATTGGATATTTATTTTTTAACGCATATAAAAAGCATACCGTCATTAACGCTAAACCAACCAATATGCCTGGTAAATATCCCGCAATAAATAACGCTGCAATTGATACTCCGCCACTGGCAATGGCATAGATGATTAAAATATTGCTCGGCGGAATTAACATGCCTGTTGTGGCAGACGAAGCAGTTACCGCGGCAGCAAAGTTTTTATCATAACCGTGTTTTTCCATTTCTGGGATCATAAAGCTACCGATGGCCGACGTTGCAGCTACAGCTGAACCTGAGATGGCACCAAACATCATGCAAGAGGCAACATTTACAAGGGCTAATCCGCCGGGCAATGCACCTACAACAGCCATAGCACATTCAATTAAGCGCTTGGCAATACCGCCTTGTCCCATAATTAAACCGGATAGTATAAAAAATGGAATTGCTAATAATGCGAAGCTATCGATACCGCCCGCCATTTGCTGTGCAATGGTGGTAACTGCTGGCGTAAAATCAATATGCAATACCAAGGCAGCTAACGTTGCTACACCGATACAAATTGAAATTGGAACATTTACAGCCAATAATGTGAAAAAAACTAAAATTAATAATAATGCAGTGAAATCCATTAGTGCTCTCCTGAATTCACAATTTGGCGAAGGTTATTAACGGTAAACAAAGTGATTAACAACCCAGAAAGCGGCAACACCGAATAGACATAACCCATTTGTAAACCTAGTGCTGCAGAGGTTTGTTTTAGTTCTAAGGTGATGCTAACTAATGAAAATCCACCATAAATTAACACGGTGACGGCAAAAAACATCACAACTAGTTCAATGATGATCAGCGCCGTTTTTTTATTAACCCCTTCCATTTTGCTAACAAACAGATCTAAGCCTAAATGGGCTTTGGTTTTGTATGCGTAAGCGGCACCTAAAATACCAATCCAAATTAACAAGTAGCGCGAGAGCTCTTCGGTAAATGAACTGGGATCTGACAAGATAAAGCGAGAAAATACCTGCCAAGTCACAGTAACAACAATGGCAAACATCATCACGATAAGTAACTTCTCTAATACTTTGGTTATATTATTGATTAACGTATTCATGTTTCACCTACATCGACTTTATGGCGCGCATGTATTTGGCAACTGGCGTGTTGTCAAAAGATTTATGGAACTCAACTACTTTGTCTTGGAACTTGGTTTTGTCCGGGTAGTATACTTTTACACCTGCGGCCTGAACCGCGGCAAGTGCTTCATCAGAGGCTTTTTGCCATAACACTTTTTGATGTTCTATGGCATCGCTCATGGCACTGCTTAACCAAGTTCTTTCTTGTTCAGACAAGTTATTCCAAACTGGTAAACTGGCAATAATGACATCAGGAACGAAGGTATGCTCGTCGAGGCTGTAATAAGGAGCAATTTCGTAGTGACGAGATATGTAATAACTTGGTGGGTTATTTTCCGCGCCATCTACTACCCCTTGTTGTAACGCTGCGTATAGCTCACCCCATGCGATAGGCGTTGCCGCTGCACCAAGAGCTTGCGCCGTAGCCATCGAGGTTGGGCTGTTAAGTACTCGAATTTTTTTACCCGTTAAATCATCGGGACTTAAAATAGGTCCTTCGGTTGAATAAAAGCTGCGACTACCGGCATCGAAATACCCCATGCCTTTTAACCGCGCCGCTTGAGTTTTCGCAAGCATTTCTTGGCCTATTTCGCCATCAAGCACTTGCCAAAAATGTTCGCGACTTTTCATTAAATAAGGAATACCAAACAGCGCCATTTCAGGCACAAAACCTTCTAATGGGCTGGCTGATACTTTGGTCATCGACAAACTGCCAATTTGCAGCAGCTCGATCATCTCTCTCTCAGAACCCAACATGGCGCCGGGGTAAATGACTAATTCCATTTTTCCGCCGGAGTGGTTATTTAAGCGCTCAGCCATATACTCCATGGCTTCATGCACAACATGTCGAGTGTTATGGGTATGTCCTACAGTGAGGGTGGTTTTATCCTGTTGACTGTTACAAGCAACTAAAACCAGTGACATTATTATTATTAGTAAACGCACGGCTCTCATATTGTTACCTCAAGGTGTGTGGTGGGTGGAAGTCCATATCACCGTAATCTAAGTTTTCGCCAGCCATGCCCCAAATGAAACTATAATTTTGGGTGCCTGAGCCTGAATGAATTGACCAAGGTGGCGAAATAACCGCTTGTTCGTTATGTACCCAGATGTGACGAGTTTCTTGTGGTTCGCCCATAAAGTGACACACGGCTTGTTCTTCTGGCACTTCAAAATAGAAATACACTTCGTTACGGCGGTCGTGTTGGTGTGCAGGCATGGTGTTCCAGACACTGCCTGGTTTTAAACAAGTAATACCCATTTGTAGCTGGCAAGTTTCAACCACTGAATTGATCATGGTTTGATTGATGTCACGTTCATTACACGTTTCAGATGAGCCTAAATTCAATTGGTTCGCATCACCTAATGGCACATGTTTATTTGGGAATTGTTTATGCGCAGGCGCTGAGTTTAAATAGAATTTAGCCGGCTGGTTCGCGTCTGAACTAACAAATTCGACATCGACATTGCCTTGACCTAAATACAAAGTATCTTTGTATCCCATGTCATAACTGACACCATCGGCAATGACCTTACCGTCACCGCCAACGTTGATAATGCCTAATTCTCTGCGGTCTAAAAAGTTAGGTGCTTTTAGCGCGTCAAGCGTTTCAAGTTTTAGTCCTGTGGTTGTCGGGACAGCGCCGCCTACCATAAAACGTTCATAGTGGGTATACACCCAGCTGACGCTGCCTGCTTGCATTAACTTGTCGGCCAAAAAGGCGGTGCGTAATTGCTGAGTGTCGTAACCTTTTACCTCATTTGGGCCAATGGCGTAACGGTTTTCAAAATGTGTTGTTGTCATGTTCTGCTCTGCTCCTCTGTTATCTCGCTAACCAACCACCATCAACGGCCAAAATATGTCCGTTAACGTAATTGCTTGCTTCGGAAGATAAGAATATAGCAGCCCCAACCAGGTCTTCAGGTTCGCCCCAACGACCGGCAGGAATGCGGTTTTCGATTTCTTTATTGCGTACAGGGTCGTCCTGAATCGCTTGGGTATTGTCGGTGCGGAAATAACCGGGTGCAATCGCATTAACTTGAATGTTGTTGCCACCCCACTCATTAGCCAGTGCTTTGGTTAGTCCGGCAACCGCGTGTTTACTCGCTGTATATGCTGGTACGGTAATACCACCAGAGTATGAAAGCATAGATGCGATATTAATGATTTTACCTTCGCCTTTTGCCATCATCGCAGGCGCTAGTTTTTGCGCTAATAAAAAGCTGGCATCTAAATTAACGGCGATAACTTTGTTCCATTCAGATAATGGAAAGTCAACTGCTGGCGCACGGAAAATTGTACCGCCGACGTTAACCAGAATATCGACACACGAATAATGTTGTAGCGCTAGCTCGGCAAGTTGTACTACTGACTCAGAACTAGACAGATCAGCAGCAAGCTCAATCGCTTCGCCCCCACTGTTTTTTATATTGTTAATTGTTTCTGAACAACCGCCCTCACGACTGCTGCTACAAATAACCTTAACGCCATTGGCGGCAAGGCCTTCCGCGATTTTTTGTCCTAAGCCTCGACTGGCTCCTGTGATTAAGGCAATTTTGCCTTCAAGATTAAATAATGTTGAGCTCATACTTCCCCAATAAACGACAATTTGTCGTTACCTGATAATTAAAAATGTTTACACAATAATAAGCTAACTGTTATTCTTTGCTACCGGTGGCAAAAAGTCAAATTAAAATTTGCCACCGGTGGCAAATTGTCGTATCGTTAATAAAAATTAGATTAAAAGAGTGGCAACATGAAACAGTTAAACAGACAGAATTTTGAATCTACCTCTTATCCAACAAAGATCATGCAGTTTGGTGAAGGTAATTTTTTAAGAGCGTTTATCGATTGGCAAATTGACCACCTTAATAAGGAAAATGGTTTAAATGCAGGTATTAGCATTATTCGTCCAATTGACTACGACGCTTTGCCTCTCCTTAACACTCAAGATGGTTTGTACACCACGATCATTCGCGGCATTAATGAACAAGGCGAAGCCGTTGCCGTTGATCGCATTATTGAATGCGTAAACGAAGAAATTCCGGTTTATAAAGAGTTTGACCGTTATATGGCACTGGCTGAAAACCCAGAGTTAAAAGTTATTTTTTCAAACACCACGGAAGCGGGGATTGAGTTTATCGACACTGATAAGCTAGAAGATGCACCTGCTAAAGCATTTCCAGCGAAATTGACGCAATGGTTATATAAACGTTTCACCCACTTTAACGGTGCACTCGATGCAGGTTTAATGATCATTCCTTGTGAACTTATCGATTACAACGGCGATAAGTTAAAAGAAATCGTTTTACAGTACTGTGACTTATGGCAATTGCCAGCGGAGTTTGTTGAATGGATTGAAGGTGCTAACCATTTTTGTTCAACACTGGTCGATAGAATCGTTACCGGCTTTCCTCGTGACGAACATGCGGAATTGCAAGAAAAGTTTGGCTATCAAGATAACTTTATGGTGACGTCGGAATACTTTCATTTCTTTGTGATCCAAGGACCAAAAGAGTTGGAAGAGGTTTTATGTCTAAAAGACACTAGCTTAAATATTTTAGTCGTAGACGACATATATCCATATAAACAACGTAAAGTCGCTATTTTAAATGGCGCGCACACCGCATTAGTGCCATTGGCATATATGGCCGGAATTGATGCAGTTGGTGAAGCGATGGACGATGAACTATTTGCTAAGTTCACCGAGCAATTTATGTTTGAGGAGGTAATTCCAACCTTAAACCTGCCAAAAGACGAACTGGCGGAATTTGCCAATAACGTTATCAAGCGTTTTAAAAATCCGTATATCCACCATTTACTGTTGTCTATTTCATTAAACAGTATGACTAAATTTGCTACCCGAATTTTGCCACAACTGCTTAAATTTGTAGAAAGCAAAGGACAAGTACCAAGTTTGATGGCGCACGCGATTGCCGGACAGATATGGTTGTATCGTGGTAAACGTGATGGTCAACATATCGCGTTAAGCGACAGTGAAGAGTGGATGGCGCTATTTACTGAATGGTGGGAAGGCCTTGAAAACGGAACTCTGTCAGTGGCGGATATTGTTAAAAATGTACTAGGTGCCGAGTGGCATTGGGAACAAGACTTAAACCAAGTGCCGGGCTTAACTGACACGGTAACAGATGCGTTGACCAGGTTTGTTGAACAAGGTGTTCGTCAAACATTAACAGAATTATTAAAGTAGAAATCGTTATGAAAGAAGTCATTCAATTACATCAACTCGATAACGTCGCAATTGCTCTTGCGCCGTTATCACAAGGTATCACTTATGAATTTGATGGTTTGACATTAACACCACAACAGGACGTGGAAAAAGGGCACAAGGTAGCCATGTCTGACATCGAACAAGGCCAAAATGTTATCAAATATGGTGCACCTATCGGTTACGCCAGTCAAAACATTAAAGCCGGTGAGTGGGTTCATACTGACAACGTTAAAACCAATTTAAGTGACGAGTTAGAATACGCTTATCAACCGGAAGACATTACTAGTAAATTTGTCGATGATAATTCTCCAGAAGTGCAGATTTATCGCCGCAAAAATGGAGACGTTGCGATACGTAATGAGTTGTGGATCATTCCAACGGTTGGTTGCGTAAACGGTATGGCTGCGCAAATGGTTAAAGAGTTTAAGATGCAACACCCTGAGCTAGACATCGACGGCGTGCATGTATTTCCGCATCAGTTTGGTTGTTCACAATTAGGCGACGATTTAAAAACCACTCAAGTATTGCTGCAAAATATGGCGAAACATCCTAATGCTGGCGGTGTGTTGGTGGTTGGTCTTGGTTGTGAGAACAATCAGGTGGTGATGTTTGAAGATGGTTTAGGGGATTACGATAAAGACAGAATCAAGTTTTTAGTCACCCAAATGGTTGAAGATGAGGTAGAAGCTGGCGTTGGTTTGATGAACGAAATCTACCAGCAAATGCGTCACGATAAACGCGAAGCCGGTAAACTTTCTGAAGTTAAATTTGGTTTGGAGTGCGGTGGCAGTGACGGCTTATCTGGTATTACTGCAAACCCTTTACTCGGTCAATTCTCTGATTACTTGATCACTCGCGGTGGCACAACGGTATTAACCGAAGTTCCAGAAATGTTTGGTGCTGAAACTATCTTAATGGCGCGTTGTAAAGATGAAGATACCTTCCAAGATTTGGTTGGCATGGTGAACGGCTTTAAACGCTATTATAAAGATCATAACCAGCCGGTTTACGAAAACCCATCGCCTGGCAACAAAAAGGGCGGTATTACGACTTTAGAAGATAAGTCGTTAGGTTGCACACAGAAGGCCGGTTTAAGCCCTGTGCAAGCGGTATTGAAGTACGGCGAGATTATGACTATTCCTGGTCTTAATTTATTAGACGCACCAGGCAATGATGCGATTGCAACCAGTGCTTTGGCGGCGAGTGGTTGCCATATGGTGTTATTCACCACCGGCCGCGGAACACCATACGGTGGTTGGGTGCCAACGTTAAAAATTGCCACTAACTCTGAATTGGCAAATAAAAAGCCTCATTGGATTGATTTTGATGCCGGTCAATTGGTGACTAATAAATCTATGCCTGAACTACTGGATGAGTTTATTGATCTGTTGGTGCGAGCATGCAGTGGCGAAGAAGTAAAAAACGAAGTTAACGAAATTCGCGAGGTGGCTATCTGGAAAAAAGGGGTGACCTTGTAATGGCGCAGTACAAAATAGCCATTATCGGAGAGTGCATGGCGGAACTTTCCGGTTCCTTGTTCAACACTATGCAGCAAGGGTTTGGCGGTGACACTATGAACACGGCCATTTATCTCAAACAGTTAATGGCGGATGACGTTCAGGTCAGCTATGTCACGGTTATGGGTAATGATAATCTCAGCGATGCCATGATCGAAAAATGGCAAGACTACGACGTGGACACTCAATTTGTGTTGCGAGACGAAAGACGCCATTGCGGCTTGTATATGATCCAAAATGAAGATAACGGCGAACGTCATTTTCAATACTGGCGATCTGACGCAGCGGCTAAGTTCATTATGCAGCATCCGCAAGTTTTAGAGGTATTCAATCAACTTGCTACTTACGATGCGGTTTTTTTATCCGGTATTTCCATCGCGATTTTATCTGACGCTGATAGAAGTGCGTTAATGTCGCAATTGTTTGATCTTAGAGAAAAGGGCGTGAAAATCTTGTTTGACGGTAATTACAGATCGCAATTATGGTCATCAGTTGAACAAGCGCAACTAGCTTACAAAGCGATTTATAAACTCTGCGACCTTGCGCTTGTCACCCATGACGATGAAGCTTTGTTATGGGGAGATGCAAATGTCGATGCAACAATAAACAGATTGCAGCTTTTTGACATTGCTGAGTTAGTCACTAAAGACGGCGCCAATGGTTGTTATTACACCAAAAACAGTGAAACCTGCCATATAGGCACCAAACCGATTAAACAAGTAGTCGATACAACTGCAGCCGGCGATTCGTTTAATGCAGGGTTTTTAGCAGGTTGGTTACAAACCATGTCGTTGGTTCACACTTGCCAAATGGGCAACCAAACCGCTGCCCAAGTTATTCAGCAAAAAGGTGCCATTATTGAGTTAAATACCGATTTAATTGGAGTGTCACGTGGTTAGGTTATTCATTTTTGTAGTCATGGTATTGGGTTTTTGGTCATCATCAGCACAGGCATTTGATCAGTACACTCAATTAATGCGTGTTGGCAAAAACAGTGAGTTTAAAACCATTCAATCGGCGATAAATGCCAGTGTTATATACGACAAAGTTGTTATTTTAATTGAGCCAGGCGTTTACGAAGAAAAGCTTTTTATAACACGCAACAACTTAACTTTGTTGGGGCACTCAGAGAAGCAGACTCTGGTTAAATCAGCGATCTTAAGAGAGCACTGGCGAGCACAAAACCCAACCGATTGGGGCGCAGCGGTGATCAATATTAACGCTACAGACATTAACCTTATAAATATTTCCGTCCTTAATGATTATGGGCGCCAACATAACACTGATGAACACCAATTTGCGGTGCGAGGTTTTGGTTTGTCTGACCGCATTATTACCCACAACTGCAGTTTGATCGCCGACGGCGCAGACACTTTAAGCTTATGGAATAAACACGGCCGTTATTATCACTCTAACTGTTATTTTGAGGGGGCTGTTGACTTTGTTTGTCCGCGCGGGACTGCGCTTATCGAAAATTCTACGTTTTACAACATCAAACAATCGGCAACCCTTTGGCACGATGGTGAGTTGGACTCGGAATATAAGCTCGTAGTGAACAATAGCTCGTTTGATGGCATTGAAGGGTTTTGGTTGGGACGTCATCACTACGATGCCCAATTTTATTTATTAAATTCAAAGTTCTCAGTCAACATGGCAGACAAACCTATTTTCAAGAAAAAATATAATAATAAAAACAAAGAACGAGCAAATCTTTATGGCGCTCGGTATTTTTTCCAAAATAATTTTGGTGAAGGTAATTACGACTGGACACAGGACAACTTCCGACTAGAAGACATAATCCCACAAAAACACAAAAATATTTCACAGTGGGTTTTCAAAGGGCAATGGCAGCCAAAAAAAACGTTACTGCAATTGCAACAATGGATAGAGGATAGGCAACTAAACGTCGTAAAACCTATGTGATCCATTTTTAGACACAACACACACAACAACACACACAACAACACAGGTAACACAATGAAATCGTTTCAATCTCTCATGAATGGGCAAACTTTGCTGCCTATTATTCAAGCCGACACTATTGAACAAGGTGTCGATATTGCAAACGCCATGGCGGCTGCAGGTCTTAAGCTAGTAGAAGTAGTTCTACGAACAGAGCAGTCATTAGCTGCGCTAACAGCGATTAAACAACAAGTGCCGGAGTTAATTGTTGGTGCAGGAACAGTCACTAATGAAGTTATTTTGCAACAAGCGATTGAGGCAGGCGCTGACTTTATCGTAACTCCAGCAGTTTCAGACAAATTATTATCTAACTTAGTTAGTTGTGGTGTACCAGTATTACCGGGCGTATCAAATACTGGTGATATTTTAATGGCTCGTGAATATGGTTTTACAGAATTAAAGTTATTCCCTGCTTCGTTGTCAGGCGGTGCACCATTTTTAAAAGCTGTGGGGTCAGTGTTTCAGGATATTGTTTTTTGTCCGACCGGTGGTGTTTCGGAACAAAATAAAGGTGACTATTTAAATTTACCTAACGTAATAGCTGTGGGCGGCACTTGGGTGTGTAAAAAAGAGTGGGTGGTGGAGCAACAGTGGCAATCTATTACTGATGCTTGTCTGGCAGCTGTCGCTTAATTGGCTATGCTCAATACACTAACTATAGGAACCCAACATCATGACACAGTTACGCGAGGTGTTGTCACCTGGGGTTGTTTTAGGTGATGACGTCCAAACGCTTTATGACCATGCTCGGTCGAATCAATACGCGTTGCCAGCGGTAAATACCGTAGGTACGAATTCAATAAATGCAACGTTGGAAGC
>JABXID010000075.1 GCA_013373245.1 Gammaproteobacteria bacterium
CTTTCCAACAACAAGCCAATGAGCACAATGTCAGTCAATTCATGCAAGTTAACGATTTTTATCGTTATCAGGTTGATGCTGCTACGTGGAACTATAACAGCGAGAATGTGAACTTTGAGCAGTTGGGCGTGCCACTTATTCCAGTGCAAAATGTTGCGACGGCGATTACCGCATTAAATTGTTTGGATGTTGAGTTAACACAAAGTCAGTTAAACAAAGTGCTCGAAACCGTCGCTTTGCCGGGACGCATGCAGGTTGTTAGTGAGCAGCCTGTGGCAATGGTGGACGTAGCTCATAACAGCCATGCAATCAATTATTTACTATCAACCATTGAGAAATCCAAACGATTTGAGTCCATTACCGATATTCGGTTAGTCATTGGCATGATGAGAGATAAAGACATAAAACAAAGCTTGTCGTTATTTAAAGGCAAAGTTTCCCAATGGTATTTAGGAGACATTCCAAACAATAGTAGGGCAGCTGCTGCAAGCGAATTGGCTGAGCAGTTACGAGCGCTAGGAGAGCAAAATGTTCATGTAACAGAGTCTATTCAATCTGCTTGGCTACAAGCAAAATCAGAACAAACGCAATCTAGTCTTTTACTTGGCGTAGGATCGTTTTACACTGTAGCCGAAATTTTAAGTCTAAAAGAGGTTTAATGTGACAGAACTAATAAAACAACGTCTGGTTGGTATGTTGATTGTTGTCATAGCTGGTGTCATATTTATCCCTGATCTGCTAGATGGTAAAAAAGAACTCGTCAAAGAAGAGTTTAAAAAGATCCCAGAAAAACCTATTTTTGAACAGAAACCCGTCATATCAGAATTTGATAAACAAGCTGTCGCGGCCGAGGTTGAATCAGCAAAGCCTTTGACTAGTGAAGTTGCTAACGACACCCCAAGCTCTGCAGTACCGCTACCTTCTGACAAGTCAAAGACCGCAGAAACTCAAGCTCAAGTAGTAGATAAGGCGACACCGCAAGCTACCGTTAGTAACATTGAACCTAAACAGCAGTCAGCAACCACTGAAAAACCCGAAAATACTGGTTCTCAAGCAAAACCCGCAGCAACTAGTTTTGAAAAAAATGCGTGGGTACTGCGGCTCGGCACGTTTAGAAATAAACCAAATGTGGATGCCTTGTTGTCAAAGTTAGAAGATGCTGGAGTTACTACCTTTGTTAAACCAGTAGAAGCTAAAGCTGGCACCCTGTATCGTGTATTTGTTGGGCCAGAGTTAGATAAGTCGAGTTTAGAAACCGCACAAAAGACACTTAAAGACTTAACCGGTTTGGATGGAAAAATAACCCAATTTGAGCCCGTTAATTAATATGCGAATGCCAATTAGCGGCGTAATTAAAGTTGCGACAGGACGGTCTGTTCTGGTAAACTTCGCGCCGAATTTTAGCCACTAGTAAGTGTTATGCTCTGGATTGATTACGCAATCGTTGCAATCATAGTTATTTCCGCGTTAATAAGTTTAGTTCGCGGATTTATAAAAGAAGCTGTGTCGCTTACCGTTTGGATCTTAGGCTTCGTTATCGCCAGTCGGTTTTACTCTGAACTCGCAGTTTACTTAACTGGCATTGAAAAAGAGATAGTAAGGAATGGCGCCGCAATTGCTATCTTGTTTGTCGTAACTCTCATCTTAGGCGCCCTTATCAACCACTTGTTATCTGAAATTGTCCAATACACAGGACTAAGTGGTACAGACAAAATGTTAGGCATGGTGTTTGGTGGACTGCGTGGCGTTTTAATTGTCGCAGCGGTGCTACTTTTCTTAGACACATTAACACCAGCCAGTGACGCCACATGGTGGCAACAATCAATACTAATTCCAGAATTTTCATTCATCGTTGAATGGTTTTTCGAACTTTTAAAACAAAACTCTAGTTTACTTCCTACACGACATTGATGGAGAACAGATCATGTGTGGTATCGTTGGTATCGTTGGCAAATCGCCAGTAAATCAAATCATCTATGATGGTTTAACTGTATTGCAACACAGAGGACAAGATGCGGCAGGTATTGTCACTATCGACGAAGGAAAGTTCCGTTTAAGAAAAGCCAATGGCTTTGTTCGCGATGTGTTCCAAGAAAAACACATGCAACGTCTACAAGGCAACATGGGCATCGGTCACGTACGTTATCCAACGGCGGGCAGTTCAAGTTCATCGGAAGCACAACCGTTTTACGTGAACTCACCGTTTGGCATCTCACTGGCTCACAATGGCAACTTAACCAACGCTGCTGATTTGCGCGAGATGCTTTTTAAAGAAGCACGTCGTCATATCAATACAACGTCAGATTCTGAGTTATTACTTAACGTATTGGCACATGAGTTATGTGAATCACAATTGCGCTCGTTAACTTCCGACGATATGTTCCGTGCAGTCCGTCGTTTACATCAGAAAGTACGTGGTGCTTACGGTGTTGTTTCAGTCATCATTGGCCATGGTTTGTTGGCATTCCGTGACCCGTTTGGTATTCGTCCTCTTGTTCTAGGGCAAAGAGAAACCGAATTGGGCGTTGAGTACATGGTAGCGTCTGAAAGCGTCGCGTTGGATATTGACGGTTTCACATTGGTACGTGACGTTGCACCAGGTGAAGCGATTTACATCACAGAAAATGGCGAATTACACACGCAACAGTGTTTTGATTCACCAACCTGTGTTCCTTGTATTTTTGAATACGTATATTTTGCGCGACCAGATTCGACATTAAACGAAGTATCTGTTTATGGCTCTCGAGTTAAAATGGGTGAATATCTTGGCCGCAAGATCAAAAAAGAGTGGTCTGACTTAGACATTGACGTTGTTATTCCTGTGCCTGAAACAAGTTGTGATATCGCGTTGCAAATTGCCCATGAGTTAGATTTACCTTACCGTCAAGGTTTTGTGAAAAACCGTTACGTTGGCCGTACCTTCATAATGCCGGGACAAGCACAGCGTAAAAAGTCAGTTCGTCGTAAACTAAATACTATTGAAGTTGAATTTAAAGGCAAAAATGTATTACTTGTAGATGATTCAATTGTTCGTGGTACAACGTCTGAACAGATCATTGAAATGGCTCGTGATGCCGGAGCTGCTAAGGTGTACTTCGCTTCTGCAGCGCCTGAGATCCGTTTTCCGAATGTATACGGTATCGATATGCCTTCACCAAATGAATTAATCGCACACGGTAGAGAAGTGGAAGAAGTAGCTGATTTAATCGGTGCTGATGAGCTTATTTATCAATCTTTGGACGATTTAGTCGCCGCTGTAAGTGAAACTAATAAAACATTGACTAAATTTGAGACTTCGGTATTTGACGGCGATTATATTACAGGTGACATTACGCAAGATTATTTGGACTCGTTAGATTCAGCGCGTAACGACTCAGCTAAGGTAAACAAACCTAAGCCGTTAGACACAGGTTTAGAAATGCATAACGAAGGCAGCACAAGTTAACAAGTATTAGCTTTTCTAGATAATTCATTATGTGATAACTAAAACAGCGACTATTATTAGTCGCTGTTTTATTTATGTCGCCGCTTTTTTGTTACTGCGCGGGCATATCCCAACTAACGACTCGAACATTCATTTGCCAATCTTGCAGTGTTAACCATAACTTGTCTTGAACCGTTATTATTTCTGGCGCCAATGCATGAGCATGTCAACAAAATGGCAACCAGCTGGTGATATTTATCAAGGATTAGACCGCAAAACGGGTGATGTTAAGTACACTGCAACGCCAGTAGACTTAATCTTTGGTTCTGCCTCTGAGCTTAGAGCTGTCGCTGAGGTCTACGCCTTTGATAACTCAAAGGAACGCTTTGTAAAAGACTTTGTTAAAGCGTGGACTAAAGTGATGCAAAACGACCGTTTTGATATTAAGCAATTGCCTTAACATCTAAAACATAGAAAGCCCTATCATTCTGATGGGGCTTTTTTATAAAGCTCATTCAATTTAACGATCCCAAAGTTAATCAGAGCTAACGTATTGAAATTAATCCAATAAGCTCTATCACTTTATGTTCTTCACTTTAAATTGGCTCACAATTTTACGCATATGCTCAGCTCGTTCTGTTAACTGGTTCACTTCTGAAATCTGACTGGACGCACTGTTCGATATGCTGTTTGCCATGTTATTTATATTTTGAGCTGACTCGTTAATATGTTCAACCACGGTTGCTTGCTCTTCAGTTGCAGAAGCGACTTGATGGTTGCCGTCGCTAATACTAGTAAATCGCTGTCGGATTGAAGATAAGGACTGCGATGCTATTTGAGCACTATCTGCTAATTCTATACTGCTTTTTGTTCCTTGTTTTATAGAAGTTAATGATGCTTCGGCGGCAACTTGTAAACTTTCTATTTGGCTGCGGATCTCTTTTGTTGAATCTTGAGTCCGGCTTGCCAACGTTCGAACTTCATCCGCTACAACCGCGAATCCACGTCCTTGCTCACCGGCTCTTGCCGCCTCAATTGCAGCATTTAACGCCAATAAGTTAGTTTGCTCAGAGATGCCACTAATGACATCGACCACAGAATTAATAGCTTCGGCTTGTCCTGCTAAGTCACTTATCGAGGCTTCAGCTTGCTGCATTGACGTTGCCAATTCTTGCATTGTTTGCGCGAGTCGCTGCAGAGTGCTGTTGGTTTCATTCGTGTCATGGACCGCTTGTGATGTTTCGGACGCAGTCTGATGAGCCACAGTGGAAACTTCGCTTATCGTATGTCCCATTTCGTTGATAGCGGAGGCGACCATTTCAGTTTGATTAGTTTGTTCAGCGGAGTTGTCTACGGACTCTTGTGATGAATTTAATAAGTTGGTTACGCTGTGACTGATGGCTTGCTCTGCCGATTTTATTTCTTTTACCAAGTCTGAGAACTTTTCTAAGATGGAATTAAAACCACCGGCTAAATAACCTAACTCATTGCTCGCACTGTCGTTTAAACGTTGAGTTAAATCTCCGCCTGAAGCTGACATTAATTTTAACTTATCGCCTACTTGGGTGATTTTGGCGCTTACTCTGCTCGTAATAACAATTGCTAATCCAATAAAAAGCATAGCGACGACTATGCCGGAAATTACAGATTGCCAAACGACCGCATTGACCTTACCGGTAATTTCATTTTTAGGTAAAACTGTTACCAATTTCCAATTTAGGCCGTCGAGTCCTGTGGTGGCTAAATACACTTGTTCATTCTTTATGTTTGCATCAAGTAATCGAAATTCAGCGCCAGAACTATTAATTGTATTAGCCATATCTCGATAACTATCTATTTGAGCAAGCGGCTTATTGACCAGGTTGCTGTCTTGGTGCGCCATAATTGTGCCGTTACCATCAATTAAGAACATATAACCTGATTCGCCGACTTGAATACTTTCAACTAGCTTTATAATAGAAGTAACGTCATAACCTAAACCAGCAACACCCAATACTTGCCCCTGAGCATTCTTGGCGGCGACGTTAACGTAAACCGTAAGAATTTTGGTTTCTTCATTTGGGTCTAAGTTAAGGGCCAGCGCTTCACCGGAATCTATAAAATTAAAAAACCAACTGTCACGCTCTACTTGCTGAGATACTTGCTTAAACAAGCCGTTTTGGGTGTAGTAATTACGGCTACCTTTCACAACCCAAAATGCCGCGGAAGCGTTATTTGTATCGATGAACTGTTGCAAGTATGCTTTTATATCTTCTAGCTGTGACTCAGGCTCACCTTGTTTTATCCAGCTTTGAACAAAATGGTTCTGCGCGACCCCTTGTGACAAGGTAATAGGAGGACTAAGTTCTGCGGCAATTTGTTTTCGAGCGCTCTCCACGACATTGGGTAAGTGCTCAACTTCGGTAACCTGGTAGAACATATTGGAAAAGCCATTAATATTGATGAAAGAGCTTATGGCAATAGTCAAAAATAAAGACAATGCGATAGCGCCCGCCAGCAAGGTTTTTAGTTTAAAGTTATCCAAATTTATCATTGCGATCATTAACCTCTTATAGGTTTCAACTTTGAGTATAGGTAGGGTTATCCAAAAACTCCCAGTACTACATCGACTTTTTTTGAATTAATTTAAGAAAAATATCTGAAAATTTATGAGGCTAAAATAGTAGGTATTAATTTAGCGATTTCTTTGGGGTATTTGATTAGTGTAAAATGGAAAGGGGGCTATGCAGAGGGCTTGTAATCAGTAATTACAAAAAAAGCTGTTCAATGAACAGCCTTTATTTCAGGGGATGTCCCGTCCTGAAATGTGTTTACACATTTGGGACTTATTATGACAAGTACAGATAAACAGAGAGTTAAACGAACACAAAAAGATTACACGCTAGGCTTTAAATTGGCCGTAGTTGA
>JABXID010000100.1 GCA_013373245.1 Gammaproteobacteria bacterium
CATCGGCTGAATCAGAATATGAAAAAGCTATTGATGCGTTGACTAGCTATCGTAACTCCCTTGCAGATCAAGGACAAAGCAACGCACAATTTTATGCCCGCGCTGATAATTTAAAAGATTGGTTAAATGAAGTTGAAAAGCGTTTGGGCAGCTTAAGTCAAAGATTAAGTGCTAGTGTTGGACAAGAGCGACTTAATACAGATTTAGCTGGAGACCCTAATGCAAATCAATCAACTTCGGCGCCTAGTGTTTCGGAAGTTAAAACGAGTTGGTGGCAGATTGATGACGTGTTTTACGAAGCGAAAGGCGCAAGTTGGGCATTACTGCACTTATTGAAAGCTGTTGAAATAGACTTCGCAGGGACATTGCAAAAGAAAAATGCACAGATAAGTTTAAAGCAGATTATTCGTGAATTAGAGTCCACGCAAGAAACAGTTTGGAGTCCTATGATATTAAACGGTAGTGGCTTTGGTATGTTAGCGAATCATTCGTTGGTTATGGCGAATTACATCTCTAGAGCTAATGCTGCGATTATTGATCTGAATAAGTTATTGATTCAGGGATAATTTATGAAGTTAGGTGTACTCATTGTAACAATAGCCTTAGCATCTATTGCTAAGGTTGGCGCTTCAGGCATTGAATTAACTCTTGGTGTTAATGCATGGCAAAGCACCAATAGTGGTAGTTATGGTGAGGCATCTAACGCGTTAGTCACCTTTAGTAGTGAAGATGATGATGTAAACCAGGCTTATTTTTTATTGGAGCATCCATTTCCGATCATACCCAGTTTACGTTATTCCACTTACGAATTGGCTGATGAAACTTCTTCGACGTTAGAGCGTACGTTTATATTGGGTGGTCAAGTATATGCAGTTGCCTCTTCGCTGCAAACGCACTTTAAACAGAAAACTAGTGACCTCACATTGTTTTATGAGGTGTTTGATAATCAAGTATTGGAATTTGATTTAGGACTTACATTTCGTGATCTTGAAACAAAGGTATACGTGTTAAACCTAGATAATACGAATGAAAGCTCTGTTAGTGATGACGATCGTGCCACGACGTTTTTATATGGCGCAGCGTCATTGAATCTACCACTTTTAAACCTAACCTTTGGCTCAGAAACACAATACAGAAATAGTGAGAATTATGATGTAGAGTTTGCGGTCGATTATGCCATTGGTATGTTGCCGCTGATTAATCCTTTTGTAAGAGTTGGAGTGAAAACACATCGAAGTGATGTTATTTATTCCAACAACCTATCCGTTCAGCAAGATTGGGATGCAGTATTCTTAGGTGTTGGTATTTCCTTTTAAGCTATAATTTACAAACTATCTCTAAATCTGCTGATTCAGGCTTCCTTGTATTTCCAGCATAGTTTTAAATTCTTTTAGAAGGCTCGATAAATAGTCCTGATTTTGCTCATTACTTACTAACTTCAGCAACTCTTCACCGGTTTGAGTAAACTTATAATAAGTCACTGTGATATCGTTTTGTTTCACTTTTAACTGGTGGTTTTTTCCTTGGTAGGTGAGGTTAATCGACTCATTTGCTTTTCGCGGTGTAGATTCAATTTCTTGTTCATATATCAGGCCAATCTCAGCTAATGAGATTAGTTGCGTGTAGGAAAGTCCAAACTTTGACAAATTAATTGATACACGATTACTTTTGCTGAAGATAGAAATGAGCGTAGGTTTTTTATATACACCAGTAATAATTTTTGAGCTTCTGTCCTCGCCTAATCGACAAGCAAGGTTTACCGCTCTATAAAACAACTTAGCTTCTTTACTACTTAACTCAGAGAGGGTTTTTAAACTCTTGTATGAGAATGCGCCAGAGTGACTTAACTCAACTGCTAATATTTTTGCCCAAAGTTCCTGCATGGTTGCAGAGTACACATTTTTAGCCAATTCGGTGAAACGCATCATCCAGTCTAAATCAATGCGATCGAAGTGGGCATCTTGGTTTATATACTCAAGAGCGAGGCTAAAGATTTGCTCTAGATTACTTTGTTGACGTGACTCGTTTAGCTGTTGTCGACGCTGTGCTCGCTGGAATGTATTTAACGCTTGGTTTTTTAAAATGATTGAGTCACCACTCGCTACTTGGCGAATGCATTTTAAATTCTCGTTCATGTGCTCGGGTTGAACAATTTCAAACTCTATCGCCGTGGTTTGTTTTAACAACGCCAAATATTTCGTTCGAGACGGGTGTAAACTTGATTTTGACATGACAACAGATAAATTGATTAACGTAACGTATTTACAATATATTGCTAAAATCTAGTCTTTGCCAATGCTATTTATTTGAAAAAAAGAGAATTATTTCTAAACTTAAGGTGGCGCGTTTTAAATGTTGTATAATGTTTAAGCAATCGGTCGTTATTAAACCAGACAACTGTATTTGAGCGTAGTATAGTTGATTAAAATTACAATACCCTAGATAGGTAATGTGAAATATGCCACTGTATATACAGTTGTGTAAAAGTAGATTATATTCTTTATATCATTAGTTGCTGATATTACCCTCAGTTACTCCGTCGTAACGTAAATTCGTTTTAGACAGTGCGCTGAGAATAAACGAGTATTGAACGGCCAAAAAAAGTAATGTTCTACAATATTGTCCCTCTAACGGAGTAGGCTCATAGATGTCTTCGAATTTTATTATTGATGATGATGCCTTTTTATTTGCAGGCCAGACAGAAGGTTTGAATGATGACAACGCGCCTGAGTGTTTGGGCTCGTGGCGCATTCTTATTGTTGATGATGAGCCTGAAGTTCATAAAGTTACAGAGCTGGCTCTGAATGACTTAAATGTGTTGGGTCGTAAGTTAGACTTCGTTAGCGTGTATAGCCGCGAAGAAGCGATTGAGTTCTTAAAGTCAGACTCAGATATTGCTGTTATTTTGCTCGATGTGGTTATGGAAACCGATGACGCAGGCTTAAAAGCCGTAATACAAATTCGAGATGAACTTGAACTACATGATGTTAGGATAATACTTAGAACTGGACAGCCCGGTTATGCGCCTGAAGAACAGGTTGTTACTCAGTACGATATTAACGACTACAGAACAAAAACAGAACTCACCCGCAATAAACTACTTACTTCCGTCTTTTCTGCCGTACGCTCTTATTCTCAAATTGTTGAAATTAAACAGTCGAGAGACTTCCTTGATAAACTTACCGGATTAAACAACAGGCTTCTGTCGCAGGGCAGTGTACGAAAACTCGCTGCTACTCTAGTCAATGAGTCGGTTAATCTTTTTAAAAGTAACGACAGTGGCTTGCTCGCTATCAGCAGAAGTGACGAAAGTAACGCACCGCAGGGGTATTGGATCGAATACGGCTGCGGTGAATATGATGCTATGGCAGACACAAAGTATGAAAAGTCTTTGCCTGTCCAACAAGTTTCTATCATTACAGAAGCGTTAAATAAACGCGGTCATGTTCTCACTGATAATTACACTGTACTCTATATAAAAGGCCAATCTAGCGAAGCAGTATTGTTACTCAATACAGAGCAGCCTATTGAGATTTCTGTATCCTTGTTAAATACCTTCACTGCCAATGTGGCATCTAGTTTGGATAACTCGTTGTTATTGCGCAAAGTAAGTGACATTGCATATGTGGATAAAGTCACTTGTTTACCTAATCGTGCTAAATATATTCAATTACTTGATGAATTTACTAGAGGAAATATTAAAGGAAATATTGCGGCGCTAATCGACCTTGATCATTTCTCGGATATAAATGATGGTCTTGGCTTAGAGATTGGTAATAGCTTACTTAATTCTGTAGCAGAGCGTTTGAAATATCAATTAGATGACAGTGTGCTTATTGCACGTGTTGGTGCCGATATTTTCGGTTTGATAGGTGATGACTCTAACATAACTCCTGAAATACTAGAGTCGTTGTTTGAAAAACCATTTAATGTTGAGCAACACATTATTCCTGTCAAAGCTACTTTTGGTATCTGTAGAAAAGATAAAATTGAGCGCACAGGGTTAGGGATTTTAAAGCAAGAGAATATAGCGTTAAATCGCGCCAAGCGAGATATTAAATCTCGATGTCAGTTTTATAACCCTGAGATGGAGGATGAAACCAGCTGGCGTTTAAGCATGATCCGCCGCCTTAGCAATGACTTTAAACAAAATAAGTTGCAACTGTGGTATCAGCCTCAGTTTAGTGCTCAACATGGCCAAATTATTGGAATGGAGGCTCTATTGCGTTGGCCGGATGGAAATGGCGGCTATATCTCACCAGTAGCATTTATTCCATTAGCAGAATATTCTGGTTTGATTGTTGATATTGGCGATTGGGTGTTGCAACAAGCCTGTACGCAATTACGTGAACTCAATGAACTTGGCTTTAGTGATTTACGCATGGCTATAAATGTATCAATGCCGCAGTTCAGAAGCTCCACCTTTGTCGACACAGCTATAAACACATTAAAACAGTTTGACTATAAGCCGGGTATGGTGGAGTTAGAAATCACTGAAAGCGTTGTGATGGATGATCCTCAGCTGGTTATCGATGGTTTGCGTAGACTAAAAGAAAGCGGTTTTAATATTGCTATCGATGATTTTGGTACTGGGTTTTCTTCTTTGAGCTATTTAAGAAAGTTGCCGCTGGACCAAATTAAAGTGGATAGAGAGTTTATTAAAGATATTGGCGAAGGTGGCGACGGTATAATTGCGGAATCTATTATTCATCTGGGACAGAAGCTTGGTTTAACAACTATTGCAGAAGGTGTCGAAACGGAATATCAGTTGAATTATATTCGAGAGCTTGGCTGTGATGAAGTACAAGGGTATTTGAAGGCTAAACCAATGCCGGCAGATGAGTTAAAAGAGTATTTGAAGACGCTTGATAACTAATACCAACCGGCATAAAGAATTGGTCATTCTGCGAAAATTAAAAGCTTGTTAGGCAAGGCATTGATTGCTGAAAATGGCTGCTCCCTTTTCAAAATAAATAACACAGCATAACGAGCTTTAAATTCGCCCTTCGGGAGCTTATCAGGAGCGCGAACATTGCCTAAAACTTGATTGATGTAGAATAACTATACCTACTCAAGTTTTACTTATTTTCCCACTCCTGACATAGCTCTGACCTGACTAATTCTTTATGCAGGTTGGTATAATGTGGCGTGAGACGTATCGGAAGTAGTAAAAAAGCCAGCTATTAAGCTGGCTTTAAAATATGTAAAAGTTTGAAACTTAATTAGCCGTTACAAGCGTCTTTAAGAGCTTTACCAGCTTTAAATGCTGGAACTTTAGCAGCTGCGATTTGAATCGTAGCGCCAGTTTGAGGGTTACGGCCTGTACGTGCTGCACGGTCATTTACTTTGAAAGTACCAAAACCAACTAATGCTACTTCGCCACCGCCAGCTAACTCAGAAGTGATAGTGCTGATAGTCGCATTTAATGCACGCTCTGCGTCTGCTTTAGAAATGTCTGCGCCAGTTGCGATGCTTGCAATTAATTCGCTTTTGTTCATTTTTATTTTTCCTTATTGATTTGTTTCGAACCAAACATTATTCCTGTAAGCCAATAAAATCAATGGTTCTGTCGATATTTTCTTAAAAATCTCATAAATGATTAACTGATAGGCTGTTTTTTGACCAATTAAGCTATTTGTGTTTGTAATAGTTAGCTTATTTATTGGCCAAGCAACCTATAGCCCTAGTCAAACATGTTTTTACGCTAAGGTAAATGGCAAAAATAGGAATTATTGTGTTAAAGCATCTTTTAGTGCTGAAATACACAACAATACATTTTCATTTTTGGCGGAGTACCCCATAAGACCAATACGCCATGCTTTACCAGCAAAATTTCCTAGTCCGGCGCCAATTTCTAAATTGTACTCGTTTAATAGGTAACTTCTTACTTTGGCATCGTCGACACCCTTTGGTATATAAACGGCATTAAGTTGTGGTAAACGCTCTTTTTTTGGCACGATAAATTCGATATAAAGTTCAGAAAGCCCTGCAGCTAATTTATCATGTTGATCTTTGTGTCGCTGCCAAGCGTTTTCTAACCCTTCGTTGTAAAGATGGAGCAAAGACTCGTGCAGAGCGTATAAGGAGTTCACTGGCGCTGTGTGGTGGTAAGAACGTTTGCCTCCAGCATTATTGGCCCAATAATCCATGACCAGGGATTGATCTAAAAACCAGCTTTGTACTTTACTTTTTCGCTGTTTAATCTTGTCAACGGCAGTGGGGCTGAAGCTTACTGGCGATAAGCCAGGCACGCACGATAAACATTTTTGACTGCCCGAGTAAATGGCATCTATTTGCCAATCATCTACTCGAAGCTCAACGCCACCTAACGACGTTACTGCATCAACAATCGTTAAGCAGTTGTGTTGTTTAGCAATGGAACACAAAGCTTTAGCATCAGATAAAGCGCCTGTAGAGGTCTCAGCGTGCACAAACGCCACAAATCTAGCGTCTTGGTGTTTCAATAACGTTTGTTCTAACTGAGCTGGATTTATTGCGCGTCCCCACTCACCTTCAACAACAATTGCTTCGGCACCGACTCTTTCGACATTTTCCTTCATTCGAGTACCAAATACGCCATTAATACAAACAATGACTTTTTCACCAGGCTCCACCAAATTGACAAAGCAGGTTTCCATACCTGCTGAACCTGGTGCTGATACCGCCATGGTTATTTCATTTTTAGTTTGAAAGGCATATTGCAAAAGCGATTTCACTTCGTCCATCATTTTTATGAACTCTGGATCGAGGTGACCAATCGTTGGACGAGCAATTGCGCTTAATACTTGTGGAGATATGTCAGAAGGGCCTGGGCCCATTAACGTGCGCTGCGGTGGAATAAATGAAGAAAACGACATAGGGATACCTTGTTATGGATTTTATTGATGTCGTTAGAGTAGCAAGTTAACAACTATAAATGAGATAAATTATCTGTATGTTTGGTATCACCTAAATTTATTGCTTTTCGCTTAAATTAAATTAAACGTTGGTGAAAAAATTAAATCAAAAAATATTTATATTACGAAATTTATACATGTCAGGCCGGTGAAGTTTATAAGTTGCTAATCAATTGAAACGTTTACCCCAAAACGTTTGGAAAAGACTATCATCGTGTGCAATAGAATCCTAACAACACAGTGTGTGAAATTTACCTATGACATTACGTTGTTAGTTAACGCTTGAAGTTAAGACCTGAAGTTTGTGATTCACTACTAGGTCATTAGAGCAAGTTCCCTGACGTCATGACTTGATGAAAGTGTTTTCGGCAATAAGACATATATTTGTCATTGCCACCAACTTCAACTTGCTCTCCATCTTTTATCACGTTTTTGTTTGAATCATAACGCACCACCATAGTGGCTTTTTTTCCGCAGCAACAAATAGTTTTTAGTTCAATTAACTTATCTGCCCATGCAAGTAAGTATTTACTTCCTTCAAACAATTCACCTAAAAAGTCAGTGCGAATGCCATAACATAGAACGGGGATTTTGAGCTCATCGACAATAGACGCTAGCTGGTGTACTTGTTGTTTGCTCAAAAACTGGCTTTCGTCAATCAGTACACAGTCGATAGTTTGTTCATTGTGTTGTTTTATAATTGTGTCGAATAGATTACTTGTGGGTGTATAAAGTTGTGCATCGGCGTTTAACCCAATGCGTGAACTGACTTTACCAACGCCCATTCTATTGTCTATCGCAGCGGTAAAGATCAGAGCGTTCATGCCTCGTTCTTGATAGTTATAAGCTGATTGCAACAAAGAGGTCGATTTACCAGCATTCATGGTGGAATAATAAAAATAGAGTTGAGCCATGGTCAGTTTGATTTACGATAGATTTTGACGATGTTTGCACTATGAAGTGTTCGTGCGGCGTCGTCAAATGAATCGAGTTTTCTTCGACAACTGCTATTATTTGTAGTTGTAACGCCAACCCTATAATTCTTCGTGCATTCGGTGTCATATCAGGTTTTTAGTTATCACTGTGTGACTAAATATTATACGGAATGGTATTACATACGTATGCAACTTCCGTCTGCAGTGCAAACGGGGTAGTTTTGACAAAATTTATGCGGTTAAACAGAGTGAAGTTTGCCATGTTAGATATGCAAAAAAGGCTGAGCAAGCCGTTTTATATGTTACTGAGTTTGCCCTCGACGGCCATGGGCTTTGCGTTGTCGGTACAAATATCGGCATTGAGTTGGTTACTCAGTACTGAATTTGGTTTGGACATTCATGAAATCGGTATTGTCTGGGCTGCAGGTCCTATTGCTGGCATTTTAGGTCAAGTTATTGTTGGCTTTATTTCAGACAATGTGTGGTTCTGGAATGGACGGCGTCGACCTTTCATTATGATAGGTGGCTTTTTGGCATCTCTTTCTCTGTTAGCGTTGCCAAATATAGGTATTATCTCTGATTCGCTTGGTATGGCTGGTGTACTAGCAGTAGCAATTGCGGTGGCTCTGTCGCTGGACTTATCAATCAATATTAGCTTCAACCCGACCCGTTCGATTATTGCTGATGTGACACCAGAAGGTGATAACCGAACACTTGCCTACACATGGATGCAAACCATTTCGGGGACATTTGGTGTGTTGGCTTATGTGATTGGTGGTTTTTGGGATAACTACACTTTAATTTATTTTGGAGCTGCGCTGGTCTTGGCCTTTTCATTGTTGCCATGTTTTTTTATAGAAGAACCAAGACACTTACAGGGACAACAAGAGGCGAATTCTGAACAGCCGCTTGAAAAAAATAAGTTTTCTTTAACTCAAGTTTTGACTGATATTAAGCCGTTATGGGGTTTTTTAATATATTCGGTGTATGCCAGTTATTTACACTTAACTGACGCGTCAGCAGAGCATTATTGGGGCGAAATTATTGCTTTGTTGATCACGCTTTATTTTGTTTTTGAAACTTTGGCTATGAAAGAAGATAAGCTTTCAGAAAGTGAAGCAAAACACTTAGGCTTTAAGAAAGTATTGGCTGCGCATTCATTTAGTTGGATTGGTATTCAAACCATGTTTGTTTTTACCTATGCGTTTTTACAACAAAAAATGCCAGAACTTGGTACCGCCCAATTAGGACAAACTATTTCATACAGTTTTGCCATCTTAAACGCAGTTGCGGCAGTGTTACCTGCCATCATGTTAGCGCCTTTGGCGATTAAGTTTGGCCGTATAAAAGTCCATGCTTATGCATTGTTAGCAACAGCGGCGGCTTACATGTTAATTGCATTTATAGGTTATACCCCTAGCATCATGTATGTCTTAATGGCGCTTGCAGGTATTGGATGGTCCGCGGTAATTAGTTTACCGTTCGCCATAATGTCTGAGCGTGTAGAGCAGAATAAAATGGGTCTCTACATGGGCTTGTTTAATCTTTCCGTGGTATTACCTCAGTTAGTTGTGAGCCTTGGTATTGGATTGTTTTTGAATAAGGTTGAAGATAAATCGATAACCTATATCGTTTGTTCAATAGCTATGTTTATCTCAGCTATTTGCTGGTTAATGGTGAAAGAACAGAAGACCGAACAAAGTAAAGATTAACCGGTATAGGTTTTATTGTCTCCCAGTGACCGGTGAGTTTTTTCGAAAGCTCATCGGTTTTTTTATGCCTTTTGATTTTCATCAAGGTCTATGTTTCTATCACTGGTATAACGCTGTTTGTGCTCTATGGCATATCCTACAAATAATTACATGACAGAGATTAAAAATGAATAATGTGCAATCTAATTGGGACGATCTTTTATTGCTTAGCGAGCAGTTAAGTGAAGATGAACGCATGATCCGAGACAGTGCCCATGATTTTTGTCAGTCGGAATTAATGCCTAGTATTTTGCTGGCGAATCGCAGTGAAACCTTTGACCCTAATATTATGCGTAAATTTGGTGAAATGGGTTTGTTAGGTGCGACCATCGACGGTTATGGCTGCTCAGGTATTAACTACGTCAGTTATGGCTTAATTGCCAGAGAAGTCGAACGCGTTGATTCTGGTTATCGCAGTGCCATGAGTGTGCAATCGTCATTAGTCATGCATCCAATCAACACCTTCGGCTCAAATGGACAAAAAGAAAAATACTTACCAAAACTCGCAACTGGTGAGTGGATTGGCTGTTTTGGGTTGACCGAGCCTGATTCAGGTTCTGATCCGGCCAGCATGGCAACTCGCGCGAAAAAAGTCGAGGGCGGGTATCGTTTAACCGGTAATAAAATGTGGATTACAAATTCGCCGATTGCTGATGTGTTTGTGGTGTGGGCGAAGAATCAAGCGGAAGACGATCAGATTTGCGGCTTCATTTTAGAAAAAGGTATGGCCGGCTTAACGGCACCTAAAATTGAAGGAAAGTTATCGCTGCGCGCATCCATTACCGGTGAAATAGTGATGGATAACGTTTTTGTACCCGAAGAAAATATGTTGCCAAACGTACGTGGATTAAAGGGGCCGTTTAGTTGTTTGAATATGGCTCGCTATGGTATTTCTTGGGGAGCATTAGGTGCAGCGGAGTTCTGTTGGCACGCGGCGAGACAATATGGATTGGACAGAAAACAATTCAATAAACCTTTGGCGCAAACCCAATTGTTTCAAACCAAGTTGGCTAACATGCAAACTGAAATTACTCTCGGACTACAGGGCTCTTTGCGAGTCGGACAGTTGATTGATGGTGGAGATTGGCAACCGACTATGATTTCTCTGGTTAAACGCAATAACTGTGGCAAGGCGTTAGATATTGCCCGTATGGCCAGAGACATGCACGGTGGCAACGGTATCGCCGATGAGTTTCATGTGATGCGCCATATGATCAACCTAGAAACCGTTAATACGTATGAAGGTACGTACGATGTACACGGTTTGATTTTAGGGCGCGCGCAAACAGGCTTGCAAGCGTTTTTCTGATTGTATAATGTGACTGATATCAATACAAAATAGGGAAGTACAAGGAATGAAAAGAATCAATGGAACGATGTTAGTTTTGTTGCTGACGGGCTGTCAATTGACGTCTGAGCCAAGTGTTATGGACTTGCTCAGACAGAGTTCAAACGATCTGAATAAAACCACGCCGTTGATGGTGGATCAAGAAACACAGCTCGACAGCACCTATGTGTTGCCTAATAAATTCGTGTATAAGTACACCCTTATTTCTTATATGCGTGAGAACCTGGACGCAGAAAAATTTTATAACACCATATTGCAGCAAGTCACCGCCTATGTGTGTTCGTCACCGGATATGCAATTTTTTGTCGATAATAACGTAGATGTTGGTTACAGCTACTATGATATGGACAATGTGTATATTACTGAAGCGGTGGTGAAAACAGCGGACTGCCCGTCTTAAGGCCGCTGTGACATAAATTCTAATGCGAACAAATTAGAAATGTTTGTCGTACTTATTACAGTCTTTTTTCAACTTTCCATGGTGGGTTTAATCGATTTTCACCCGCCCAATATAATTTAATTTTATTTCCCGATGGGTCTTTAATAATGGCCTCTTTCCACAAATAGCTTTGCTCTGTAGGCGCTTGCTCAAATTCGATGCCTTTGTGACAAAGGTCTTCGTAAAGCTCATCAAGTTGTTCATGTTCAAAATAAATGACTGAATTGTTTACCACCGCGTCGGTGCTAAGCGATAAAGAAAACGTTGAGTTACCATCTGGGCATGAAAACCTGGCGTAATGCGGAGTGTCGACTATTTGCGTGAAGCCCAATGTTAAATAAAATCTGACACACTCATCCATATTGTGGACCGGCAAAGTAACTTGATTAAGTTCCATTTCAATTCCTCGTTGTTGTTCCGTTAATGCGGAGGTTGCAATTGTTCAACAGCTTAATGGGAAGGCGATTCACCTTCCCGATAATTATTCATTCAACCACTCAATGATCTCAGCCGTGCGACTGCGCCAGCTCGGTTCGTCGTGAGTGCCGCCTTTAATGACTTGGTTTCTAATTTCGTTTTGACTGAAGCCAGCAGATAATAATGCGTCATACACTTCTTTTGTTTCCAATAATATGTCATCGCCAAATAAACCAAACTCGTTATCGCCCATGTCCATATGAATTTTTATTGGCTTCTGTTTGCCCTTTTGTTTGGCGTACTCGACCATATTATTGGCAACCAATCTTTTTAGAAATGCTGACGAGTAACAAGCGGCTTTTGAGATGGTTTTCTGGTGACGAAGTGCTGTGTAACAACTGATGAGTCCGCCCATCGAACTGCCCATCATAGTCGTGTGCTCACGTTCTGGTTTCGTTCGATAAGTGGTGTCGATGTATGGTTTTAAATCATTAACTAACCAATCTGCAAACTCAGCGCCTTTGCCTTTTAGTGGTTTTTGAAAGCTACTGCCTGTCTGGTTTAGCTGTTCTTTTGTCGGGATAAAATCAAAAGGTAAATATTCGGCGCGGCGATTGGCTCCAGCATGGTCGATACCGACAATAATGGAAACTAAATGATCGTTGGCAGGGTTATTATCAGTGGTGTAGCTTTGCATTAACTCGTCCATTTGCCATTCACCAGCGTTAGATGTTTTTGCATCAAATAGATTTTGTCCGTCGGTCATGTATATAACCGGATAAGATTTTTTTGTCGTGTGATAGTCTGGCGGCAGATA
>JABXID010000234.1 GCA_013373245.1 Gammaproteobacteria bacterium
CAAGTGATTGCTGTGTTATGCGGTCGTGTTCCCAACGACGTATTGGGTGATTTAATCCAGCGTGAAGCTGGACATATCTATCGTGAGTCGGGCGATAACTATTTATTTATGGTGGACTCAAAATTCGATCCGAGCATTCGTCAAGGCATCGCACTTTCACGCTCCCGTTTTGAAGACAATGCGTTTAGCCACGGTGAAAACTTAAAAGAAGGTGTTCACACCGATTACGGCGTGGTCAAAGTCAATCGCCACACCGAATTCGAAGTTCGGTTTACCGATCCCGCTACCGGCGAATTGCACCCGGGCGTTCGCGAAACCATAAAAAATGGCCAGAACCTATTTGTAAAATACCCAGCGTACTCTGACTACCGACATATTCCTGTTATCGGTAAAGGCGTTACCTTTAAATTGCCTGGTTCACAAGATACTTGGGGCATGATGTGTGAAGGCGATTTAGAAGAAGTTTATCGTCGTCGTTCAATCAATTTAAGTTTGATCAATATTTACTTGATAGCTTCCATGCTTTTAGTCGCGTTAAATATCGCACTCTGTGAATTTACTGACCTACCGCTGTTAATCAGCGGTGCAATCATGACCGGTGCCGTTGGTTTAAGTGCGTTATTTTTCACCTTGGCAGGGACCAATAAAGTATCAAACCGGCTTAATGAAATGACGTCGGTGATACGGACCATAGCCGAGGGGGAAGGCAACTTAACACAGCGACTGGATCACGAACGAATAAAACATGATGAAACCGGCGACATGAGCCGTTGGATCAATAGTTTCATCGACAACCTCGATCGCATTGTTGGCCAAGTTATTCATGCCAGTAGTGACGTAAAAGGCACCAATGAAGCAATGTTAGTCAGAAATGAAGAAGCACTGCAAAGCTCACAACACGTACATTCATCAATGTTGACTATGCAAGAGTTAATAGAAAAGCAGCGTAACGTCATTTTAGAAGCGGCCAATACCGCAGAGAATATGAAAACATCAATGGCAAATGTGGTCGAAAAAGCCAAGCACGATTACGAAGACGCTCGCTCAGGTACACAAGCCATTAGAGACATTGTCGATAATACCGCTAAGAGTGTGCAATCCATTGATGGCCGTATGGGTGAAATTGGTAGCATTATTAACGTTATCACGGAGATCACGAATCAAACCAACTTGTTAGCCTTGAATGCTGCAATTGAAGCGGCTCGTGCTGGTGAACACGGCCGAGGTTTCTCAGTTGTTGCTGATGAAGTAAGAGGGTTAGCAGCAAGAACGGCATCCGCAGCACAAGACATTCAGAGCATGATCCAAGGTTTGCAAGAAGAAACCCAACAAGCAGTGAGCTTTATGGAATCCGGCGTTAAAGACGTTGATCAGAGTTTAAAACTTACTGAAGCTGCCTCTTCTGAGAACTCTGAACTACATAACATCGTAGAAAAAATGTTTGATACCATCAACATCATAGAGCAAAACAGTGCGCGCAATGGTCAAACAGCACAACAAGTGACCGAAGTCACAGAAGAAATGGCGGAGTCAATTAATCAATTAACGGCAAGCTCCAACGAAGTGAGCTCCACCGCCAATAAATTGCAACAGTTAGTGGGCACGTTTAAAGTCAGTTCAGTGCAATAATTTGCTAGCGATAACCTAATATGGCGGCATTATTAGTGAGGACACAAAAAAACGCTTGAAGGTTTTATCCATCAAGCGTTTTTAATTCAGGTTAGTTAGTGGTTTATTTTTTCTTTAGGTAAATGTCACCACTGACCGTATCGATTTCAATATCGGCTTTGCCTGAGCCCGTTTTGAATCGTAACTTTTCACCAGGACCGTACTTTTCTTTTTTCGATCTATCAGAGGTTAAATCGTTGTCGATATCACCACCAGCGTGCGCTTCAATATCAAAACTAGCTGAAATATCCGCGTCGACATAAATATCCGCGTCGCCACCTACACTTGAGAATACAAAACGGCCTGTTTCTATCATAGATAACATCAAGTCTAAGTCACCATTCACGGTATTGATGTTTAGCTCTTTTGCTTTATCAGTTGTGATTTTTAGGTCACCGTTCACATTGTTTACATTGATCTCTGTAGCCTTTGTAGTGGTGTGGATGTCACCATTCACAGTTTCAATGGTCAATTTACCAGAGCTATTTTTGTCTAACACTTCACCGTTGACTGTATTCAATCGAATTCGACCTGATAAATTTTCCGCTTTCACTTCACCATTTACCGTTTCTAATGCTACACGTTTACTTAAGTTTGCCGCTGTTACATCGCCATTGACCGTATTAACACGTGAACCGCCCAAAACATCAGCTACTTGAACATCAACATTTACCCCTTCAAATTTAAGGTTGTTGGTGCTTGGCATCCAAATAGTTAGTTGCGAGCCCTCTTTGCTCCAGTCACTATTCCAACCATTACCCCAACCACGTTTTGGCATCTTAACTTCAAATACAATGCGATCACCATCTTCTTCAAACACGTAACCTTCGGCTTTGTCATCCAGTTCACCGCGCACTTGTACTTGGTTTTTCTGCCACGTTTTTATCTCTACATTGCCACTCATTACATCGATGAACACTTCACCATTTGCGTTAGTGTTGCGAATTTCATCAATCTTTTCACCGGCCCATAGGAAGGGTGACATTGCCAAGAACGTCGTTACGACACTTTTACTAATTAAGGACATCTTCTTCATCATCTTTTCCTACTATTAAATCTGACTAAATTTACTGGCTATCTCAGGTTTATGTGCTTTTTGAATCAACTCCAGCTGTTGCTGATACACCTGAGATAACATTTTCATAAGAGCCGGATCCTCCGGCTGGGATTGCAATGCTTTTATTAAGGCTTGTTCTGCCTGCTCTAACTCCGCCAACGACTGCTGCCAATTCTCAACAACAGGCTGTTTATCACTAACCTTTATTAACAACTGACGCTTTTGAATATCAAAACTGGCCGCCATTGGATTAAAAACGCCGCTGTCGCCATTTGGCTGACCACCAAACTGTGGTGTTAGCCACAAGCCAAGTACTAAAGCGACCGGAGCAAAAGATGCTGCGACTTTGCCAACAACTGACCAATTTAAATCTCGGTCTTGGTGACTCTGCTGCGGTAACTCATTAATTGCCTGCTCTATGCCCGGCCATAAATCTCGCTCTGGCGATAATTCTTTAGGCAGTTCACTGACTTTGGCATGTAAGCTATTGTTTTGCTCACCTTGAACATTGTCTTGATACTCGCTCATCGAGATGCCCCCGTAATTGCCTCTTCATTATTTAACGCTTGTTGTAACAGTTGTTTTGCCCTGTGGTACTGAGCCTTGCTGCTGCCCACGGCTATGTTCAACTTTTTACCAATCTCTTCGTGTCGCCAACCTTCTACCGCGAACAATACAAAAACCATACGTGCTTGTTCAGGTAAATTGGCGATATGTTTATCTAAACCACTTCGTGATAAGTCGTGATTTGTTTGTTCGTCATTTACTTCAATATTTTCAAGTTCAGCTTCATTTTGTTCAGCACTGCCAAACCATGAGCGCCACCACGATTTTTGTTTTCTCAGGTGGCTGATAGCGACGTTACTTGCGACTGAATACAACCAAGTCGAAAATTTACTGTCGCCGCGAAAGTTATGGATTTTTTGCCACACTTGCACGAACACTTCCTGGCAAATATCTTCCGCGATCTCTTTGTCACCAGATAACCGAAAACACAATGCATAAATGCGTTTTCCATGTGTATCGTAAATACCTTTCAGAGCTGACTGCTGCCCGCGCTTTAGTTGCGCCACGAGCAAGTCGTCTTTCTCTTGTAGGTCTTGCCCTTTAAATTGCGCCGGGCTAATTACATTCGTTGACACTAATTCGGCTCTTTTTGTTTATCTTTGTAGAGTTAGTAGGGAGTTGAATTAAAAAGGTTTAAATAAAATTAAACTTTTTTAATTTATTTTTAATCGAGCGGTAAAGTAAGAATAAATGAGGTACCAATTACCCTGCCATCAGCGACATTATTTTCAATTCTAATGTCGCTGTTGTGCAATTGCAGTAATTTTTTTGCTAACGGTAATCCGGTGTGGATATCTAGCGTGCCAGGCAAATTAGCTTCATACAGATCAAATAATAAACTTTGCTGGTGATCTAAAATCCCCTCACCGGTATCGCTGATTTCCAGTTCAATGTGCTTTGACGAGTTGATAAACTGTTTTATCTGAATTACGCCGCCTTGAGGGCTATACTTTATAGCATTGGTAAGAACTTCCGATAACACACGTTCAAGATGTTGTTTGCCAAAACGTATTTTTTGAAAGTCCATCACCGATAATTTAACTGCAATATTGGATGAATTTAACAAAGCGCTGAGCTCTTCTAATTGCGCTTTCAAAACATCCGACAACAGAAAACTGGTCGCTTTATTACTTTCCTGTCCTGCCTCGATGCTAAAATAAGTTTCTATATTGTGCACTTTCCGTTGCATATCTGACGGTTGCTGCGGTAGGTTCAACGCCAAGTATTTGCTGAAATCCACCATAAAAGCATTTTTATTGCGCTCTACGCTGCGGCTTTTTTCTATCAACTGGCGATTTTTTTGCTCAGCTCGTTTTGCCTGATGTTCTAACTGAACGTTTTTTTGCAGTAATAGTTTTGCGTTAAGTTGCTGATTGGTGTTATTGCGCATTACCGCAACAAACACAGACTGATCTTGAAAGTTAATTTTGTTAATGGAGGCAGACACCGCGATTAAAACGTTGTGTTCATGAACCAGTTGCAGATCAACAACTTGCTGTTGGATTAATTGTTTTCGTTGTAAGATTTGGCTTAGTTCAACTCGCGACTGGTGAGACAATCTTTTAAATAAGTTGGCGCCAATTAACTTCTCAACTGAACTACCGATGAGTTCGGTAAAACCAGTGTTCATTCTCGACATTTGTCCATCAATGTCGAAGCACACCACACCATCTAATGCGGTTTCAAACAACACCTTTAACACTAGGTTCTTTTCTAGCAAGTGATCCAAAGAGCTTTGTATATGTTCATTAACTAAGGCGGTATCGGCCTGTTCGGCACTTGCGCGCCACGCCCGGTAAAATTTATTTAACCAGTTGTTTTGCAGCTGTTCAAAGGTAATGATTTCTGTAATTTTATGCCGCAAGGCAAACTGAACAAACTCTAAATCAGTTAATTGGGCACGAGTTCCATAGGCAATAATTCCAACATTGGGCAAAACACTTACAATTTTTTCAAGTTGCTGAGTTCGCTCGATATAGTCACCTACATTTACCATCACCAAATCTACATCGGCAATCGTTGAAACGTTAATATCGTTGGAAATTTGGCAAGGTATATTGGCGTCCGCTAAGGTTTGACTAATATTAAATGACACCTCTGGAGATTCATCTAAGATGAGAGTGGCGGGCAAGTGAATCGCTTTTTCTTCTGCCCAAAAAGGTTCTAATAAAGATATTAATTCGAAGTTAGATAAAGAACTCGATAACGGATTAACTTGTTTTTCTATGTGCCACTTAGGTTGTGAATCTTTACCATTAAATAACAAGAAAAAAGGTAGGTTTGGCAATTTACTCGCCACAGACTGAACCACAAACTTAGGCACGCTTTGTTCTATCACGACTAAACAGTTTGGTTTATCGAGAAATCGGGGGGCATCTTCTTCCCAATCTGACCAATGTACAATACTCGCCATCACGCCGTGAATTTGGATCAGCACTTTAAGACGCATCGAGCATGTAGTGGCATTATCAATGATCAGTACGTGTTGATTAATTCTCGTCATTTTCTCTCAAGCTAAGAGGTTAGTCTTCTTGTTTTCTGTCATATCCTTTGTTTTTAGTATGGGCTATTTTTCGCTTTTGACAATTGTTCAGCACAATTTCTTTTGCCGATTCAGACATAGATTGCCAACCACAAATTTCATCAATATGACGAAAACAACCAACGCATACGTCATCAGTATCCAAACAACAGTTACGAGTACAAGGAGAGTTAATCACAGCCACCTAATCTAAAAAAACAATAGTTATCATCGAAATTAATTAATATATTCTGAACACTCAACGGAATATCATTAATCCCAGTTGAGTATAGAGGAGAACACACATGTTTACTGTTATTTTTGGCCGACCTGGTTGCCCATATTGCGTTCGAGCAAAAGAGATTGCTGAGCAACTTAAAACTGCTCGTGACGATTTTAATTTCCGTTACGTTGACATTCAAGCGGAAGGCATTAGCAAAGCCGACTTAGAAAAGTCCGCTGGAAAACCGGTAGAGACGGTTCCTCAAATCTTTGTTGACCAAACCCACATTGGCGGCTGTGACGATTTTGAAGCATACGCAAAAGAAAACTTAGGTTTGTATCAATAAGTCGCCCGAATGAAAGTTGGCGCTAGACGTTCATAACTTCTTGAACGTTAGCGCAGCTTATTTCCACTTCACATAAAAAGAACGTCCGTTCGATGCTTTTAATCTAACTTTCTAGCTGGCATGGAACTCGCTAAACACCTATAATCCCCGCCTGATTTAACTCGTTTTGAATGCAAACAGGCACAACTATGCGATTTCCCGGTCGACGAAAGCAACGACACTATTTTCCCGTTGAGAAAAAAGATCCACTTACTAACAAAATTTCTGCAAACGTCGAGTTAAAACACCCTTACGTTGTTGGTTTGGACCAGACTATCGTTGATATTGAAGCTGATGTTTGTAGTGACTTATTACAGCGATACAAATTACATAAAGGCTCATCACAGCTCGTCGCAAACGACGTGGCTGAAGCTTTGTATGAAGAGTTAACTGCTAACAAGTTGATAACAGATCAACACGCAGGTGGCACCATTGGTAACACCATGCATAATTACTCTGTATTGGCCGACGACCGCTCTGTTTTATACGGAGTGATGAGCGAAAATATTCGTGTTGGCAATTACGCATATCGTTACTTATGTAACACATCATCAAAAGTTGACTTGCAACATTTACAACCTGTTGACGGTGCAATTGGCCGAGCTTTTACGCTGATCAGCGAAGATGGTGAACGCACTTTTGCTATCGACTCTGGCAAAATGAATCACTTAAGCCCTGACTTTATTGACGAAAACCTCATTAAAAACGCTTCAGCTTTTGTATTAAGCGCGTACTTTAATCGCTGTGTTGGTGAAGAAACTCTCGCTCAAGCGTCCTTAAAAGCGATTGAATATGCGAACAAACATAATGTACCTGTGGTGCTTACTTTGGGCACTCGTTTTGTTATCGAAGAAAAGCCTCAGTGGTGGCGCGAGTTCATTCAAAAACATGTTCAAGTTTTGGCCATGAATGAAGAAGAAGCTGACGCTTTATTTGGCATTAGCGATCCATTATTGGCTTGTGAAAAAGCGCTAGATTATACTGATTTAGTTTTGTGTACTGCTGGTCCACAAGGATTGTATATGGCTGGGCATGCCGACGAAAATTCAAAGCGCCGCACCGAACATGCATTATTACCAGGCTCTATTCCTGAATTTAATAAATATGAGTTTTCGCGCCCTATCGCCCGTCAGCTTTGCAAAAACCCAATAAAAATATACTCTCACATAGCGCCTTACATGGGCGGGCCTGATAAAATCAAAAACACGAATGGTGCAGGCGATGCAGCATTAGCGGCGGTATTACACGATATCTCAGCTAACGATTACCATAAAATGAATGTGCCTGAATCGAGCAAACACCAATTACCTGCAATGACGTATTCTTCGTTGTCGCAAATATGTAAATACGCCAACCGCGTTAGCTACGAAGTCTTATCACAAAGCTCGCCACGATTGTCAAAAGGATTACCAGAGCGAGAAGACAGCCTAGAGCAGACTTATTGGCATTAGTTACAAGAGAGAAGATTATGACCGAAAAACGCTACATTACATCGCAAGAGTTACTGGTTGACTCTTTTAAACTGGCCAATAAAGTGTATGAAGACGGCTTCAGACCTGACTTTATCATTGGTATCTGGCGTGGCGGTGCACCTATTGGGATAGCGGTGCAGGAGTATTTCGATTTCAAACAAGTGGAAACTGACCACATTGCGGTTCGAACATCGTCCTATTACGGCATCGGACAGCAGTCAAAGACCATTAAAGTTCACGGTTTACACTATTTAATTGAAAATGCCAACGCCGATGACTCCTTACTTATTGTAGACGACGTATTTGATTCAGGCCGTAGCATTGAAGCCCTGATAGCTCAAATCAAGACCTTGTCTCGACTTAATACGCCAAAAGACATTCGAGTGGCTTGCCCTTGGTACAAACCACAAAATTCGAAAGTCGATATTGTGCCAGACTATTATGTGCAAACCAGCGATGAGTGGTTAGTTTTCCCTCATGAATTATCAGGGTTAACGCCTGATGAAATCATCAGTGGAAAAGCTGAGTTAGCTGAAATTAAAGATATTTTGGTTTAATACCAACCTGCAAAAGCTAAAAACAAAGGGAGCATATTGCTCCCTTTTTTAATGTTTAGAATATGCTACCACGCTAACCAACAAAGATAATTTTAGCGATAAATAACGCGGTAAGTATCCAAACACTGGTACTCACTTCATTAGCCTTGCCACATAACGCTTTGGTGAATGTATACGTGATAAACGCCAAGGTAATACCATGAGCAATAGAGAACGTGAGCGGCGTAAACAACAAGACAACGGTCACAGGTGCGGCTTCGGTAATATCATCCCAATCAATTTGCTTGAGATTAAATAACATTAATATAGCAACGTAAAAAATAGCACCTGTGGTCGCATAAACTGGGATCATACCTGCTAGCGGTGAGAAAAAGATACTCAATACAAACAATAAGCCAACCACAACCGCCGTTAAACCCGTTCTTCCACCAGCTGCAACGCCAGACGCACTTTCAATGTAGCTGGTCGTTGTTGAAGTACCTAACGCTGCGCCAGACAAGGTCGCGATTGAATCACTTGATAACGCTTTTCCTAAACGTTCAATATTGCCTTTTTCATCCGTTAATCCCGCTCGTTGGGTTACCGCGATTAACGTGCCTGAGGTATCAAACAAATCTACAAACAAAAACGCAAACACAACGCTCAACATCGATATTTCTAATGCCGCTTTTAAGTCCATTTGCATAAAAGTTGGTGCAATTGATGGTGGTAGAGACATAATTCCGGCGTATTCAACGTCGCCAAATAACAACCCGACCAAAGTCATAATTAAGATGGCAAACATAACTGCTCCCGACCAATTACGAGCTGTGAAGGCTGCGATAAGAAAAAATCCAATAATGCTCATTAATGGCACAAATTCCGTGATATCACCCAATGCAACAAATGTCGCTGGGTGTGAAACTATAATGCCTGCGTTTTTCAGCGCTATGAGTGCTAAAAACGAACCAATACCCGTGGCGATACCCAATTTTAATGTTTTAGGTATGGCATTGATGATCCATTCTCTGACTTTAAAAATACTCAATAATAGAAAAATAATGCCTGATAAAAACACCGCACCTAATGCTGCTTGCCATGAGTATCCCATGCCTAACACCACGCCATAGGTGAAAAACGCATTCAACCCCATACCAGGCGCAAGGGCGATTGGGTAATTGGCAATGAACCCCATGATAAAACAACCAATCGCTGCCGCTATACAAGTGGCGACAAAGACCGCACCTTGATCCATTCCTGCTTCTGCCAACATCGCTGGATTGACAAAAATAATATAAGCCATGGTCAAAAACGTTGTTAAACCGGCGGTCACTTCGGTTTTAATCGTCGTCCCATGTTCGCTGAGCTTGAATAATTTTTCTAACATTTGATTGTGCTTTTTAAAAAGTAAACGTTACAGAAAGGATATAAAAACATTTAAACAATTACATCTTTTTAATTTCAAACTACAATTGCAATGTGTAGATAACTTCTAAGGAAAACAAATGTCTAAATCCTTTTTATTGCTGTGCAGTCTTATTTTTTTTGCTAGTCCGCTAACCGCAAAAACCATTTGGTCTGATTTCAGTCTTACTTATTTAAAAGGCTCTAGCTACGAAGTGGGAGATACGGATCGTGAAGTCCTCACCTTTGAACATGCCAATGGTACAACTTGGGGAGGGAGTTTCTTATTCTTTGACCGTTTAGAATCTGCCAATGGTGACAACGAGACCTACGGAGAGTTTTCGGCTCGAATTCGCGTCAAGGAGTTAAGCGGGTTTGTCAAAAGCATATATGTTGTGCCGTCACTAGAAATGGGCGCGTTCGATGGTGTGAGCGGCTTTTCTAATTCGTTTACAAACTATTTGTATGGTGTTGGCATAGATTTGGACGTGCCACATTTTCAATTTTTTCAATTAAATGGCTTTTATAGGAACAACCAAACGGGCGAAAACAATTATCAAGCAACCTTAGTTTGGGGCGTTCCAATTGGACCTCTATTTTACGACGGCTTTTTGGATTGGACCACGTCCACCGATGACTCCGAAAGCTCTATGAACTTCACATCACAACTAAAATACGACATAGCACCACACATTGGATTGGATAGTAAATTATTTGTAGGTATTGAGTATGCGTTTTGGAACAATAAATTTGGTATCGACGGTGTCGACGAACGTAACGCTAATTTGTTAGTGAAATATCATTTTTAAATTTAAAAATGATACGACAAAAAACCAGCGTATTGTCTGACAAACGCTGGTTTTTTTATACTTTCGAGTTTAACCTCGAACTTTTAGTATCACTGGGTTGGTGATTAATTAAGAGACTTTTTGCAAACGCTCCGTTAATTGCGGGCCAGCAGCAACTAAAGACTTACCTTCTTCGTTATCTGTAAATTGTTGGAAGTTCTCTACAAATAATTCCGCTAAGCTTTCCGCTTTACGTTGCCATTGCTCACGATCTTGATAGGTATCTCGTGGATCAAGAATGTTTGCATCACAGTCATGTAGCGCTGTTGGCACTTCTAAGTTAAAAATTGGAATCGTTTTAGTTGGTGCAGATTCGATAGAGCCATCTAAAATCGCATCGATGATGGCACGCGTATCTTTAATTGAAATACGTTTGCCTGAACCATTCCAACCTGTGTTAACCAAATACGCTTCTGCACCTGAGGCGTTCATACGCTCAACCAACACTTCCGCATACTTTGTTGGGTGTAACGTTAAAAACGCTTTACCAAAACACGAAGAAAACGTTGGCACTGGTTCAGTAATACCACGCTCTGTACCTGCTAACTTTGCCGTGAAACCAGACAAAAAGTGATATTTCGTTTGCGCATCTGTTAATTTAGAAACTGGCGGTAACACACCAAATGCGTCTGCAGTTAAAAAGATAACTTTTTTTGCATGTCCTGCTTTTGAAACTGGCTTAACGATATTATCAATGTGGTTGATTGGGTATGATACGCGAGTATTCTGGGTAACTGAGCCGTCCGTGAAATCGATTTTGCCATCTTCATCAACAGTAACATTTTCTAATAACGCGTCACGACGGATTGCGTTAAAGATGTCAGGCTCACTGTCTTTGTCTAAATCGATCGTTTTAGCGTAACAACCGCCTTCAAAGTTGAAGATACCGTCATCGTCCCAACCGTGTTCATCATCACCGATTAATTCACGTTTAGGATCTGTCGATAGTGTTGTTTTACCTGTGCCAGACAGACCAAAGAATATTGCAACATCACCTTCTTTACCCACATTCGCGCTACAATGCATTGACGCCATACCTTGTAAAGGTAGGTAATAATTCATCATGGCGAACATGCCTTTTTTCATCTCACCGCCATACCAAGTACCGCCGATGATCTGCATTTTTTCGCTAAGGTTAAATACAGTGAATACTTCTGAGTTTAAGCCCTGCTCTTTCCAATTTGGATTCGTCGCTTTAGAGCCATTCATAACAACAAAATCAGGTTCGCCGTAATTTTCTAATTCTTGTTCTGTTGGGCGAATAAACATATTTTTAACAAAATGCGCTTGCCACGCAACTTCTGTTACAAAACGAACTTTTAATCGAACTTTTTCATTGGCGCCACAAAATGTATCAACAACAAACAAGCGTTTACCTGACAGTTGATTTGAAACCAATTGTTTAAGATCTTGCCATACTTCTTGCGAAATAGGTTTGTTGTCATTTGGCGCCTCTTTTGAGTTCCACCACATCGTGTCGCGCGTAACGTCATCTTCAACAATAAACTTGTCTTTTGGTGAACGTCCGGTAAATATTCCAGTGCTAACGTTTACAGCACCCAGTTCGGTCACGACACCTTTTTCATACCCTTCTAGATTAGGGTTAGTTTCTTCTTCGAATAGTTGTTCATACGATGGGTTGTATACAACTTCCGTTACATTGTTAATGCCGTATTGAGACAAGTCTAAGTTTTGAGTCATCATGTTCACCGAACAATTAAAAGTTAAAATTTGTAAGAATAAACAGAGCTGTGTAGGGCTGAGTAAATTCGAGAAAACTGAAAAAATTGATATTTTTTTGGCCAGTTTCGAAAAGTTTAACGTAATTACTCAGTTTTTTGTAGTTAATTATGAAAGTTTTCTTTATAACTTTCAGTATTAACAAATAAGCAACCAATAATGTTATATAGTCATGCACAATTGCTCTATTAAACCCCAACAACTACCGTCAACTTATGAATCTATATTCACCATGTTTTTTTTGATACACCTGTTTAAGTGTCACCCCTATTTTTAGAAATACGAGAGCATGTTGTATATACACATATCTTGTGGCATGTTTATTTTATAAACATATATTGCATAAGATTAAAACAAATCATGACGGCTAAGTTTGAACAGATTAAACAATTTATTCTAACTCAAATTGAAACAGGTCAATGGCAGGAAAATGATCTTGTCCCTTCTGAAAATAAACTAGCGAGTGATTTTTCCGTCAGTCGAATGACTGCTCGCAGAGCCCTTGAGGAATTAAGTGCAAGAGGCGTATTAACCCGCACCAAAGGATCTGGCACTTATGTTGGTTCATTAAAGTCTCAAGGTTCGATGTTTGAGATTCGTGATATTGCCGATGAAATAAAGGAGCGCGGCCATGACTACCAAGCAATATTAGTCGAATTAGATGACATTGAAGCGATTGCCCCAATTGCAATAGCGTTAGGCGTCGAGATTGGCAGTAGGGTTTACCATTCAGTCATTGTACACAACGAAAATGGAAAACCCGTGCAAGTAGAGGAGCGCTTCATTAACAAAACATTAGTGCCAGATTATTTACAACAAGACTTTAATACTATGTCTCCGCACGAGTACCTCGCTAAAGTCGCCCCTTTGACCGAAGCAAGACATACTATAGAAGCGATTTCCCCAACCGCACAAGTATGTGAATGGTTGCAACTTTATAACGAAGAACCTTGTTTACAACTAATCAGAAGAACATCGAGTAAACATGGCGTCGTATGTTTTGCACGCATTATATATCCGGGTTCTAGTTACCGTTTAGGTGGTCAACTTACTTTTAGTAAAAAGAAAAACTCGGACTTACAACATTAACATATCCAATACACACATTTTTACATGCAGGGAAATTAGATTTCTTTCCACGGAACTATTTACTTAAATAATATTCTCACTATAGTAGGGCGCGCTTATATTTCATATAATCGAATATAAGTGAACACGCACTCACCAATGCTTTCGAGTTGTTAAAATTTACCAAGGATTTATATGCGTTTTATTCGTTTTGGCTTGTTGTTTTTATCTGTTGTACTGTCTTTTCAATCTATTGCCGAGACACCTTACTATTATGTTGGCGTAGCAGCGCAAGAACAAAGCACCCGCTCAGTGAACTTTTCTCCTGACACTGCAATTGAAAATTACAATAATATTGATTATACGGCGCAATTTTCTGGTACCGCTTACCGATTATTTGCGGGCTATTCTTTTAATAATTACATAGCTACAGAAATCGACTACACAAGCTACGAAAAACAAGAATTTACTATGGTGAGTAACAACGGTGGCGACATTGACCTAGCTGGCAGCTCTGATTCTCAGTCGTTAGGTATGCAAGCCGTTGTCAATTTACCATTTAGACAGGACTTTAGCGTAAGGCTAAAACTCGGCGTTATTGCTTGGCATAACTCACTAGACACTTTAAGTTTGGTGGAAAGCCAACCTTCGGTTAGCAACGATGACTCTACTGGTTTTGAAGTATCCAGCGGTTTGGGTTTTCATTACGCGTTGACTCGTCGAGTATCTTTTATCTTTGACTGGGACAATCGCCCGGTAAAAAGTGCTAACGTAGAGAGTATTGGTTTATCGTTAGCTTACGCTTTTTAAGTTTAAGCAACTCTTAACGCTTCATATCAAGCCATGGCAAAGCCCATGGCTTTTTTATATCGCAAGCTTAATGTCACAATGTTGACTTGAATTGTAGCCTTTACAAGCAATTTAAGTTTATACAGTTAAGAATGTAATTTTTTATATCAGTCCCATTAAGTATTCTATCGAATTAGATAAAGCGCCTTCGGTTACTTATAAGAGATAAATATTTAGTCCAAAAACAAAAAACCCGGCAAAAGCCGGGTTTTCCCTATACTCAAAA
>JABXID010000192.1 GCA_013373245.1 Gammaproteobacteria bacterium
CCGAAGAAAAAACTCGCGCGGAATTGAAAAAGTTAAAAATGATGTCAGCCATGTCTGCCGAAGCGACAGTAGTTCGTGGTTATATCGACTGGATGACAGGTGTACCTTGGAAAGCTCGCTCTCGAGTTAAAAAAGATTTAAATAAAGCTCAAGAAATTTTAGATGCTGATCATTACGGTTTAGATAAAGTTAAAGAACGTATTGTTGAATATCTAGCAGTTCAGCAGCGTACTAGTAAATTAAAAGGCCCGATCTTATGTTTAGTTGGTCCTCCGGGTGTTGGTAAAACTTCGTTAGGACAATCAATTGCCAAAGCAACTGGGCGTAAATACGTTCGTATGGCGTTAGGTGGCGTGCGTGATGAAGCTGAAATTCGTGGCCATCGTCGTACTTATATTGGTTCTATGCCGGGCAAAATTATTCAAAAGATGTCGAAAGTTGGTGTTAAAAACCCACTGTTTTTATTAGATGAAATCGACAAAATGAGCTCAGACATGCGTGGCGATCCATCGTCAGCCTTGTTGGAAGTATTAGATCCTGAACAAAACACGGCGTTTAACGACCACTATTTAGAAGTGGACTACGACTTATCCGATATTATGTTTGTAGCGACGTCAAACAGTATGGATATTCCAGGACCTTTGCTTGACCGTATGGAAGTTATTCGTCTTGCTGGTTATACCGAAGATGAAAAATTAAACATTGCGAATCAACATCTAATTGCAAAACAAAAGAAACGCAATGGCTTGAAAGAGGGCGAGTTGGTAATTGCCGATTCAGCGATTATCGATATCGTACGTTACTATACACGCGAAGCCGGTGTTCGTAGTTTAGAGCGAGAAATTTCTAAAGTTTGTCGTAAAGTGGTTACGCAAATTCTTACTGAAAAAGACGTTACCAATGTTGAAGTCACCAACGAAAATCTTGTTAAATACCTTGGTGTTAAGCGTTTTGATTATGGTAAAGCAGACGAAGACGATCGTATTGGTCAAGTGACAGGGTTAGCGTGGACTCAAGTTGGTGGTGATTTGTTAACGATTGAGTGTGCGACCGTTCCAGGCAAAGGCAAATTGGTCTACACAGGTTCGTTAGGCGACGTTATGAAAGAGTCGATTCAGGCTGCAATGACGGTTGTTAAGAGTCGTGCTGAAGGTCTTCGTATTAATGATGATTTTAAAGAAAAGCGCGATATTCATATCCATGTGCCAGAAGGTGCTACACCGAAAGACGGTCCAAGTGCCGGTATAGGTATGGTGACTTCTTTAGTGTCCAGTTTAACCGGCAACCCAGTTAAAGCCGATGTTGCTATGACAGGCGAAATAACCTTGCGCGGTGAAGTTTTAGCGATTGGCGGTTTAAAAGAAAAGTTATTGGCCGCGCATCGTGGTGGAATTACTACTGTGCTTATTCCACATGAAAATGAAAAAGACTTGGAAGAAATTCCAGACAATGTGAAGAAAGATTTAACTATTGTACCGGTCAAATGGATTGATGAAGTGTTAGATATAGCGTTGAGTCAACCGATTGAACGAGTAACGGTTAGCGAAAGCTAAACACTCAAAAACTAAATTTTTTACAAAAAATACTTTTCATACGTCTCAACTATGCTAGTTTATTGGCCTGTCAAGGCCATCTGCTGGTTGGCTATAGAAATATTGTTAAAAAGTAGCGGTGATTTTGACGCCGTGACAAAAAGTTTAGTTATAAAAATAAAAATATCGAAGGGGATGTACTCGTGAATAAATCTCAATTAGTCGAAAAAATTGCTGAAGGTGCTGATATCTCAAAAGCTTCTGCAGGTCGTGCGTTAGATTCTTTTATTGAAGCTGTGACAGCGTCACTTAAAGACGGTGACTCTGTAGCGCTTGTAGGTTTTGGTACATTCACTGTGCGTGACCGCGCAGCACGCACTGGCCGTAACCCACAAACAGGTGCGACGATTGAAATCGCAGCGGCTAAAGTTCCAGCATTTAAAGCTGGTAAAGCGCTTAAAGACGCTTGCAACTAATGTGAGCCGAGTGTTCGCCTATAGGAGAACTGCTCGGTAACAAAAACTTGAAAGCGCATCGTTATGAGATGCGCTTTTTTTATCAGATTTGGTTTTTGTCTGATAAGAAACGAATATTTTCGTTAAAATATAGTGTAGAATGTCGCACTTTAAATTTTAAACTCAATTCAGCAAAGAGAAGTAATAATGCTAGAAAGAATCAGAGAAGGTTCTCAAGGAATCGTAGCAAAATCTATCTTAGGTTTGGTTATATTAACCTTCGCCATCAGTGGCATTGGTAGTTACATTAGCAATCAGGCTGACACCGCACTGGCCGTTGTTAATGATGTCGAAATAGGTCAAAGCTCTTTTGAAAACGCTTATCAAAATGAACGTGCACGTATGGAGCAACAGTTTGGTGCGATGTTCGAGCAACTGTTAGCTGATGAAAACTATGTTGCTAATTTTCGTAAAAACATTTTAGACCGTTTAGTCGTTGAAGAATTGCAAAAGCAAAATGCACAAGCTTTGGGCGTTAGAGTAGGCGACGAGCAAGTTCGTGACGCAATTCTAATGATGCCTGAGTTCCAACAAAACGGTGAATTTAATAACGACGTTTATGTTGCGTTGTTAAGACAAGCTGGTTTCCAACCTGCACAATTCCGTGAGTACATGCGTGAGCAAATCGCTTTAACTCAATATAACAACGCTGTATTTAGCACAGATTTTGTATTGCCAGGTGAAGTTGAAGCATTTAACCAATTAGCAAACCAAACACGTAGTTTTGATTTAGTAACTTTTTCTGTTGATGCACTAAAGGCAGAAGTGACTGCGGAGCAGGCTGAGTTAGAAGAGTACTTTGCTGCCAATAAATTGATGTATCAAACTCAAGAACAGGTAGCGGTTGAATACATTGTTATCGATGGTAGCGAGTTGGCATCGCAAGTAAACGTGACTGACGAAGAACTTGAAACTTATTATGAGCAGAACATCATTGACTATACTCAGTCAGAGCAGCGTCGTTTAGCACATGTCTTAGTTGAAGCTGGCGATGACGTTGATGCGGCTAAAGCAAAGATCGCAGAAGCTCAAGCTGAATTAAACTCTGGTAAATCATTTGCCTACGTAGCTAAAGAGTTTTCAGACGATACCTTTAGTGCCGAAAACGGCGGTGACTTAGATTGGGTAGAGCCGGGCGTTATGGGCGATGAGTTCGATGCAGCGGCTTTTGAGTTGGCTAATGTTAACGATGTAACTGACATTGTAGAGACTGACTTTGGTTTTCATTTAATCCAGTTAACGGAATTAAAACCAGAAGTTGTTCAATCTTTTGCTGATGTGAAAGACGATATTAAATCTACACTAAGCTCTGATAAAGCGGCTGAGTTGTATATTGAAGCACAAACTAAAGCCGTAGAAACAGCGTTTGAAATTCCTGATACATTGCAAGATGCAGCAGCCAACGCTGGTATACAACTTAAAACAACGGGCTTAGTTTCTAGAAGCGAACTACCAGCTGATTTGGCGCAAGTACAAGTTGTTACAAAGTTATTTGATGAAGACTTTATCGCTGAAGGTATGAACAGTGACTTAATTGAATTGGACGAAAACAAGTCAATTATCGTGCGTGTAAATGAACATAAAGCGCCACAGCAACAGTCTCTTGAAGAAGTGAAGGAAGCAGTAACTGCTGCAGTTGTAGCGAATAAAGCTCAAGAGTTAGCGCAGAGTAAAGCAGAAGAAGTGCTCAGCAAAGCTCAGTCAGGAGAGACGTTGGCAGCACAAGGTGTTGAACTAACTCGTAAAGACAACATTAAACGTACTGACAGAAGTATAGACAACAATATTGCCGAGTCTGTTTTTGCTTTACCTAAGCCAGAGGCTGGTCAAGTTGAATACGAACTGGTTAACATGTTAAACGGTGATGTTGCGGTTGTAGCTTTAGATGAAGTAGCTCAAGCTGAGGTTGCAGATGCGACACAATCTCAAGCTCAGTTAAACAGTCTATTGGCTCGAATTGCGTCACAAGCGTATGTGGAAGCACTAAAAGCTAATGCAGAAGTTGAGATCCGCACGGTACAATAACCGTCGCGCTCAATCGAACTCGATATAATAAAAATCCCCGCTAATGAGCGGGGATTTTTTTGTTTAAGAGCAGTTAATTATTTACCTATGAGGCTTTCATATTAGAGGTACTTTGTTTACCACCATTGGCAATGATCTCTTGTGCTAATTCATCAGCAACTATGTGAGTTGGTTTACTTTGCTGCTCTGCACGTTCAAAAATTTCAGTCAAGGTATCGTAAATTTCTTCAACTTTCTTAGTCGCTTTGTCGGCGCTGTATCCTTCTGGATCTTGCTCAAAGAAGATATTGATAATGCCGCCAGCATTAATGGCATAGTCTGGTGCGTAAAGAATTCCCAACTCTTGTAGTACTTGGCCGTGCCTAGTCTCTTGTAATTGATTGTTCGCACAACCTGCAATTACTTTGGCCTTGAACTGAGGTATGGTGGTATCGTTAATTGTTGCACCAAGTGCACAAGGTACGTATATATCTACATCTTGGCTGTATATGTCTTCAAGAGCTACAACAGTTGCACCAAACTCACGCTCGGCTTTTTGTAAACGCTCGGCGTCGATATCCGTTACGATAAGTTTGGCGCCTTCTTTGTGTAAATATTCACAAATATACATACCAACAGAACCTAGCCCCTGAATTGCTAGAGACTTTCCAGATAAGTTGTCACTGCCAAATTTGTGTTTAGCGGCAGCTTTAATGCCTAGGTAAGTTCCGTATGCTGTGAACGGAGCAGGGTTACCACTTTTACCTTCTAAACCAACTACAAAGTCAGTCTCTTGGTGTGCGATCATTATATCGCCAGTTGTTATGTTCACGTCCTCTGCTGAGTAGTAGGTGCCATTTAGGTTATTTAATGCGCGGCCAAACGCTCTGAATAAAGCGTCAGATTTAAGTTTTTTCGGATCGCCAATAATAACTGCTTTGCCACCGCCAAAGTTTAAGCCTGCAAGTGCATTTTTATACGTCATGCCTTTAGACAGTCTTAAAACATCAACTAACGCTTCTTCATCCGATTCGTAATTCCAAAATCGACAACCACCTACAGCTGGGCCACAATTGGTGTTGTGAACCGCGATTATGGCTTTTAAGCCAGATGCTTCATCTGAGCAAAATACGACTTGCTCATGATTGTCATATTCTTTTTGTGAAAATACCGACAATGTAATACTCCAAAATTAAGATGGTTTTACCACTCTGCTAAATATAGTCGAAACTCTAACAGAAGGCGTAGATGGCAACTAGGCGCTACATTTTGATACTAACTGGTTCAATCAGTTGTTTTCGTAAAGTAATTTTTATTCTTGTTTGCATAATTAGGGCACAGTAAAGTATGCGTATGAACAAACAGGAGAAAACGATGACGGAATCAACCGTTCAACAAGATACATCATCAACATCTAATGCATTATCGGAAGAGCAAATAGTTGCCTGGTCAAGAGAAGCATATCAAAAGGCAAGTGCACATTTAGCTGATAAAGGCATAATTACCGAATCAGTCTCTATGGAGCAAAGTCGTTATCTTGCGCCTATGTTAGCGGTGTGGAAGATTAAAGCGACAGACAAAAACTGGTATTGGGTGATCAGCGGAGATTTGCCTACGGATGTGATGACCGAAGAAGGCGCGGACTCTGCTCGCAGCGCCGTAAAAGCATTTTCATATCAATGGCAGATGAAGGCCGAAAATATTCAATTAGCGGGCAATGCAGATAAAACTCAACAAGACTTTGCGCAATTGTTAATTAGCCGCGCTAATGGCTTGTATCAACTCTCTGAGCGAGACGAGCTTTGGCTAAACGCCTAACTTGTCAGGTGGAGATATAACGCACTAGCGTATACAAAAAATTAAAGCTAGTGCACTATTTGCAAGGGGCATCTAAAACAACTGATGTCACAAGCCATTGTTTGTTTTGGAATACCCGAATCCATAAAAACAGGGCTTACCGTTTGGAAGCCTTGTTGTTGGAAGGTTGAGACTTGATGCAGCTCTGTATCGAGTGCGACGGAAGTTAAACCTCGCTCCTTGGCAATATTAAGTAACGTATTAATTACTTGAGATGGAGCTTCGGTATTACGGTAGTTTTGTAAAACGGCGATTCGACTTATTTTTCCTTTAGTGGAGATCCTTCCGGTTGCAATCACTTGTTTTTCATCGGTGATCAACACGTGTTTACAACGCTTGTCTTTGTGATCGAATTCTATATCTGGAGGTATTCGATACTCACAAATAAAAACTTTTTCGCGAATTTGCATGATCTCTTTTTGTTTGTTGTTCCAGTCAACCTTGTGTGTCTTGTAGCCCATTGTCGTTGTCTTTATTATCTATAAACCAATACCCATAGTTAATAAGTCTAGTAACAAGTTGTATATTTTCTAGCCAATATTCAAAAGATTTTAGATCTTTTTCAGTGAGTTTATCGTTATTTTCTAAAATTTTAATAAATTCAATTTGTTGAGGGTGGCAAAGAAATTCTTCTCCGTGGCAAAAAAATAGAATATTTTCGCCAGTTGTTAGAGAGCTACTTCTAAGCCCTAGGGTTTTTCGAATTACAGTATCCGGTTGTTCAAGAGTTTGTATTAGTTCGTCAACGGTAATCGCCTGTTCATTAATGTCTAATTCTCTTGTCGGTTTTGTAAGGTGCTCATTGATAAAGTGGTCAAAGACATCTTCACTGTCAATTAATGAATGCAGCATTTGTTTTAAAGCTTGTGTTTCATTACTTGATAACAAGCTAGATGTGTTTGAGCCTGCAGAGGAATTCAATTTACCTGGATTAACATAGTAATCGTTTGTTTGATATCGTTTATTACCTAAATCATGGTCAAGAGCGAAATCGGCAAATTCCGACATTAACTCTTTTGCGCTTGGCGCTCGAAAACCAATCGAGTAGTTTAAGCAAGGCTCAATAGTGACCCCTTTGTGTGGGCTAAATGGTGGAATATATATAATATCTCCGGGTTCTAATACTTCATCAATGATTGCTTCAAAGCCATCAAGTTGTAAAAGATCTTTGCTTACTTCAGATTGTTTTAAATTCTGATCTACAGAACCGGCTTGCCAACGGCGTTTGCCGTGTCCTTGAATAATAAAAACGTCGTATTGATCTAAATGAGCACCAACACCTGCGTCTTTGGTGGAAAATGAAATCATCACATCGTCAATACGCCACTTGGGCAGAAAGTCTACTAAACTTTTAAGGTCGGCGACGGAAGCAAAAAAATTATCAACACCTTGAACGAGTAGAGACCAATTGGTCTCTGGTAGATCTTCAAAATGTTCAAAAGGACCGTGGCTAACCTGCCATTGGTTATTTGAATTAGATATTAATCTAGAGTCGATAAACTCTTCCATCGCTATGCCTGCTAATTCATCGGCACTGATCACATCGATAAAATTTGGAATCGCATGTTTCAAAACTATCGGTTGTTTTTGCCAGTAGTTTTCAAGGAAGTCTTGTTGGCTAATGTTGGTCCAGTTTATTTTCATGATAGTTCCAATGGAGATTAGAGAATAAAAAATGCCAGCGTTATCACTGGCATTTTAAGATTTTGAAAGTAGTAAAGACTACCAATTATACTAAGTCGTCGATGAACTCAACTGCTCGGCCGATGTAGTTGGCAGGCGTTAATAGTTTTAACTCCGCTTTTACTTCGTCCGTTAACTCTAAGCCGTCGATAAATTCAGCCATGACTTCTTGATTAACTTTTTTACCACGAGTTAGTTCTTTTAACTTCTCATATGGTTTTTCGATGCCGTAACGACGCATAACTGTTTGAATGGGCTCTGCCAATAATTCCCAGTTGTTGTCCAACTCATCTAATAAGCTTTGCTCGTTAACTTCTAACTTGCTGATGCCTTTTAACACTGCTTGGTAAGCGATAAGAGAGTAACC
>JABXID010000114.1 GCA_013373245.1 Gammaproteobacteria bacterium
GACGAAGATGATTTAACCGCTGACATCGATATGTCAGGCATTTTCTTTGGTGTTTCGCTTCACCTATAGGTTAAATGCACAATTCTGATATCTCACTCTTTGAGATGTCAGTTTACTAAACAAGCGCTCGATGGTTTTCATCGGGCGTTTTTATTTGTCTTTGATAACTCCAATATTCGAAAGCTTCCCTCGAAACAGACACAGCTATATTTATACTTGTTCGACTATGTACGGCACTGAGCTATACAAAAAAGTCCTCGCCACATGGCTTTTTCTTTATATTACTCTTATAGTTACAAATATAATCGAACCGATTGTGATTTTAGGTTAACTAAATATATGGACAAAGAATTTAAAGAGTTGCAACAACATAGCGCTCGTCAATCACAGGGACTCAGCGCTACGTTTAAGGCCGTTGACAAGCTAGGAATGTTGGTAAAAGGCTCCAGTAAAGAATTAGATAATCAACTCGCCACTCTTCGAAAAAACGTAAAGAACAACGCTAAGATAGAGCAACTAGTAGAGTTAACTGACAATATTTCGGCCACTACTGCACAGGTCGAAAATACTCAAATCATGGCAATCAAAAACTTTCGCGAAACGTTATTGGAGGCAGGCGAAAAGTTACAAACAAGTAAAGGTATGGATGCCAATGTACGCAGAAAATTGCGAATGGTGGTTAACAAATTAAAAGCTGGAGTCAGCTTATTTTCGGATTTACCGCCACTTGCCAGCGAACTCATCAGCATATTTCAATCGGTTTCGAAAACTAAAGCCAGTGACGTAACCACCGGTAAAAACAATGTCATTAAGTTGCTCGTTCAAGGGATAGAGAATCTCGCTAAAGAAGACAATATCGTGCCGGACATGCATGATTATTTAGTCAAGATTAACGGTGCAAGCTCAGAAAAAGAACAAGTCGACCTTTGCCTTAATACATTTACACTGATCATAGATCAGTTCAGTACTGAGTTTAAACAAACGCAACAATTAGTGCTTAGCATTAACTCCGCTTTGGAAGATGCTAAAAACGCCCTACTCAAATCATTAAGTAACTCCAAATCCTATGACAAAGAACTCAAGTTACTGAACATTCAAATCGATAAACAAATTAAAGAACTGTCGAAAAATGCTGACGAGGCCAACTCATTTGAACAATTGCAAAGTATCATCGACAAGAAGCTGTATGTCATTACGGAGTCTATAAAACGCCGAGATGAAATTGAACAAAAACGAGCGGCAGAACTCAATTCCACTTTGACTCACATGGAAAGCAAACTTAACCAAATGGAAGAAAGAACCTCCTTTTACCGGGGCAAATGGCTCGAAGAGAAATCACGCAGTGAGACGGATGCTTTAACTGAATTACCAAATCGCCGTGCGTATGACAAACGTTTTGATGAAGAAATTCAACGTCTGCAACGAGCGTCGCAGCCAATGTGTTTGGCAGTTATCGATATTGATCACTTCAAAAAGTTCAATGATAAATACGGCCACGCTGTTGGTGATAAAACCCTGCAAATTGTCGCTAAATCATTAAGAAAATCGCTAAGGGCGACCGATTACTTAGCAAGATACGGCGGTGAAGAGTTCGCTTGTTTATTAATAGATACAGATATTGAAAAAATTAGAAAACCTTTAGAAAAGGTTCGTAAAACCATTGAAGCCATTCCGTTCGTAATTAAAAAGGATAGATTAAATATCACTATATCCATTGGCGTAACAGAGCTGCAAAAAAACGATACTAAGGAGTCTATGTTTGAGCGCGCCGATAAAGCCTTGTACCAAGCTAAATCTAACGGACGTAATCAAGTTGTTTGTTACCTCGAGTAAAAGTTTTTCTCTCCGTTATTGTTTTACACAGTAATAAATTCGTTTAAGGAGTATCTAATGCGAGTATTATTAAACCCTCTCGATGGCATGAATTTACTGTCGCAAAAAGAAGTACAACAATTACAAAAATCATCCAGCAGTCACTTATATAAATTATTTAGAAAATGTGCCTTAGCAGTACTTAACGTTGGCAACCCAATTGACAACGACTACGAAGTTTACGAACGATATAAAGATTTTGAAATTAATCTTCTAAGCCGCGAGCGTGGCATTAAAATCGAATTACTTAATCCACCTGAGTCTGCGTTTGTCGATGGCAAGATCATTGTTGGCATTCAAGAGCATTTACAAGCGGTAATACGTGATATCTTATTTAACGCCAATAAATACCACGACCTCGATCTCGATGACTCTCAGCAAATTACCAACGCAGTTTTTGATATCTTAAGAAATGCAAATGTCGTTATGCCGACTGACTTCCCTAACATGATCGTATGTTGGGGTGGGCACTCTATTAAAGACGAGGAATATCAATATACCAAAGAGGTTGGTTACCAGTTAGGATTACGAGGGTTAAACATTTGCACCGGTTGTGGTCCTGGCGCGATGAAAGGCCCCATGAAAGGTGCCGCATTAGCACACGCCAAACAACGTATTAATGACGGTCGTTACCTAGGGCTAACAGAACCTAGTATTATTGCAGCTGAAGCACCAAACCCAATTGTAAATCAGTTAGTTATATTACCTGATATAGAAAAAAGACTTGAAGCTTTTGTACGTGTAGCCCACGCCATTATCATATTTCCAGGAGGTGCAGGCACCGCCGAAGAACTTCTATACTTACTAGGCATCATGCTTAATCCAAACAACAAAGAACAAGTCTTGCCCATCGTATTAACAGGCCCTAAAAGTAGCATTCCTTATTTCGAAAAAATTGCCGAGTTTGTCGAAATAACCTTGGGTAAAGAAGCCCGAAATTTGCTCAATATCATGCCAGACGATTCAGTGTCCGTTGCCCAGTTTCTTAAAGAAAAAATGTACGATGTGAGAGAACAGCGAAGAAACGTCGGTGATGCTTATCAATACAATTGGAGTTTAAAGATCACCAACGATTTCCAAAAGTCATTTGAACCTAACCATAAAAACATGGCAGAGTTAAACTTGAACACCAACCAAGATACAGTGTCACTCGCGGCCAATTTGCGACGAGTATTTTCAGGCATAGTGGCAGGTAATATAAAAGATCAAGGAGTTCAGGCCGTCAAAGAGAAGGGACCTTTTGTGTTAGATGGCGACGGCGAACTAATGGCGCATATGGATGAACTTCTGCAAGCTTTTGTCAGTCAAGGGCGAATGAAATTACCAGGCAGTGTTTACACGCCATGTTACAAAATTTTAAAAAATTAATAAGATGTTTTTGACAGCCATTATTTCCTTCGCGTTATAATGGCTGAATTAATTAACAAAGAAATAAACAGGCTCTACCTCGACATGGATAAAAAAGTAGTTAAATTTGTTGGTATCGGCTTTGGCATATACGCAATATTTGCGGCCAGTGTGATCACCTTTTATGAAGAAGATACTGAACAAATGGGATGGGAAGACCGCCAAGCCTTCAATCTAAAATACATCAATGGCCTAAACCTCGACAAAGACATCTTAAAGGTGTCAATTATCGCCGACTTAGGGCCGCCAGATATTACTGAGGCCAAACAAGCCGATGAACACAATTATCAAGTTATGTTCTACCGCACTCAGCACCAAAAATCAGACGGTATAACAACCAAAGACGAGTGCACCCCTATTCTGTTTAAAGATGGAAAACTTATTGCTTGGGGACCCGGTGCTTACGAACAATACAATGACATATAACATTGAATACTAACCGTGACGAGTATTTACACTTAATACAAGCTGCAAAAAAATGTCAGCTTGTATTTATAAAACAAGATACAGCACAATTTGAAAGTGCCGCTACTTCCCTGATTGCAAGCTATCAACAATGTAAAAGTGCCCTGCCTAATGTTGAATGGCTAACGCTTAACTTATTTGATAGTCAATTAGATTACTTCAGTAATTTATTGCTAAAACAAGTAGCAATTTCAAGCCGTATAAATTCGCAGTTATCGTACCAACCATCTGCAAGCAATAGTAATAATCTGGCCAGTTTATTGGTGTTATTCGCCCTTTTTCCGGTTATTGTTACAGCGAAAAAACAACCTTCCGAAATACCATTACTAAAAAAACACTTGTCCAGTGCAAGCACAAAAGCCTTTGTAATTGGTAAACATATTAAATTATCAGATCAAGATAGCTTAAAGTTACTCAGCCAAATCGCTAGAAAAAATAGATACCACTGCACTAACCAATTCAGCCAAACTACAGTATTGCTGTGCGTAAATAGTAATCTACTCGCTCATTTGGGGTTATTTCAACCAATCAGCAACATTAATAGCGCGCTCTCTAAACAATTAGCTTCATGCCGTTTTAGCGCAATACACAACCCTTGGTTGGCTAATTTTTTGCCCGAATTTCTACCATTAGTTTCCATATCGACGCTAACAGGGTCGGTTGCCATCGACAAAAATAAACGAAAGTTATTGCTTGTAGAGTATCAGAATATTGAAGGTTCGAATAACGGTCAGTGGCTATGTTTATCACTTTCAGAAAAACTGTCTGAGCAGCTCGAATATATTAATGCGGCTGATCTTCGAGTGCTTGCGCCACAACAAAAAATCAGTGTCTCTAAATTACTAAGTCACTTGAGTTCAAATACAGAAAATAAAACAAGTACACAAACAAAATGTAGTGACAACAATACAGCACTGAAATATCAAGCACCTGATGAGTGGCGTACGATAGCGCAAACCTTATTGCTAAATAACGCCGATAAACTTGCCAATACGCTAAATAAGCCAGGTTTACCTGAGCAATATAAAACCAATCTACTGCAATATGCGAGTGAGCTAAGCAGAGAAAACGTCGCAATAACTGATGTTAAACATGCCATTAATTTATTGGGTATAGAACGAGTTTATCCAATAACGCTGACATCTGCACTCAAAGCTAGAGCTGCAGAATTTCGATATAACTCAAGCGACCTTATCCAATATAAATCCGAGTTATTTTGCCAATTGGTGTCTGGTCATACAAAAGTAACGGCTGCGCACAGGTCGATCACCTCTCCTGAATTTATGTCGGTTGTTAGCCGGTTAATATTTTTAGCCTTGATGTCAATTCCCAAAGCAAATTTTGCGGCGGCAAGTCAAACCAATATTAATCATGACTCCAATACGTCTAAGCAAAGTCCTATAGCATTACATCAGCTTTACAAGCTATCAAATGCAACTACTTGGTATAAAATTACTATCGCCTTGGCTCAAAAGTGGTACCTGCCCAATTATCACCAATCATTAATAAAGGCATTTTTTAAACCTTTGTTAGCGAATAGCGATATAGTCCAACATTCAGATACTAAAAATAAAAATCGTGAAAAACACGTAGAAGAAGTGAAAATTTTACAACAGGCGAGTTTAATTTTTTCAGAGTTAACACAATCAAATAGCGTCAGCCCTACATACTTAATGCAGTCTGCGGAAACGACCAGTTCGACAATTGACAATTTGCTACAAGCAACAGACAAACGCGAAGCTAATCACGATTTCCTAAAGCAATTACACCTGTATACGCCACTATGTTAATTGTGTTTTTTGCCCGTGTAAGCAAAAGCTAATAACATCCACGACATTAGAAACAATAACCCACCAAGCGGTGTTACTGCACCCAACCACTTAATAGACAGCGCCGCCAATAAATACAGTGAACCACTAAATAAAAGTATGCCTGCGACAAGACAGTAACAAATCGTCTTCAACAACATAGGTCGAGAACAAATCAAGGACGTTTGTTGGCTAACGAACAACAACAATAAAGTATGCACGAATTGATAAAAAACAGCCGTTTGCCAAATATCTAGCTGATAAGCAGAAAATTTTGTCTTTAGTGCGTGTGCCCCAAAAGCACCTAACGCAACCGCGATAAAACCGCTTAGGGTGGCAAAACGAGAAAAAACTAACAACGACATTTAACGAACCAACTCATCTATAAACCGATTGGTTAACTCAGCCGACAATTCTATATTTTGCGCTTGAGTATATCCTGACGATTTCAAAGGTTTAAAACTGTGATCGCCGGACGGAATCCAACTTACTTTTATCTGTTGAGGTAATTCCTGTTTTGTTACTAACTCTTTACCGCCAAAGTTGTCCCGCTCTCCTTGTAGAATCAAAACCTTCGTCTGAATATCAACAAAATGACTAACTCTATCTACTAGTTTCTCTGGTTTACCCGGAGGCATAAATGGATAACCCAAGACGACAACGCCTGTAACTCTGTTGGCTATATCTGTATCAACAGCAATCTGAGTAGCAACTCGTCCTCCCATACTTTTACCAATCATCAATAAAGGTAAATCATCAGGCATATCCAGCACGAGTTGGCGAAAATAATTGACCAGTTGTTTATTTGAATTAGGTGGACGCTTCTTATCCAGTTCATAAGCTTGTTGCATATATGGAAAATTAATGCTGTGAACTTCAATGTCTTTCTCGGCGAGTAAAGCAGCAAACTGTGTCATGAACTCATGTCTGTTTCCTGCGCCAGCACCATGGGCCAATATCACTCGAGCCTTTGCTACTGTGCTAGGCGTATATACAGTTTTTAGCAGTCCATGTTCGGTTGTATTAGACAATTGAAACTCCTTCTTGTTGCTGATCCAATTGCACCTCATCAATCAACCAACTTCTGAAGGTTGCTATTTTAGGAGACTCAATTTGTGCTTCTCGACAAACTAAGTAATACGCGTTTTTACTGATTAGTACTTGATTAAAAGGCGTTATCAACCGGCCAGACTCAATTTCTGGTTTCGCCAGAATATTGTGCCCTAACGCAACACCCTGACCATGAATCGCTGCTTGCAACACCATAGAAGAGTGAGAAAATATTGGACCTTGATTGACATTAATATCTCGCACTCCGGCCTGTTTAATCCATTCATTCCAGTTAGTTCGTGTCATATCATGTAATAAAGTGTGATGTTGCAAATCCGCTGGCTCTGCAAGCGGCTTATCGCCATTTAATAACAGCGGCGAACACACAGGTAACATAAATTCGGTATGCAATTTATCGGAATGCACCCCCTGCCAATGGCCTAAGCCATAATAGATAGCAACATCGACATCGTCCGTTAGTGAGTTGTCTTCATGGTCAACGGCCTTAATTTTTACATCGATATCTGGGTACAACTGATTAAACTTTGTTAACCTTGGTATCAACCACTGAATCGCAAAGCTGGGCGTTAACGCTATGCTAATGGAACCCTTCGCACCGCGAGTCAACAGTTTTTCGGTCGCTTCATATAAGTTGGCAAAAATGTCTTTAATATCCAAATAATAACTCTGACCTTCTTCAGTCAACAGCAAAGAACGATTTCTTCGCATAAACAGCTTCATACTGAGATGATCTTCTAATAACTTTATTTGGTGGCTAATAGCGGCCTGGGTAACAAACAACTCTTCTGCTGCTTTAGTAAAACTGAGGTTTCTTGCCGCTGCTTCAAAAGCTTTCAAAGAATTCAAAGGAGGTAATCGTCTAGCCATAATAACGATATTCGCATAAATAAAAATAATGATTATTTAAATTGTAACACCGAAAATTTACAAAGCCAGTATTGTAATTCATTGACTTATAAAAGCTTATGTCGATGATTAAGGCCTTCATTCCTTTAGGTTATAAACGATTTGCATATAATAGCTAAAAATCGAACTTTAAATTTCAACGACTAACCACTAATTTAGCTTCCACATAAGCAATTTTAGATACAAGGATCTAACAATGACAATTTTTGCAGATAATTCACTGACTATCGGCAACACGCCATTAGTTAAACTAAATCGTGTAACTGGCGGTAATGTTTACGCTAAAGTTGAAGCTAGAAACCCGTCATTCAGCGTTAAGTGTCGTATTGGCGCGAACATGATTTGGGATGCAGAAAAGTCTGGTAAGTTAACGGAAGGTAAAGAGTTAATCGAGCCAACGTCAGGTAACACTGGTATCGCATTAGCTTTCGTAGCCGCAGCAAAAGGTTACAAATTAACGTTAACTATGCCTTCTACAATGAGTTTAGAGCGCAGAAAACTTCTAAAAGCATTAGGTGCTAACGTTATCTTAACGGAAGGCCCTAAAGGCATGAATGGCGCGATTGCAAAAGCAAAAGAAATTGTTGAATCAGATCCTGAAAAATACGTTTTATTGCAACAATTTGAAAACCCAGCAAACCCTCAAATTCACTTCGAAACTACTGGTCCTGAAATTTGGGATGCGACCAACGGTGAAATCGATGTATTTGTTGCTGGTGTTGGTACTGGCGGCACGATTACTGGTGTAAGCCGTTACATTAAAAAAGAAAAAGGCAAACAAATCGTTTCTGTTGCGGTAGAACCAACTGACTCTCCGGTGATCACACAAAAGTTAGCTGGCGAAGAGTTAAAACCAGGTCCTCACAAAATTCAAGGCATCGGCCCTGGCTTTATCCCTGGCAACTTAGATCTAGAGTTAGTTGACCGTGCAGAGCAAGTAAGCAATGAAGACGCAATTGAAATGGCTCACAAAATCATGAAAGAAGAAGGTATCTTAGTAGGTATTTCTTCTGGTGCAGCAGTTGTAGCAGCTAAGCGTTTAGCAGAGTCTCAAGAGTTTGCAGACAAAAACATTGTAGTTATTTTGCCAAGCTCTGCTGAAAGATACTTATCTTCACCAATGTTTGCAGATACATTTACAGACAACGAATTAGTTCAATAACACAAAGAACTTATTCACAAATAAAACGGCGATTATTTTAATCGCCGTTTTTTGTTTTTATAACAGTTAAAATTTATTCATATTGTTGTAGACTGCATTAATAGCAGTTTATCTTTCACCTTCCGAGGCACAAAAAGATAAACAAGTCTGTATAAATGTCGACCTTTCGGTAGAAATTAAAAATGGATTTAAAAAGGTATTTTTGTGAAATTAACTAAACTCTTATTTATCTTTTCAATGATCGCACTGTTAATTTCGTGCGGTGAAAAAAATGAGAACCTACCTGCGTTTGCTAACCCGGATGCGCCAGAGTACCGAGCTCTGCGATTTTTTGATGCTTTGTATAACGAAAAAAACTTAAGTAAAGCCCAACAATACAGTACAGCAAAACTCGCCAGAATTTTGCGCTCTTATGGCACAGTGCGCGGTTACACACGTTATGTTATTAACTTGCAAATTGATCCTGGCGTAAAGCTCAAGGTAGACCGCTCTTTAAATCAAGTCTCAACAAACAAGTCGAATGTCACTTATGTGAATATATTATTTGACGGAATTCACAACGACTCGCCAGTAAAAGATGTGCGCAAAGTAAACTTCGTACGAATTGATGGTGAATGGTTAATTGACGAAATCGAAGACGATCCTTACATGAAGTCAGGTATCTAAACCTAATAACTAAAAACAAAAAAGGAAGCCTAAGCTTCCTTTTTTATTAAGATATTGGTAATTACCAGCCAGTTTTTTCAGCTAGCGCTTTACCGATTTCAGCTAAAGAACGAACAGTTTTAACACCCGCCGCTTCTAATGCTGCAAATTTGTCGTCTGCAGTACCTTTACCACCAGAGATGATAGCACCGGCGTGACCCATACGTTTACCAGCTGGTGCAGTAACACCTGCAATGTAAGATACAACTGGCTTAGTTACATTGTCTTTAATGTAAGCTGCAGCTTCTTCTTCTGCTGTACC
>JABXID010000231.1 GCA_013373245.1 Gammaproteobacteria bacterium
ATATACAATGAAATAAGACCGCACTTAAGTTTAGGAATGAAAACACCTAACCAAGTGCATAACGAAAAAGGCCAATGATAAAATCACTGGCCTTTAAAAAAAACCGTCAACTTATTTTAGGACGGGACATAGATTATAAGGTTTTACGATGTAGCCTATGGGGTTAGCTTCATTAGCTTGCTTTACAACCTCATCACCGGCATAAGCTGTTACATAAATGATAGGTACTTGTCGAATCGCATTGATTTGTTTGGCGGCATTTATGCCACTGCCACCAGATTCAAGATTTATGTCCATCAACACAAGGTTTGGATTACACTGTTTAAATAAACTTACAGCTTCCACTTCCGTTGCAGCAATGCCGACAACAAAATAACCTAGTTCTTCGAGCTCTATCTTGAGGCTTAACGCCACAATTTGTTCGTCCTCTACAATCATGAGTGACTTCATACTTCTTCCTTAATGTTCATGTCAATTATGAGTGCAATATAAAAATAAACAGTAAATTACACGTTGATTGTAGCAGGCAAAAGTAAAATAGAAAGTGCAGTTTTTAATCAATTTGACGCGAATCAATTGATGGACAAATTGTGCCGATTTTGTAATGATTTAGTGACAGTAGCCCCAATTGAATATGATATTAATCACGGTGCAAATACAGACGCCTATTTTTTCATCCCCTTTCTTATTTGGATTTCATTATTCACAACTTGCTGCTCCCCATTTTTCAATTAAAAATCAGGAAACATCATGGAAAACATCATTATTATTGGTGGGGGTGCCGGTGGCTTAGAGTTAGTCACGAGGCTAGCTCGTTCATTAGGAAAACGTAAAAAAGCACATATTATTTTGGTCGATAAAAGCCGGACCCATGTCTGGAAACCACTGCTACATGAAGTGGCTGCAGGTGTTATCGACAAACAATCAGACGGCGTTGAGTATGGCATTCACGCAAGTCGTCACGGCTATGAATTTCAGCTTGGCAAGGTAACCGGCGTTGACGCCGACAACAAGTCTTTGCAGCTAGAACCACTGTTAGATGATGACGGCAGCGAAATATTGCCAGCAAGAACGTTGAGTTACGACAAACTCATAATAGCAGCAGGCAGTGTTAGTAATGACTTTGGCACGCCGGGTGTGGCAGAAAACGCTTATTTTCTCGACGCCTTGCCACAAGCAGAACGCTTTCACAGAGCCTTGCTCAATCAATTATTGAAAAAAGATCACGAAAAGTCGTTTGAGCAAAAGTTACGAATCGCCATTGTTGGCGGCGGCGCAACAGGTACTGAACTGGCTGCACAATTACACTATATAGGTGACTTAGCTAAATCTTATGGCATGCCCAACATGTCGGCTGCGCGGCTATCTATTACCATCATAGAAGCAGGGCCACGTATTCTGCCTGCACTGCCGCATCGCATTTCTAATTCAGCCAAAGCTGCCTTGTTCAAAATCAATATCGAAGTGAAAGAAAACACCATGGTCGCTGAAGCAACAAAAGGCGGTTTCTTCACCAATAAAGGGGAACTGATCCCTGCAGATCTTATGGTTTGGGCGGCCGGTGTTAAAGCGCCTGAGTTTGTACAAAATATTTCTCAAGTAGAGCACAATCGACTTGGCCAAATAATAGTTAATGAATATTTACAAACTCCAAACAATCAGAGTTTATATGTCATTGGTGATAGTTGCGGTGTCGAGCGAGAAGATGGCAGTTGGGTACCACCACGCGCACAGTCGGCACATCAAATGGCTACCACAGTTTCTACCAATTTAATTAATGATTACAAAGGTAAACCTGCCAAACCTTTCAAATATGTTGATTATGGCTCGTTAGTTCATTTTAGTAAGTATTCAACCGTGGGAAGTTTAATGGGCAAACTGTCTAACAATAATATGTTTATTGAAGGCCGATTAGCTAAGTTAGTTTACGTGTCTTTGTATACATTTCATTTGTTAGCAGTACACGGAAAAATAAAAGGCCTGCTAACTCTAATGAGCAGAAAGGTAAGCAGTTTATTAGGCCCTAAATTTAAGTTGCACTAATCATTCTAAAATACCAAGGCGCTCTATTAGAGCGTCTTTTTGAACTTAAATTTTTCTGCAACAACGTTTTCTTGGTAGTCACTTAACTCTTTAAACGTTTGTTTGGTGATATCTTCTATCGGGGTTCGGTAATTGATATCGCGCGTTAACTCAATATTGTAGGGGCAAGTATCGATCAATTGTTTTAATTGCTGCATTCCCCACTCGCTGCCTTTATCAAGCATTTCGTAAAATAAAACCTCAGCAAAAGTAGACGGTGATACCACATAAAAGTGCTCACCTGGCGTTTGACGATAATCACTTTTGTATGCACTTAAAGCCAATGTATGTTTAGGTTTAGGGAAATGGATATTATTCACACCGTCTGTAACTAATTTACCGGATTTTTGCTGGTACCCGTATAGCTTGAAAAAGTTAATCAGATATAAACGCTGACCGCGAGATAAAACATCGTAGTCATTCCGCACGTAAAAGTTATCGTCATACACAGTAATAATGGGGTATTGCTCAAGATAATATAAATTTTTGTCTTGTCGCAGTTGGTCTATCAATGCATTGGAAAACATAACACCTCCTAGAACACTGAATAACAATACGAAATAAACCACGTAACAGTTTATTTGATTGCACCAAACGCGCTGGTTTTATCAACTCATGGCTCTAATATTTAATCGATAAAACAAATTTTCTTGAGTTGATAACTTGTCGTCTGGTTCAAAACCACTTTTTTGCAATACTCGAATGGAGCCTAGGTTAGCTGTCTCAACCCCTGCATACAAAACACCGGAAAATCCCAGTGACTGGCAGTATGTTACGTAACTTTGCAATAGTTCAGTTGCAATGCCACAACCCCAATATGGTACAGACAGTAAATATCCTAGATGCTGAGTAGCTTGTTTTAACCCCGAGTTTTCGTCAGTTTCTATTGCATGATGAACAAAGAGAAACCCGAGCAACTGCTGATTTGATTGCTCTACTAAAGCTAACAACTGACAGTCTTGAAAGCGTTGTAACAACCAATGTTCTGCCTTTTCTTTAGTATCTACCCCTTGATAATGCGGCGGTAGCGATTCGGTCACCGCTGGTGTCATCACGGCTAAGGTTTGCGCAATTAATGCTTGCCTTTCACTGGTGTAAAGCGCTTCACACGGATAAACACCAATAACGGCTTTATGCCGAATATTGTGCTGGTTAAAAACAAATAATGATTGCGACGTAATGCCAGTAAAGTGCTGCATTAAGGTAGGTGCGCCTCGGCTAAATATTCATGACTTTGCATTTCTTGTAAGCGACTGACACAACGTTTGAATTGAAACTCCAATGAACCTTGGGTGTAAAGCGACTCTAGTGGAACTTCAGCGGAAATTATGAGCTTAACATTTCGTTCATAAAACTCATCAACCATGGCAATGAAACGACGAGCCGCATCGTCATTTTCTCGGCTCATTTGTTTTACATTCGACAATAAAACGGAATGATAAATACGACTAATTTCCATATAGTCCAATTGTGAACGCGCAGATTCACAAATGGCGGAAAAGTCGAACCAAACGACACCGTCAGCCACTTCACGTGTCGCTATCATACGACCTTCAATTTCAATGTCGCTATTCTCTGTTCCAACTTCTGGTGCAAGCTGTTGGAAGTACTTATGTAAATTAATGTCCGCTTGCTGATCTAACGGGTAATGATAAATTTCCGCTTTTTCTAACGCCCGTAGGCGATAATCAACGCCTGAGTCGACATTCACAACATCACAATGTTTTTTCAATAATGCTATCGCCGGTAAAAATCGAGCACGCTGTAAACCGTTTTTGTATAAATCGTCCGGCACAATATTCGACGTAGTGACAAACACCACGCCGAGTTTAAATAACTCATCAAGCAAGGTGCCTAAGATCATAGCATCAGTGATATCCGATACATAAAACTCATCAAAACATATGATTTTTGTTTGCTCAGCAAAACGTTTCGCCACCACCTTTAACGGATCGTTAATACCTTTCAGTTCATTCATTTCGTCATGAACTTTGTGCATAAAACGGTGGAAGTGAATTCTTAATTTTTTGTCGGTCGGTAAACATTCATAAAACGTATCAACCAAGTACGTTTTACCGCGCCCTACTCCGCCCCAAAAATATAGACCTTGAACCGACGATGTTTGATTTTTGCCAAATAGCGAAGCAAAAAACCCCGGTTTAGCTGCGTTGAAGCTAGCAACTAAGTCGTCGTACAATCGTTGCAAATGTTTTACCGCATTTTCTTGTGCTTCATCGTGTTGAAAATCATCACGTAATAAATCTTGCTGATATTGTTGCCACGGCGTTACTGATTGTGAAGTCGACATAAACTGAATGTTAAAATTTAAACAATTGAATTTAACGCCATGTTACCACGGCATAAAGCCGTTGAGCTATAGAGCTTGGCGGTATAATCCGCCAAAGTATGATTTTGATTATAAAAAGCCCTAAATAAAATCAATTTGTTATTGGGTATTGTGGCAAAATTAATTTATGCTCAAAGGGTGGCGCTAATCGAATCGTTCGAGTAACCAATCCGCCACGTTTGTATAGTTTTTAGGAGTGTTTATGGAATTAGCAACCGCTGTTTTAGTCTTTCTTTTTGGTTTGTGTTCAGGCGCTGCACTTGTGTTGCTAAAACAACGTTTGGGCTCGGGCTCTCAACAAACGCAAGAAGCTCTTGATTCTTGTCAGCAAGAAAATGCTCAGTTAAAACAAAACTGGCAAGATCACATTGCGGAATACCGCTCGTTAGCCACTAACTTACATGAAATGTCGGAGCACATAGGTCGTCAAATTGAAGATGCAGAACAACTTTTAAATTCAGACGATAAAACACCTGCGTTTCCATTTTTCTCAGCGGAAGCAACTCACATTCTAAAAAATGTCAGTCGTAAAAAACGTGATAAATCAACTTTAGATAATCAACCACTAGACTACTCAAGTTCGGCGTCAGGTTTGTTTCAAGGTGAAGCTAAAAAAGAAACGGAAGTATCCAGCAAGCATTAGAGTCCCTTCCATAGTAAATTAAATTACTCATTTCAAAGGGTTGAAAACAAATTATTCAGCCCTTATACCCATCTCATACGCAATACCATTTACAAAATGAAACATTTTATTCAGTGAACTAAATTTAAATAACTCTGTCTGTTGCATTGTATATTACATAGGAGAATGGAATTTATGGCAGTTTCTATTAAATCTAAATTGGTACAGCTATCCGCTGTCTCAGCCATCGTTTTATCAACATTATCTATTATGCCAGCTCAGGCAGCGTTTCCTTTTTCGAGCTTGAAAGATGAAGTGCCATCTCTCGCGCCAATGGTAGAGAAAACAACGCCCGCGGTTGTAAATATTTCCGTCAAAGGCAAAAAGGAAGTCCAAGGGACCATGGATCCATTCCAATATTTTTTTGGCAACCGACGTGGCAACCCAAGAATTCAAGAGCGTCCATTTCAAGGATTAGGTTCAGGGGTTATTATCGATAAAGATAAAGGTTACGTGGTTACAAATTTCCATGTGATCAATGAAGCTGATGAAATTACGGTTACCTTAAAAGACGGTCGTAAATTTGATGCTAAAAAACTCGGCGGCGATGAGCAAAGTGATATTGCGGTATTAAAAATCGAACCCGATGATTTGACTGAGTTAGAGCTTGCTGACTCTGACAAGGTACGCGTTGGCGATTTTGTCGTTGCTATCGGTAACCCATTTGGCTTAGGACAAACCGTTACTTCAGGAATTGTTAGTGCCAAAGGTCGCTCTGGACTATTAAGTGCGAGAGGTGGTTATGAAGACTTTATTCAAACCGATGCCGCCATTAATAGCGGTAACTCAGGCGGTGCACTGGTAAACCTGAAAGGCGAATTAGTTGGCATAAATACCGCGATTATTGCTCCTGGCGGAGGTAATGTAGGCATTGGGTTTGCGATCCCATCCGCCATGATGGACAACTTAGTAAGTCAAATTATCGAATATGGTGAAGTTAAACGCGGTGTTTTAGGCATTTCAGGCACAAACTTAGACTCTGACGTTGCAGAATCATTTGGCTTAGAGGTGGCGCAAGGTGCATTTGTTAATCAAGTAATGCCTGACTCCTCAGCGGAAAAAGGCGGTCTAAAAGCAGGTGATGTCATTACTCATGTTGATGGCGTTAAAATTAAGACCTTCAATGAATTACGCAGTAAAGTAGCGTCAAAAGGTGCAGGTAATGACTTACGTTTGACCGTAAATCGCGGCGGCGATATCGTTAAATTAGACATTACCCTAGGCGCGGCTGATCAACCGGCAATTATCGCTGACAACTTACACCCATCACTAAAAGGCGCTAAATTCACCAATGGCGAAACCAAGCAAGGCGATGCCGGTGTTATTGTGTCAGAAGTGGAAGAACGCTCCCCTGCAGCAATGTTGGGTCTAGAAGAAAATGACGTCATCGTTGCGGTAAATAGACAAAGAGTCACTAGCGCGTCTGAACTGCGTGATTTATTGTCTGAAGCCAAAGGTGTTATGGCGCTTAATATTGTTAGAGGAAATACTTCTCTATACATATTAATAAGATAATTAGTATTTTCAGCTAGATAAACCTACAATAGTAACCCTATTGTAGGTTTCTTTTTTTAGGCCGCGAAGTGAATAAAACCCTAAAATTTTTTCTTAACTCCATCGCATACGGTTTAGCTGCCGCACTTGTCATAATTTTATTGGTCCCGACATTACGAGAAAATTTGGGGGTAACTCGCTTAACTGAGCGCGTAATAAAACCTAATGTAATGTCCTTCGCGTATGCTGTTGAACAAGCGGCCCCTTCTGTTGTAAATATCTATTCCGCCGAAATCCAAATAAATAATTATGGCAAGCAGCCAAAGGTCAATGACTTGGGCTCTGGTGTCATAATGAGTCAAGATGGCCACATTCTGACCAATTATCATGTTGTTGATAACGCAGAGCTAATCCGAGTTTTACTGCAAGATGGACGTCAATATGACGCGGAAGTTTTAGGCTTGGATGAAGTAACTGACTTAGCTTTGCTAAAAATAGACGCATCAAACTTACCGGCAATCCCTCAAGATCCAGAGCTAGAAGCGCAAGTGGGCGATATTGTACTTGCCATAGGAAATCCGCTCAATTTAGGCCAAACCATCACTCAAGGGATCATCAGTGCGACAGATAAAAAAGGCATTGGCAATAACAGTAGCTTTGCTGACTTTATTCAAATGGATGCTGCAATTAACTTAGGTAGTTCAGGTGGTGCGCTAGTTAACTCGCGAGGACAGTTGGTAGGCATTAATACCGCTAAAGCGCAGCGCGGTATTCAGGGCATTTTCTTTGCTATTCCATATAAATTAGCCAAGCACGTCATGACCAAGTTATTAGAAGATGGTGAAGTAAAACGTGGTTATTTAGGTTTGGACGGAATGCCAATCAATCACGCCGGAGTGCCGGTAATGAGTAACGTTGAATCTATCGCGGGTATAAGGATTTCTAACGTTGACCCATTAGGTCCAGCTTGGAAAGGAGGCTTACTTAGTGGCGATATATTGTTAGCCGTAAATGGCAAACAGCTAGTAAGTTTTCAGGAGTTATTGGCTATCATTGAAGATGTTGAGCCTGGTACTACGATGAACTTTAGTATTTCCCGAAAAGGACAATTGAAACAAGTTTCCGTGGTCGTTGGTAAACTTGGAGTTGACGACTGATCCCCTTAACTCTGTATATCTCTCTTCTAAAACAAAAAAGAGTTTATAGGTGATTACCGATAAACTCTTTTAATATTGCTCAGTGCAATGAAACGCTAAAAGTTAACTTGATTAATGCGATCGATTTTCGCACCTAACCCTATCAACTTATTTTCAATTTGTTCGTACCCGCGGTCAATATGGAACACTTCATCTAGTTGAGTGGTCCCTTCAGCGATTAAACCTGCAATAACTAAACTTGCCGATGCTCGTAAATCTGTTGAAACTACTTGCGCGCCAGTTAGCTTACTCTTTTCTGGACAAATCGCAGTATTGCCTTCCAACTGAATATTTGCTCCCATACGACGTAATTCAGGCACGTGCATAAAGCGATTTTCAAAAATGGTTTCCGTAATCGTACCAACCCCTTTAGCAACCACGTTTAACACGGTAAATTGCGCTTGCATATCAGTTGGAAAACCTGGGTGAGGTAACGTCTTAATGTTTACCGCTTTTAGTTCTCTACCCTGCATGTCTAAAGTGATTGAGTTTTCATCCCACTCGATGTGAGCGTTAGCATCACGCAGTTTCTCAATGACAGGCTCAACTAAATGATAATCAGTGTTTACACACCTTACTTTGCCTCCGGTAACGGCAGCTGCCACTAAAAACGTGCCAGTTTCGATACGATCTGGCAAAACAGAATGTTCGCAACCATGCAACGATTCAACACCTTCAATCTCTATGTTATTACTGCCAGCGCCAGTGATTTTTGCCCCCATGCTATTTAAACATTTGGCTAAATCGACAATCTCAGGCTCTCTAGCGGCGTTTTCAATAATTGTCTTACCTTCTGCAAGTACCGCTGCCATCATCAAGTTTTCGGTAGCTCCGACACTCACAATACTCATGTAGATACGGCTTCCTTTTAATCGACCGTCCGAAGTCGCATGAACATAACCACCTTCTACTTTTATTTTTGCACCTAGTTTTTTTAGGCCTTCAATATGTAAGTCAACTGGACGCGCGCCAATCGCACAACCGCCAGGCAGGGATACTTCCGCATGACCAAATCGAGCAAGTAGTGGCCCCAATACTAAAATTGAAGCCCGCATTCGATTTACTAGATCATAAGGTGCAATTGTTGAGGTAATGTTACTTGAATCTGTCACTACAGTATTAGCATCAGGTTTATTAACCTGAATGCCGAATTGCTCAAGCAGCTGGCAAGTTATGCCGATGTCTCTTAAATCAGGAACATTACGAAAAGTACATTGTTCAGCTGTTAATATTGAGCTGATCAAAATTGGCAACGCTGCGTTTTTAGCGCCAGAAATTGTCACGTCGCCTTGTAATTTAGCGCCGCCTTGAATTAGCAATTTATCCATAGTTTTTAGTTATTATTTTCCTAGGAAAGCAATTGTAGTTTTTGGTCTTTTTTCCAAGCTTCTGGTGTGTAGGCTTTGATGCTCACAGCATGCATACTACCGTCTGCTATTTTATCTGCTAGCAGTTTAAGCACGAGCTGCTGCTGTTTAACGCGAGAAAGCCCTTCAAAGCATTGACCAATGACGGTCAAATTAAAGTGGGAACCGTCCGATTTTATAATGGCGTCGTCTAATTCTAATTCAGTGATTAATGTGGATTTTATTTGCTCAAGATCCATGTTTACCCGAGTTATACTTCTGCAGATTCATTGATTGGCAGCAATGCTAGCACATTGCTCAATTGAGCCAAAGCGATTAATTGCTCAGGAACGTTGGAAATCGCAATTACTTTCTTTTGACTTTGATAATAAGACACTAGCTTCAAAAGCCATGCTAGTCCGGCGGTATCAACGTTTTTCGCTTTGACAAGATCAAGAAAAACTTCATCTTCATTAATGTTAGGAAAAACAAACTGCTCTTTACGAACTAACTGAAAGCGGTCGAGCGCACCAACAACAGACAACTGGTTTTTTTTATGTACCAGCTTCATGTTAAAGCTCTTTTTCAACTATGGGTTTTGCCGCTTTTTCTAACAATATTTCAGTTACTGAGGCAATACCCTGCTGACGGATTTGACCTTGTAGCTCTTTCTGCTTACTGGTCAAAACACTGATACCTTCTGCTACCATGTCATACGCTGACCATTCATCACTGCGATTTTTTCTCAAAATAAAGCCAATATTGATGTCTGGGCGACCATCGTCTAAGACTCTAACTTTCACCTGCACTCGTTTACCTTCCACTTCCGAAGAAGGCTCAAATACCACTTTTTGATCTTTATACAGAGTTAAAATGCCAGCATACGTTGCAATCAAATACTTTCGAAAAGCAGTGAAAAATAACTCACGCTCTTCTTCGCTCACTTTTCGATAATATGGTCCTAACACCATTGAGCCTGCATAAACGTGATTAATGTAAGGAGCCAGTTGCTCTTCAACCACAACTCTTAAATGTTCAGGGTCATTTTTTATGATTTCTTGTTCACGAGCGATACGTTCAAATAAGTCTTTAGCGACGGTTTGAACTAGCTTGAACGGATCTTTGTTGTCAATTTCAACGGAAAATGCACTGGCGCTAAAAAATAAACTAACAACTAAAAACAAAAATTTCATATTTATTCACTGCCTTGACTAAATAAAAACTGACCAATCAACTCTTCTAATACTAACGCAGACTTAGTATCTTCAATATAATCACCGTCACCTAAAATCTCAACGGTTTCATCAATAAACCCGGGAGTTAATCCCAAATACTGCTCACCCAAAAGTCCGGAAGTTAAGATAGACAAGGAGCTAGTATCTGGAAAATTATCATAATTTTTATCAATTGCTAGCACGACCACTGGTAAATAATCTTCTAAATCAAGGGTAATAGCTTCAACACGACCCACTATAACGCCACCAACTTTGATTGCTGAGCGCACCTTTAGGCCACCAATATTTTCAAACTTAGCCTTTAATTGATACGTATCCCCTGAGCCGGAAACGTTAGTACCTGCGACCTTGAGCGCTAAAAACAATAATGAAGCAATGCCCAAAGCGACAAAAAAACCGACCAACAATTCTACTTTTTTAGAATTCATACTTACTTCCTTCTCATTAACCAAACATTAATGCGGTTAACACAAAATCAAAACCTAATACCGCTAAAGACGATTGAACCACAGTTTGCGTTGTTGCTTGACTGATCCCTTCTGAAGTTGGAATCGCGTCATACCCTTTAAATATAGCAATCCAAGTAACAACTATCGCAAATACAATGCTTTTAATTACACCATTCAATACATCTTTTTCAAAATCGACACTGGCTTGCATCACAGACCAAAAACCGCCGCTGTCAACGCCAAGCCATTCCACACCCACCAGGTGTCCACCTAACAAACCAATTGACGAGAACATCAACGCCAGTATCGGCATACTAATTACACCAGCCCAAAACCTAGGAGCAATAATACGTTTTAACGGATCTACAGCCATCATTTCCAACGACGTCAGTTGCTCTGTCGCTTTCATCAAACCAATTTCAGCTGTTAATGCAGAGCCCGCTCGGCCAGCAAATAATAAAGCGGTTACAACAGGCCCCAACTCTCTTAACAAAGACAAAGACACCATTTGCCCCAAACTACCTTCAGCACCATAGCCAACCAAAACGGTATACCCTTGCAGGGCCAATACCATGCCGATAAACAGACCTGATACTAAGATAATGATCAGAGACAAAACGCCAACAACGTAAAGTTGTTTAACCAGCAGAGGAAAACCTTTTACAAAATTCGGTTTACCAAAAATCGCACCGAATAACATCATCGACGCTCGTCCTATTGCAGCGACTCGGTCGATAGCGTTGCGTCCTAAATGCTGTATCCAATTCATTCAAAAACCTACATTAAATCTTCAGCAAGTGGTGATGCATTGAAATGAAAAGGCACAGGGCCATCCGCTTCACCTTTTAAAAATTGCTGCACTAAAGGAGACTCACTGGCCAGCAATTGTTCTTTTGTTCCGTGACCAATAACGCGCTTTTCAGCGATGATATAAATATAATCAGCAATACTCATCAACTCCTTAACGTCGTGAGATACAACGATACTGGTTAAGTTCAATGAATTATTTAAGCTCTTTATTAAACGAACCAAAACGCCCATCGAGATGGGATCTTGACCAACAAATGGTTCGTCATACATGATAAGTTCTGGGTCTAATGCTATTGAACGCGCTAGCGCTGCACGTCTTGCCATACCACCAGATAATTCATTTGGCATTAAATCCCTTGCACCTCTAAGGCCTACCGACTCTAATTTCATCAAGACCATTGAGCGAATGATATCTTCGGGTAATTTTGTGTGCTCTCTAATAGGAAACGCGACATTGTCAAACACTGACATTTCTGTAAATAAAGCACCACTTTGAAACAGCATGCTCATTTTTTCTCGTGCTTTGTACAATTCACTGCGGCTTAGGGAAGGAATGTTTTTATCAGCCACCAATATTTCGCCAGAGTCTGGCCGCAACTGTCCACCGATTAAACGGAGCAACGTTGTTTTACCTATACCACTTGGCCCCATAATAGCTGTAACTTTGCCCTTAGGAAAAGACATAGAAATATCGTCGTAGATCAATCTATCTCCACGAGAAAACGTTACATTCTTAAGTTCGACTAATGGAGCCGGCGTATTATTTTGCTCTGACATATTATTGTTAGTTCTAGCTACAATTTGCTTCCATGTTACTGCGCTTGATATAGACCTTCATTGTATGGCTTTAAGATTTAATTTACTACGAATAAAACGTGAAAAAATGTTACTAAACTTATGCAAGTCTATTGTTCATACATTAGTACGAATACAGGGAAGAAAAGTTCATTAATCTTTTATACCAGCTTATTTTTGTATTTGCGAAGCGAGAATTAAACGCGCCTCTCATTAAAATTTACCATCTATGTTGGGTAAAAAATTAAAGATTCAACCATGATAAAAAATAAGAATGAGGATTTTGTGGGCTAATCTGTCTGTTTTTTAGGGCTTCAATGCATAAGAAAGTTTTGATTTATTGCCCCACAATCGCCACAATAGCGACCTAAAATTTTGTTTAAAAAAGAGGCCCTATGCTCACTGCGTCCATTATATTAGTTCTTTCCTTCGCTGTTCTTGTTTGGAGTGCTGATAAATTCGTTTATGGAGCTTCCGGCTTTGCTAAAAATTTAGGTATTTCGCCGATGATCATCGGCTTAACTATCGTTGCTATGGGCTCCTCCGCACCTGAAATTATGGTATCTGCAAATGCCGCACTGGCTGGCGCAACCGACACATCCGTAGGTAACGCCATTGGCTCAAACATCACTAATATATTGTTAGTCCTAGGTATTACTACATTAATAAAACCTGTTTTAGTTTCCTCATCAACATTATATCGTGAGTTACCTATTCTTACCGTATTCACAATAGTGGCATGGTGGATCCTAAGCGATAATTATTTGTCGTTTGTAGAAGGTATATTTCTAATAATCGGTTTCTTTGGTTTTATCGGATTTTTAGTGTATTTAGGTAAAAACAGTCAAAATGAAAACGACCCACTAATTACAGAAAATATGGAAGATATTCCAACCGATTTATCAACGCCAGCTGCGATTTTTTGGGTTGTCGCAGGTTTAATTTTGCTACCTCTAAGTTCGAGTTATTTAATTGATTCAGCGGTTGTTATTGCCGAATATTTTGGCATGAGTCAGCTAGTTATCGGCCTTACGATTATCGCTCTTGGCACCAGCTTGCCTGAGTTAGCCGCTAGTGTCGCTGGTGTATTAAAAGGTGAAGACGATTTAGCCATTGGCAACGTCATAGGTTCAAATATTTTTAATATTTTAGCTGTTCTTGGCGTTGGCGCGCTTATAAACCCGAGCGTTATCGATCCTGCTGCCGCAACCCGCGACAGTTATGTAATGATTGCCGCCACAATAACAATTTTCTTTATGGCTATGCGATTTAACAAAGTTAGACGCATCAACCGTTACGAAGGTGCTACCTTATTAATAGGGTTTATCGCCTACCAGTTTTTGTTGTTTTCATAAGTGGTGTGTAACGCATAATGACGAATTTTGATTTCATCCAGTCTGCATCGCAAGTCATCGACATCGAAAGAAAATCGATTGAAGCGCTATCACATGCGCTTGATCAAAACTTCGTAGACGCCTGTGAATTAATGCTCAATTGCCAAGGAAGAGTCATAGTTACAGGCATGGGGAAATCAGGACATATTGCCAATAAAATCGCCGCGACATTAGCAAGTACAGGTACACCCGCTTTTTTTGTGCACCCCGGTGAAGCTAGCCACGGCGATTTGGGCATGATTACCAAGAATGATGTTGTTTTAGCTTTATCAAATAGCGGTGAAACTTCGGAAATCACCTCTCTTTTACCTGTTCTAAAACGCATTGGCTGCTCAATTATTGCGATGACAGGAAACAAAGATTCTACTTTGTCGAGCAATAGTACTGTGCATCTAAACGCGGCTGTTGAAGAAGAAGCTTGCCCATTAGGTTTAGCGCCAACGGCCTCAACCACCGTATCTTTGGTGTTAGGTGATGCATTAGCAGTTTCACTACTAGAAGCCCGTGGCTTTACCGCGGATGATTTTGCATTAAGTCATCCAGGTGGGGCATTAGGCAGAAAGTTATTACTGACTAATGGCGATGTAATGCACACAGGAGAGCGTATTCCACTGGTTGTTCAAAGCGCAACGCTAAAAGAAGCGATATTTGAAATCTCCGCCAAAGGATTAGGCATGACCGGCGTTGTAAATAACGAAGGGACTTTAGTTGGCCTCTTTACTGACGGTGACTTACGCAGATGGTTAGATCATGACAAAAGCATTTCAGAGTTGAATATTGCCGATGTTATGAACACTTCGTTCACCTCATCCACCAGCAACGTACTAGCGGCGGAAACATTATCTTTAATGGAGTCGAAAAAAATAAACGGACTGTTTGTGGTCGACCCACAAGACAAACCGATTGGTGCACTTAATATGCACGACTTATTAAAAGCAGGAGTCATTTAGGTGGAACTTTATTCAAACTGGTATCAGCCGTTACCCACCGCCACTATATCCGCAGCCATGCAAATAAAGCTGCTGATTTGTGATATCGACGGTGTTTTCTCTGATGGTTCAATTTACATCGGTAATGACGGAGAGGAATTAAAAACCTTCAATACCAAAGATGGCTTTGGCATTCGCGCTTTGCTCAATAACGGTGTCGATATCGCCATAATTACTGGCAGAACTTCCAACATTGTAAAGACTCGAATGAACAGTCTGGGCGTTACCCATATTTATCAGGGAATGGAAAATAAGCTCGAAGGCTACAAGCAGCTACTCAAAGACTTTAACCTCTCCCCAGAACAGGTCGGTTACATTGGTGATGACTTCCCCGATATTCCAGTTATGAAACTTGTTGGACTGTCAGTTGCACCTGGTGACGCACACCCATATGTAAAACAAATCGCTGATTTAACGACGACCCATTCCGGTGGCCGCGGCGCAGTAAGAGAATTAGCAGATCTTATCGTGATGGCGCAACAAGGTGAGCATGCAATTACTGAGCAACTGATGGGAACTAGTGCATAATGAAATATCGTTTGTTTATTTTATTCTCATTTTTGGTCATTACCTTAATCTGGTGGTTGCCAACCATTTATGACAATAATGAACAACAAAACACTGATACCTATCAAGACATTGAACCTGAATTTACTGCTAAGTTATTGCATCAAGAGATTTACGACGAAGATGGCAATATCAACCAGGAAGTATTTTCACAAAGCATGGAACACTATTCAGAGCTGACACTAACGCATTTTAAACAGCCTGAATTTATTATTTATCAAAACAATAAACCATACTGGCGTCTGTCAGCGCGAATAGGCAACTTGCAGAATAATGCGCTTATTCTTGATGAAAACGTCACAATGCTGCAAATCGTTGACAATACATTGGTTAACAAAATTTCAACTGAGTACATTGAAATAAATCTAAAAACCAACATAGTTAAAAGTGATAAGCCCATTACGATTGAAGGAAAAAACGTATTTATCCAAGGCCAGGGATTAACAGCTAATCTAAATCAAGGTACTATAAAATTAACCGACCATGTCCAAACAAGAATTAACTAATAAAATGCCAACATTTATAATCTCGTTCCTCGCCCTATTGTGCTTGGTTGGTATGCCGGCTTATTCCTCGTCAGAAGATTTAATTGTCAATTCGGACAACCAAGATCTTAATTACAAAGATAAAACGTTACACTTTTCTGGAAAAGTCACAGTTCAACAAGGAAATATATCAATCTTCGCCGACGAGTTGTTTGTTGAAACTACCGATGAAGGCAACAGCGAGAAATTGATTGCGAAAGGATCTCCTGCCCTATTTAAGCAACAAGGTGAGGCCGAGCAAAATATTTCGTCAGAAGCTATCGAAATCATCTACTTAGTTGAACAACAGATTTTAACTTTAAATGGCAAAGCGCTGTTCATTCAAGGTTCGTCGCAGGTCAGCAGTGACACTATAGAATTCGACCTCAAGGCACAAAGAGTCAAAGCTGAAGGTAATAAAAACCAAGAAGGTCGTGTAACAACACGCCTCAAAACTAAACAATAAGCGAGTAAAATGATGACGACTCGCCTTGTTGCTCAACACTTAGCAAAATCATACAACAAACGCCAAGTAGTAAAAGACGTAAGTCTCACCGTAAATGCAGGTGAAGTAGTCGGTCTATTGGGGCCAAACGGCGCGGGTAAAACCACAACCTTTTATATGATTGTCGGTCTAGTACCGAATGACAAAGGCAAGATCACGTTAAACGACGCAGATTTAAGTCATGAACCTATGCATGAACGTGCCCGCCAAGGCATAGGTTATCTGCCTCAAGAATCATCTATTTTTAGAAAACTCACCGTTTCACAAAACATCATGTCGGTCTTGGAAATACGAAAAGATTTAACGGCCAATCAAAAAGCCGACAAATTGGATGAACTCATTTCAGAATTTCATATCGAACATATTAGAGACAGTCATGGTATGGCATTGTCAGGTGGTGAACGTCGCCGAGTGGAAATCGCTCGCGCACTAGCCGCAGACCCTAAAATAATATTATTAGATGAACCTTTTGCTGGTGTCGATCCAATTTCAGTTATTGACATTAAGAAGATTATTCAGCAACTTACAGCAAAAGGCATTGGCGTTTTGATCACCGATCACAATGTAAGAGAAACCCTAGACGCCTGTGAAAAAGCATATATCGTTAGTCATGGAGAATTAATTGCCGAAGGAACCCCTGAGCAAGTTTTAGAAAGTGAAATTGTAAAACAGGTATACCTAGGCGATCAGTTCAAGTTATAGTAGTAACACTAGTTAAAAACTGAATGTTTCTATACTGCATTCAGCAAAATGCTAAATTTGGGAATAAATGAGACCTACATTACAACTAAAAATGGGTCAACAACTAACAATGACCCCGCAATTGCAACAAGCGATTCGCTTATTGCAGCTTTCTTCATTGGAACTTCAACAGGAAATCCAAGACGCCTTGGATAGCAACCCTCTGCTTGACGCTGACGACCCGAACAATATAGATAATGAAAGCTCAGCGTCTGAAAATCAGTCGGACTCTACTGAATCAGCTAGCAGCGACGACGATAGCGAATGGAGTAAAGAAGAAATTGGCGCCAATGAAGCGTTAGAAAGTAATACTATTTCCGAAGAACTACCTACCGACTCAAGCTGGGACGATTATATGAGCGCAGCGCCTGCGCCAACATCAACCGGCTCAAGTTATGAAGGCGAAGACACCGTTTATCAAGGTGAGACTACCGAAAGCATTCAAGATCACTTGCGCTGGCAACTGAATTTAACGCCATTTTCAGACGAAGATTTAGCAATCGCCGAAGCGATTGTCGACGCGATTGATGACAAGGGCTTTTTAACCATTTCTACCGATGACATCGTAGAAGCAGTAGATTTAGAAGATGTCGAAATTGAAGAAGTTGAAGCAGTACTAAAACGCATTCAACACTTCGATCCTATTGGGGTGGCAACACGCGGTTTGCAAGAATGTTTGTCGGTACAGTTAAGACATTTCGATGACAACACGCCGTGGAAAAATGAGGCTATTGATTTAATTGATAACTACATCGATTTATTAGCCAATCGAGACTACCGCACCTTATTACGTAAAGCTAAATTGAAAGAGCCTGAGCTAAAAGAAATTTTAGAGCTTATTCAACAATTGAATCCAAACCCTGCAAGCCTAGTCATCAAAGACGAAGCAGACTACGTTATTCCGGATGTCAGCGTAGTGAAGAAAAAAGGTCGTTGGATTGTTGAGCTAAATCCGAATTCTATGCCTAAACTTAGAATAAACGAGCAGTATGCGTCTTTGACTAAAACGTCCAAAAACGCCAACGATGCACAATTCGTTCGCTCACATTTACAAGAAGCTAAGTGGTTTATAAAGAGTTTGGAAAGTAGAAACGACACCTTATTAAAAGTATCTAATTGTATCGTGCAACAGCAACAAGCATTTTTTGAGTATGGTCCAGAAGCCATGAAGCCAATGGTACTCAACGATGTTGCTGAAATGGTTGATATGCACGAATCAACAATATCTCGCGTTACCACGCAAAAATATATGCACACGCCGCGAGGAATTTTTGAACTTAAGTACTTCTTCTCTAGTCATGTAAGTACTGAGAATGGTGGCGAATGCTCATCGACCGCAATCAGAGCATTGATCAGAAAGCTGGTTGCGGCGGAGAACCAAGCGAAACCACTCAGTGATAGTAAAATTGCAGACATTCTAGCCGAACAGGGCATCCAAGTAGCTAGAAGAACCATTGCAAAATACCGGGAATCACTAAATATTCCCCCTTCAAACCAACGAAAACGCTTGGTGTAAACCAGGCTAAATCAACCAAGAAGGAATATCCTATGCAAATTAACCTTACTTGTCGTCACGTTGATCTTACTGATTCTTTAAAAGATTATGTGGATACAAAATTTGCAAAGCTAGAAAGACATTTTGACCATATCAACAACGTCCACGTGATTTTAGACGTTGAGAAAATTGTCCAGAAAGCAGAAGCCACCTTACATGTAAATGGCGGCGAACTCTTCGCGACCTCAGAGCACAGCGATATGTACGCAGCGATCGACGGCCTGATCGACAAGTTAGACAGGCAAGTTATTAAACATAAAGAAAAGTTAACACGTCACTAAGACAAAAGTAGTACAATTAAGAGGTTCATCATGAACCTCTTAATTTTTTAGACCAAATACCGACGACCAAACATGAACCTAAAGTTATTGCTTCAACCTGAAAGCACCAAAGTCATTCATGACTGTTCTAGCAAAAAGAAGATACTTGAACACATCGCCCTTCTCGCCAGCGACCAACTACCAGATCATAGTAATGCTGAAATTCTTGCAAGCCTAATGAATAGAGAAAAGCTAGGCAGTACGGGCATTGGCAATGGAATCGCCATTCCACACGGTAAATTAAAAAGTTCACAAAAAGCGGTAGCTGTGTTACTTGTTAACGAAACAGCCATCAATTATGATGCAATAGATAATAAACCCGTTGATATTTTCTGCGCATTACTGGTGCCAGAAGATCAGTGTGATACACACCTGTCAACGTTAGCGTCAATTGCACAAATTTTTGATGATAAAGCAACCTTACGTAAAATTCGTAAAGCAGAAACAGACCAAGACTTATATAAAATTATTGAAGCTGCCTAATTAATGCATATATTTATTGTTAGTGGCCGTTCAGGCTCAGGGAAGACAATCGTTCTAAGAGTATTAGAAGATTTGGGCTATTATTGTGTCGACAATTTACCAGTAAACTTATTGCCTGCATTATCCCACTCACTAACAAAAAGCTTTGATCAAGTAGCAGTCAGTATCGATGTCCGTAACCTGCCCAGCTCAGAACAAGAGCTGATGGATAACTTAGACTTTTTACCTAAAAACGTTAACGTCACCGTCTTATATATCGATGCTCGAGATGAAGTTCTTATCCGTCGTTATAGTGAAACTCGTCGTCTGCACCCTCTTTCTAAAGGTAATTCATCATTACCCGACGCCATTGCAGAAGAGAGAAAATTACTCGACAGCTTAGCCACTCGTGCCGATCTGTACATCGATACCTCAGACCTCAACGTGCATCAATTGACGGAGATGGTACGAGAGAAAATTTTAGGAAAAGGTACAAAAGAACTCGTTTTGACCTTTGAGTCGTTTGGGTTCAAGTATGGTGTACCTAACGATATAGACTTTGTATTTGACGCGCGCTTTTTACCTAACCCACATTGGGAGCCAGAGTTAAGGCCACAAACAGGCCTCGACTTGCCTGTTCGCGAATTTTTATCGGCAGAACCTTTAGTAAATAAGTTTATTTTTCAAATCAATAACTTTATATCCACTTGGCTTCCGCACCTAGAGCGCAATAATCGCAGCTATTTAACTATTGGTATTGGTTGCACCGGTGGCAAACATCGTTCTGTATTTATTGCTGAAACTTTGTCGCGCCAATTTAGTTCAAGAGGTAAAAACGTTCGTGTTCGTCATAGAGAAATGAGCAGATATTTGAGTGAAGAGAATGGAAATTAGTCAAACCGTTATTATTGAAAATAAACTAGGCTTACATGCTCGAGCAGCGACCAAACTCGCACAACTTGCTCAGAAATTTAGTGCTGAAGTAACCATTATTCAAGCCGACAAAAAAGCAAATGCCGATAGTGTAATGGCGCTATTAATGCTGGCCAGTAATCAGGGTAAAGAGGTGACTGTCAACGCCACTGGAGATGACGCAGAACAAGCGGTTAAATCTATCTGCGAACTCATTAGCAACAAATTCGACGAATCTGAATAAACAAAACCATAAGTCACTAGTCAAAATTCATAAAATCAATAAGTTAACTATCAAAAACAGCGCGACTGCGTTAGACTTTCATTAAGGTTACATATCAAGTAACTGGCTCGTTTTCATAGATTCAAATTTGGGACAATCACGGTTTCATGGCTGAGCTGCTAGAACAAGAATACAACTTACCTCTTGATGAGTTTAATACTGCTCTGAGCAGCGGTATGTTTGTTCACGTTCGGTCGATGCTTGAATCGATGGCTGCCACCGACATTGCACTGCTACTTCATTCTACTCCGCCCAAATCCCGTCCGATCATCTGGCAACTGATTGATTCCAGCATTCAAGGTGAAGTGTTAGAACAATTATCCGATGATGTGCGTAATCCGATTTTAGCTGAAATGACGCCGGAGCATGTTGCTGAAGCAGCCGGCAACTTGGACGACGATGATTTCGCCGACGTTCTGCGCAGTATGCCAGATACGGTTTATAAAAAAGTGCTTAAAAGCATGGATAAACAGGACCGAGCGCGCGCCGAACGTGTGATGTCTTATGGTGAAGAAACCGCTGGTGCTCTAATGAACACAGACACCATCACAGTTCGGCCTGATGTTACCGTTGACGTTATCCTTCGTTATCTGCGCATTAAAGAGTCTTTACCGGACGCGACTGATTATTTATATGTCGTGGACAAAAACGACAAGTTTATTGGTGAAGTTTCGTTAGCCTCGTTGGTCACATCACAAACCAGCAAGCTAGTTTCTGAAGTCATGGAAGTAGACTTTGAAGTAATTCCGGCAACCATGCCAGAATCAGAAGTGGCCTCTTTATTCGAACGTTATGATTGGATTTCAGCCCCAGTCATCGATGATACAGGTACACTACTAGGCCGTATTACCATCGATGATATCGTTGACGTTATTCGTGAAGATGCTGAACACTCTATGATGAGTATGGCGGGCCTCGACGATGAAGCGGATACGTTCGCACCTGTCTTAAAAAGTACTCAACGCCGTTCTTTGTGGTTAGGGGTTAACTTATTTACCGCATTGTTAGCCGCTTTTGTGTCTAGCCTGTTTGAATCGACCCTCGATGAATTAGCCATACTTGCCGTACTTAATACTATAGTTCCCAGCATGGGTGGTGTCGCAGGTAGCCAAACCTTGACCCTAGTTATTCGCGGCATGGCCGTAGGGCACGTTACCCAAGCCAACTCCCGCTGGTTAATGGGTAAAGAGCTTGCCATTGGTTTTCTAAATGGCTTGTTGTGGGCTGTGTTAATTGCTGGCGTTGTTGCGCTTTGGAAACAAGACCTGATGTTGGGTGGAGTTATCGCGTTCGCAATGATGATGAACCTAATTGCAGCGGGACTGGCCGGTGTATTTATTCCTCTTGCCCTTAAAAAAATGGATATCGATCCCGCCCTTGCTGGTAGCGTGATCCTAACTACCGTAACGGATATTGTCGGTATTTTCGCTTTTCTTGGCACTGCGACCTGGTTGTTAGTATAATAGCCACAACTCACTTTCCTTATATCTTTGGACTCATACATGTCACTCATCGGTCAGTACGCAACGCTTCCTGTCGTTAATATTATGGACTTTGGCGTTTATTTAGACGCTGGCGAATTAGGCGAAGTCCTGTTGCCTAAAAAATACTGTAAAGAAGATTATCAAATAGATGACCAAATTGATGTTTTCATCTATTTAGACTCCGATGATTTACCGATAGCGACCACTCACAAACCTAAAGCAACCGTCGGTCAATTTGCCTACCTTGAAGTAACTGACGCCGGTCGATTTGGCGCGTTTCTCGATTGGGGTTTAGCAAAAGACGTATTGGTACCGTTTGCTGAGCAACACAAGCCATTAGAAGTTGGGCAATCGTATTTGGTTTATTTGTACATCGATGACATCGATCATCGCATAACAGCCTCATCTAAAATTGATAAGTTTCTTGAAGAAGATGGGACGAAAAAGTTTAAAGCCAATCAAAAAGTCGATTTGATCATCGCCAATACTACTGATTTAGGTATTAAAGCCATTGTAAATCACTCTCATTGGGGACTAATTCACAAAAGTGATATTTTTGATAGGCTTAGCTTCGGCCAGTCAAAAACCGGTTTCATTAAACAAGTTCGTCCGGACGGTAAAATAAATTTAAGTTTTGATGGTGGCCAAGTCAGCCGTGACCGTAATGCTCAGTTGGTCATTAACTTCCTGAATAAAAACAATGGCTTTGCGCCATTCCACGACAAAAGTGACCCCAAAGTGATCAGCCGAGTTTTTGGTATCAGTAAAGCCGCATTTAAAAAAGCCATTGGCGGATTATATAAAAGCGGCGACTTAAAGATTGAAAAGAACGGTATTACCTTAATTAATAAAAAAAGCGAAATTTAAAACCATGAGTGATTCATTACCTAACTGCCCAAGCTGTCAATCAGAGTTTGTCTATCAAGATCAAGATATGCTGATCTGTCCAGAGTGCGGACACGAATGGAATCCAACAGATGTAGAAGAGGCAATTACAGCCAAAGATGCAAACGGCAATACTTTGAATGAAGGTGACAAAGCGACTGTTGCTAAAGATTTAAAAATAAAAGGCAGCTCACAAGTCATCAAAGTAGGAACAAAGTTATCAATACGTCGTATTAAAGATTCTAAGGACCATGAACTTGACTGCAAGGTGGATGGAATTGGAGAAATGATGGTAACAGCCAAGTTCGTCAAAAAAGCTTAAAATCAATTTCAGCACATCAAAAAAGAGGCACAGCGCCTCTTTTTTTAATTTTTTGGTTATTTAAACTTATACCAACTTACAGTGGTTACTAATTGCCAGCGACCTGCATCCTTTCAATCAGTATAGATCCGGTTTGCACCGCACCACGTTTTTCAATATCGCCACCAATCGCAACAATATTTTGCAGCATATCTTTTAAATTACCAGCAATAGTAATTTCAGATACCGGATATTGAATTTCACCGTTTTCTACCCAGAAACCGGCCGCCCCTCGACTGTAATCACCAGTAACGGTATTTACCCCTTGCCCCATTAACTCGGTAACCAATAAACCTCTATCCATCTTTTTAAGCAGTGATTCTAAACTTGGGTCAGTGGCTTTTACTAGCCAATTGTGAATACC
>JABXID010000157.1 GCA_013373245.1 Gammaproteobacteria bacterium
ACCTTGTTCAAACTGGTAACTGATTCTATTGGTATAAAAACTGTCTGGCTTCACAACAACACTCGGAAAATGTTTATGATTAGGTGCATCAACATATCCTTGGCTTTCTAGGCAGACACCTTGAAATGATTTAAACGGCTCGCCCAAAAATTCACTGGTATAAAACTGCATCGCTGGCTGGTCGGTGAACACTTTTAGAAGCACATTGTACTTCTCTGATAGCACTTCGGCTTTCGCTTGTTCAAATGGACCATTGTCCAAAATAAAACAGGTATCAAAACCATTTTCATCGATTTTTGCCAAATAGTCCGATTGCTCAATTAATTGGCCGATGCTCTCAAACTCTCGCAGGTATACTCCAAGAGTTTCAGTTCCTAAGGCTTTTCCGGTCGGGATACCTTGAGTCGAATCCACTCGGTTGTACCAAATTTTACATTCCTAACACTAAAAAACTTTCACAATCTTAATTTAAAACTAATTACCACAACGCGATTACCACTAGACTACACGCGTAAATAAACTATTACGAATTTTTCTATATCCTCACTAAAAACAATTTCTTACGGTTGTTATCATACTATTTTACCGATAGTATCTCGCCGCTTTATTTAAATTTAATAAGGAATAAAAATGAAAAAAGCACTTCTTTCAATTGGGTTATTAGCAGCATCTTCAATGGCAGTGGCGGCTTCACCGGATATGCCAACAGCGACTGATTTCAATTTCGATACAGCCAAAAAGTCAGTTTCTGCTGGTTTAGCTAATGTTGCTGACATGTCGGGCGTACGCTTTGCTGGGCGAGTAGATTTCACATCAGGTTTTTATGCTGACGTTTCATATTACACAGTTTCTGATGAAGAAACTGTTTTCGGAGAAAGCCTTGATCTTACTGGCAATCAACTACTTGCAGTAGTAGGTAAGAACTTTGGTGAAGATTGGTTTGCACAAGTTGGTTTCGCAAACGTTAGCGCTGAGATAAAGAGTTCTGTTGGTAAATTTGATGACAGTGCAACTGAATTAGCATGGAAAGCTGGTAAAAAGTTCAATCTTCAAAATAACCTTGAAGCTTCAGTATACCTAGCAGACGAAGGTGGCGACATTTTTGTAGGTGCGCTGGCAGAATTTAGCATCAACGAAAAATTCGGTGTTAAATTCCAATATGACGCATACAGCGACAGCCACATGTATTTCTTAGGCGAATATAAGTTCTAATTTGAATTCACGGGCATTTCAACTTTATTGAAAATGCACAATGTATTACTAAAAATCCGATGCCAAAACTGGTATCGGATTTTTTAACGATTATTGTTATATATTTGTATTTAGATAAAGTCTACTAACTCGAACACATTTAATTTAACGGCTAACTAGATTATGACCCTTCTGTCGCGGCGGCATTAATCAAACTAACCAACTGTGTCCCTGCGTGCGGATCAAATTCATGTCCCTTAATGTTTAACCTCACCTTCTCTTTGTCGGTTATATAAAACAATGGAATGCAATTTTCTTTATACATTTCTTGGTAATCTTCGTAAGTAAAACTGTTGGTGATCGCGGTGGTTTTAATTATCGCCCCCTTCGCGGTCGCACTGGCTAGCTTTGAATAAGATGTGTTACTAAACAGACCCAGAGATTTCATATATTTTTCACTTGGTAAATGCCCTTCAAAGCCCTTTTTTCCGTTAAAACTGACACCAAATACTTTATCTTCACCCAACACATATTGAAAATACTGCGTTACCTGCGGATTTAGTTGCTGATAAGGAGAAAGTACTAAGACATTGCCAATGCCGGTAAGATCCATAGTTCTTCGTGCATGCTCTGAGCTTGGATTACCAAAGTAAGTCGAGATACCCGCCATTCTCGCGGCAGAAATCGCTTCCCAGTTTGTATCGGCGTATTTAACTTTAAAACCACGTTCCATTAACTCTTTGGCTAACATACGACCAAACACGCTGCCACCGAAAATCAAAAAGCCATTTGCAATTGGCTCCCTTTCACCAAGTAAGTTAGCAACTATGGTGGATGTTAAACTTTGGAAGGTTACAGTAAATACAATCACAAAGAAGACCAATGTCACTAGGATATCGGCATTTTCGAAACCTACCAATTCCAATTTTAGGGCAAATAAAGCTGATACGGCCGCAGCTACTATACCTCGAGGTGACATCCAGGTGATCAGAAACTTCTCTTGCCAACGCAGTTTCGAGCCATGAGTCGATAAGAACACGTTGATGGGTCTTGCCACAAATAACATAACAAGCAACAACAAGACACCAGAATGGGCTATATCCAGCAACGCAGATATTTCAATTCTCGCTGCCAAAATAATAAACAACCCAGAAATAAGTAAAACACTTAAAGTTTCTTTAAATTCTAAAATATTGTCTATGTTGATATCACGTTTATTCGCCAACCAAATTCCCATTATGGTTACGGCCAACAATCCACTTTCATGGGCAAATACATTGGACAGCTCAAACGTACTTAAAACAGCTATTAATACCGTGGTATTGACCAAATACTCAGGCACTAAGCTTTTTTGTAAAACTCGACCCAATACAAAGCCTGAGACAACGCCGATAAATGATCCAATAAATACGGTTTTTCCAAACACAAACAAGGTGTGAGTAAGAGCGTTATTACTAACGATAATATATTCAAATACCAATACCGCTAACAAAGCACCGATAGGATCAATAATGATGCCCTCCCAGCGCAAAATTTGTGAAACATTTGAGCTGGGTCTTACAGCCCTTATCATAGGTATCACGACGGTTGGGCCGGTAACTGTGACAATGGCACTGAACAAAAACGCCATTTCCCAGCTAACACCTATAATGTAATAAGCCGCAGGCGCGACTACAATCCAACTTATTAGTGTGCCTAATGTACATAAGTTACGGACGGACTTACCGTGAGTACCGAGATCCTTAAAGTTAAGGGATAAAGCACCCTCAAACAAAATTATCGCTACTGATAAACTGACGATAGGAAACAACAAATCACCAAACAACAAGTCGCTGTTAAGGGCTCCGAGTCCTGGACCTAACAATAGGCCAGACACAAGTAACGGTAAGATGGCCGGAATTCTTAGTCGATAAGCTAAAATTTGACTAAAAATTGACATAACACCAATGACGACCAATAGGATCACAGGCTCTAGATTCATAATATTTCCGATAGTTTTGACTGTAACGTCTGTTTTTACGAATGGAATTAACAACATACTAGATGATTGTCGCTAAATAACTATAAATTTATCATTCTAAGCGGTTACGTTATCGGAATAACAAATATAGTTATGGTAACTACTACTTGGTACAAATATCCATCAACTCTATAACGGCTGTCGCTTCATCGGCAGAACACGGATTATTACTTTGGTGCATAAAGTATTGTATGACTTGCTCTATCATAGGTAACTGAATGTTTTTAGGGTTTTCAAAATACATGACTTCTTGACCCTGTTTCTGCCTTAGTAAAGTGACTTGATCCCCGAAAAAAGAAAACTCTATACTCCCCTCGGTACCGACGATTTTACACCGGTCTTGACTCTCATTAGTGGTAACACCAAAACACCATAAGCCTTGCACTTGCACACCGCTATCAAAATGCAGGTTGGCAGACACGGTATCATCCGCGCTATTTAACTGCAGTTGATTGCTAGCCGCTCCGGTTGCAGAATTAACCCTACCGAAATAACGTAACATCAAATCCAATTGATGTGGTGCTACATCGTGAAACAGACCACCACCAGAGACTGCTGGATTGGTGCGCCAGTTTAGTTCTGATTGGGCAATAATATCTGAGGTTTGTGGTTGTAAAATCTTGATATCGGCAAAGAGTGGACGGCCAATCTGGCCTTGCCGTAATAACTCACCGATTTCAATAAAAGCAGGCAAGGCTCGTCGGTAGTGTGCAATGCTCAATTTTTGTTGGCTTTGCTCGGCAACGGCGGCTATTCTTCGACACGCATCGGCATCAACCGCCATAGGCTTTTCCAAATAAACGTGTTTGCCACTTTGCATTGCCTTAATGGCATGTTCTTCGTGAAAAATAGGCGGACTTGCCACATAAATAGCGTTGACGTCAGGGTTTGCCAGTAGTTCATCGACATTATCATACCAATGCTCTACTCCGTGTCGTTGTGCAAAGTCTTTAGCTTTTGTCGCATTGCGGCGCATAACCGCTATTAACTCGCTGTGTTTGGCTTTTTGAAATGCTGGACCACTTTTCACTTCAGCAACGTCACCGCAACCTAAAATTCCCCATTTGATCATACGCACCTACCCATATTACAAATAAAAAAACACCGAACGTTTTGGTGTTCGGTGTTTTCATTTTTGAACCAAAATATTTAGTTATTCGTCGTCTGATGTGTCATCTGTTGGAGCATCAGCCGATTCTGAGCTTTCTTGCTCAGAAGTTTCAGCGACTGCTTCTACTGGATTACCATCTTCATCCAAAACTACCGACTCATCGTCTTCAATTTCTTCAATCTTAGCTAAACCAACGACGTTTTCGCCTTCGATAGTTCGTATCAAGCGCACACCTTGTGTGTTACGACCAACCACAGAAACTTCGTTAACACGAGTACGAACAAGTGTTCCTTTGTCACTGATGATCATAATTTCATTAGTGTCTGCAACCTGACATGCGCCAACAACTAGACCATTACGTTCACTAACTTTAATAGAAACAACACCTTGAGTTGCCCTGCTCTTCGCTGGGTACTCAGCTTGCGGTGTACGTTTACCAAAGCCATTTTCTGTGATGGTAAGAATGTTATCTTCTTCATTAGGTACGATTAGTGAAACAACTTTAGCGTCTTCGGTCAGTTTGATACCGCGAACACCCGTTGCCGTTCTGCCCATGCCACGAACTTGCTCTTCATGGAAGCGCACAACTTTACCATTTTCAGAGAACAGCATAATTTCGTTCTCACCGTTAGTAATTGCAGCACCAATTAACTTGTCTTCGTCTTTTAAGTTAACCGCGATAATACCGCTAGCTCTTGGACGAGAGTATTCAGTTAAGGCTGTTTTCTTAACCGTACCGTTTGCAGTTGCCATGAATACGAACTTGTCTGCTTCGAATTCTTTAACTGGTAAAATAGTTGTGATCTTCTCGTCTTGCTCTAGAGGCAAGATATTGATGATTGGACGACCACGCGATTGACGGCTTGCCAATGGTAATTGATAAACCTTCAACCAATATAAACGACCACGGTCAGAGAAACATAAAATAGTGTCATGCGTATTAGCTATTAACAGCTTCTCGATGAAGTCTTCATCTTTCATCTTAGTTGCTGATTTACCACGGCCGCCACGACGTTGCGCTTGATAATCCGTCAGTGGTTGATATTTACAGTAACCTTCGTGAGAAAGTGTTACTACAACGTCTTCCTCGTTGATTAAGTCTTCAAGGTTAATGTCATGTGACGCTTCACGAATTTCCGTTTGACGTTCGTCACCGTATGTATCACGAATTAACTCTAGCTCTTCACGGATTACTTCCATCAAGCGCTCAGGGCTGCCTAGGATCTCTAACAATTCTGCGATTAAATCTAATAACTCAGCGTATTCGCCTAAGATCTTCTCGTGCTCAAGGCCCGTTAACTTGTGTAAACGTAACTCAAGAATCGCTTGCGCTTGTTGCTCAGTCATGTGGTACAAACCATCATGGATACCGAACTCATCTTCTAACCATTCAGGACGAGCAGCATCATCACCCGCACGCTCTAACATGGCGGCAACATCGCCTAACGGCCAGCCTTTAGCTGTTAAACGAACTTTTGCTTCAGCTGGTGTTGGTGACGTTTTTATAAGCTCAATGATTTCATCAATATTAGCAAGAGCAATCGCTAATGCTTCAAGGATGTGGGCACGGTCGCGAGCTTTACGTAAGTCGTATACAGTACGACGTGTTACAACTTCACGTCGGTGTGAAATAAATGCTTCTAGCATCTCTTTCAGATTTAAAATCTTTGGTTGACCATGATCCAAGGCAACCATATTAATGCCGAACACAGTTTGTAACTGAGTTAATGCATATAAATGGTTAAGAATTACTTCCGATGGCTCACCGCGTTTTATCTCTATTACGATACGCATACCGTCTTTATCAGATTCATCACGAAGAGCTGAGATGCCTTCCACTTTTTTGTCTTTAACAAGTTCTGCGATTTTTTCAATTAATCGCGCTTTATTCACCTGGTAAGGAATCTCAGTGATAATAATAGTGTCTTTGCCATTATTTTCATCATGTTCAATTTCAGCACGTGCACGGATGTAAACTTTACCACGACCCGTTTTATAGGCATCGATAATGCCTTTTTTACCATTGATAATAGCGGCTGTTGGGAAGTCAGGACCTGGGATGTATTCCATCAGATCTTCAATCGTCATGTCTTCGTTATGAGACAAGGCTAATGTGCCTTCTATAACTTCACGCAACGAGTGAGGCGGAATATTAGTTGCCATACCAACGGCAATACCCGACGAACCATTTACTAATAAGTTAGGTACTTTAGTAGGCAATACCGCAGGGATTTGTTCTGTACCGTCATAGTTTGGCACAAAATCTACAGTTTCTTTTTCTAAGTCAGCTAACAATTCATGCGCTAACTTTTCCATACGAACTTCGGTATAACGCATTGCCGCGGCAGAGTCGCCATCAACTGAACCAAAGTTACCTTGACCATCCACCAAGGTG
>JABXID010000221.1 GCA_013373245.1 Gammaproteobacteria bacterium
ATATCTTTGCTTATAGCTTATAGCTTATAGCTTATAGCTTACATCAATCATACACAGTAGGAATTGCAGCACGTTTGTGTTGCGTGCGATTGAAAATCGCGACTAACTTATCAGATACGGCATTACCTACGTCTTTCCCTTCTAAAAAGTCGTCAATTTGATCGTATGTTAAACCAAGTGCTGATTCGTCCTCTTTTCCCGGATCCAGTTCTTCTAAATCAGCTGTAGGCGCTTTATGTACTAATACGTCTGGCGCACCTAAGTGAGAAGCGATTGCGCGCACTTGACGTTTATTTAGACCAAACAAAGGAATTAAATCGCATGCTCCGTCGCCATATTTGGTGAAAAAGCCAGTGATATTTTCAGCGGAGTGGTCTGTGCCCAGAACTAAGCCACCAAGTAATCCAGCGATGTCATATTGTGCAACCATGCGCATTCTTGCTTTAACATTGCCTTTTACAAAATCGACGGCTCCGTCAGTTAGTCCAATCTTGATATCGTCTGGGATGGCATTTAATACTTGGTTATGTACACCTTCAACGCCATCTTTTACATTAACAGTAAGAGATAAACTTGGCTTAATAAAGTCAAGAGCCAATTGTGCATCGGCTTCGTCGGCTTGGACATTGTAAGGTAGGCGCACAGCGGCAAATCGGTATTGGTCGGTATTGTGTTCTTGGTTTAGTTGTTCAACAGCAATTTGTGCTAAACGACCGCACGTTGAAGAGTCTATGCCGCCACTAATTCCTAATACTAAAGACTTTAAACCTGAGTTTGTTAACGTTTTTTTTATGAAATTCACGCGGCGAGTAATTTCAAATTCGACATCAATTTCAGGTTGTACCATCATTTCTTCAATTATTTGATTTGCATCCATAACTTTTGCGCTTCTCTTGTTATACTTACCACTATTCTATGCTAAACGAACTAAGGATATCCATGAAAAAAGTAACTGCAATCATAAAACCTTTTAAATTAGATGATGTTAGAGAGGCTTTATCAGATCTTGGAGTTAACGGATTAACGGTTACAGAAGTGAAAGGATTTGGTCGTCAAAAAGGGCACACTGAGTTATATCGCGGGGCTGAGTACATGGTGGACTTTTTGCCTAAGATGAAACTTGAGCTAGTTGTGCCAGATGACTTGTTGGATCAAGCGGTGGACAGCATTCTGGAAACGGCTAAAACTGGTAAAATCGGCGACGGTAAAATTTTTGTCGAACCTGTTGAGCGCGTTATTCGAATTCGTACCGGAGAAGAAGGTCACGAGGCGATTTAATTTCAAAGGTCAAATCGCACAAATAAAATAACGAGTCCGTAATGAACGGACTCGTTTTGTTTTGGAGTTAAGCGTTACGAATGATATGGTCGAACGCTGATAGAGAAGCTTTAGCACCTTCCCCCATGGCTATAACAATCTGTTTGTAAGGGACAGTCGTTACATCGCCTGCTGCAAAAATGCCTGGTTCAGATGTTCTGCCTTTTTCGTCAATGACCACTTCTTTATATTGGGTCATTTCAACAGTATCATCTAAAAAGTCACTGTTAGGTGTTAAACCTATTTGTACAAATACACCAGCCAATTCTTTTTGCAATACATCACCGTTGTTACGGTCTACGTATTCTATACCGACCACTTTGCCGTCTTCAGACAATATTTGTTTGGTGGCAACATTAGTAATAATGTCGATACGTTCGTGAGCTTGTGCTTTTTCAACCAGTACTTTATCGGCTTTTAACTCCGGTAAAAATTCAAAGACAGTAACGTGATTAACCATACCGGCTAGGTCAAGAGCAGCTTCAATACCAGAGTTACCACCACCAATTACTGCAACGTCTTTACCTTTGAAAAAAGGGCCATCGCAGTGAGGGCAATACGCAACACCGGAACCGACGTTTTCTTTTTCACCTGGAACGCCAAGTTCTCTCCATTTTGCTCCTGTCGCAATAATAAGGGTTTTACTTTCGATGACTTCACCCGTTGAAAGGTGAATTTTCTTAATATCGCCTTTTTCGATTTTTTCAACACGCAAGTGTTCTCGTTGCGTGATTTCATAATCTTTTAAGTGAGCTACCATGTTATTGGTTAATTCGGATCCATTAGTTTTACGCACTGAAATTAGGTTTTCTATACCTACAGTGTCTTTCACTTGCCCACCAATTCTATCCGCTACCATGGTGACATTTAAGCCTTTACGAGCCGCATAGATAGCTGCAGCGACACCAGCTGGACCTGCGCCAATAACAGTAACATCTTGCAGTGGCAGCTGTTCACTAGCCGCTGATTTTAAAATATCAGGGTGTTTTTCTATTAATTTTTCGACCAGTTTGCCGGTATCAATTTGACCGTTGGCAAACACTTCGCCGTTTAAATACACTGACGGTACACCTTGGATACCGCGCTCTTCAATGACGTCTTGGAATAATCCACCATCGATCATTTCTGTTGAAATATGGTCATTGAGCAATGCAAATTGATTAAGTGCTTGTACGACATCTGGGCAGTTATGACAGCTCAAACTAACGAATACTTCGAATTTCAATGGCTGATTAACCGCCGCAATCATGTTTTGAATGCCTTCATCTAGAGACAACGCAGTACCTGATGAATGTAAGATAGCCAATATCAAGGAGTTGAACTCGTGACCTCCCGGAATACCGCTAAATGTAATGCCGCTATATTTGCCATCGACTTCTAAAGCAAATGATAATGGGCTTCTGAGTGCCTCTACATCTCGTTGTTCAAACGATAACTTGTCTGATACAGATGCAATTTGAGTTAAAAAGGTTACCAACTCTTCTCGTTTTTCATGTTCACCAGTTTGTAAAACTAAGGTGACTGATTGAGTCATGTTGGCGGTATAATTTTTTAAAGTGTTTAAAATATCGTTATTTAGCATGAGTCACCTTTACTGCATGGTTCGATAAAAAAGGTGAGGGGCATGGGCGTGCCCCCACCAAACGGAGATATTTATGTCGGTTTGATTAAATTTTACCGACTAAGTCCAACGAAGGTGTTAATGTCTCTTGACCTTGTTCCCAAGCTGCAGGACATACTTCACCGTCGTTATCGCGAACGTATTGCGCAGCTTTTACTTTGCGAACCATATCTTTCGCGCTACGACCTATGCCACCAGCGTGAATTTCAGCTACTTGAATTACGCCGTCTGGGTCAACTAAAAACGTACCGCGGTGTGCCATGTGATCTTCTTCAATCATTACGTCAAAGCCACGTGTAATTGCACCTGTTTGGTCGCCAAGCATCGGGAATTTAATTTTACCAATTGCATCTGACGAGTCGTGCCATGCTTTGTGAGAGAAGTGTGTATCGGTTGATACCGCGTAAACTTCTACGCCCAAACCTTGCAGTTCTTCGTATTGATTGGCCATGTCTTCCAACTCTGTTGGGCAAACAAACGTAAAGTCAGCAGGGTAAAATAAAAAGATGCCCCATTTGCCTTTAACGCTGTCAGACGTTACTTCTGCAAATTCGCCGTTATGAAATGCTTGTGCTTTAAATTCTGGGATTGTTTTTCCGATTTGTGCCATTTTGATTTTCCTCTTAAGGTAATTAACGTTTTTTGAAATCGGACATTTCGCTGCCCGTTTCGTTGGCATGAATATTAGGGGCTAGACATGATTTATTAAAATTGATTAAATTGAATTTATAATTCAATTTTTATGAATATAGGCCGGTTATGATTTCTATTAAGCAATTAAATTACGCTCTTGCAGTGGCAAAGACACTGCACTTTAAAAAAGCGGCTGAGGTGTGCAATGTTTCACAATCGGCGATGAGTACCGCCATAAATGAAATGGAAAAGCAATTGGGCTTTCAGGTTTTCGAGCGTAATAACAAACATGTACTGCTAACTAGGCAAGGTGAGTTGTTTGTGCAAAAAGCAAAAACAATAAAGCTTGAATTGGATGAATTACACCAACTTTCGATGTTTAATGCTGAGCCTTTATCTTCGCCAATGAAAGTCGGCGTTATTCCAACCATTGGACCTTATTTATTACCAAAGGTTCTGCCTCGAGTTCGAGCTGAATATCCAGAATTCAAATTAACAATAGTAGAAGAGCAATCACATGTTTTGGTTGATATGGTGCGTTCTGGTGACTTAGATGCTGCAATTTTGGCACTACCGTATCAACTCGATGGCCTGATGGCGTTCGAGTTTTGGCAAGAAGATTTTTATTGGGTTTGCCACAAAGATGAATGTCCTGCCAAAGCGCAAGAGATCACAAGCGACGAACTTGAAATCGATAAACTGATGTTGTTAAAAGAAGGCCATTGTTTAAAAGATCACGCGTTAAACGCCTGTAAACTGACGGAGAAAAGTAGTAGCGCTGAATTTGAGTCTGCTAGCCTTTATACATTGATACAAATGGTAGCTGGCAAACTCGGTACGACCTTGGTGCCACAAATGGCGATAGATCAGTTAGTGAATAAGGAATCTGAACTGAGGGTAATACATTTAAACGAACCAGGCCCGCACAGGACAATCGCTTTTATTATTCGCCCGAATTACGTACGAACTGACGACTTATCTTTGTTACAAAACTTATTTAAACAAGAGCTAAATGATGAGTGCGCAGCGGGCTAGTCGCTCTTATTCAGCGCCAATGCTTTTGTAAAATAGTCACCAAATTTGGAAAGTGCCTGTTGCCACTCTGCGTTGAGTTTAATATTGAACTCATCATCAAAATTACGTATAGAATTTAAAAAGCAATGTTGCCACAGTTTTATGTCGCTGGCAGTGAGTGCCATGTTTTGATGTTTTTCAATAATTGACTTAGTTGAAGGGGCTTGAAACAAATTGTCCAGGTTATTCATATTCAAAATGAATAAACTCATCGACTTTAAAACCATGCGCTGTTGTTGGTCTGTATCAACTTCATTAAACAGTTGTTTGATTTTTGGGTCGGACTCTATCAACTGTTGATGAAAATCGAGGTAAAAATTGTAGCTGTTTCGTGTTGCTCTTTTAAAGCTGTTGAGCAATAGCGTGTTATTGGTTTGGAATAATAGCTCGATTTCAGTACCTTGCCCTTCCTCACTGTTCACTACTAGAGTGCCGTTAAGTGAATTGGTGATTAAATTATGAACTATACTCATCCCAAGTCCTATGCCACCCTCACCCCGACTGGTGGTAAAAAATGGGTCGAATATCTTAGACCTGGTATTCTCGTTCATGCCCACGCCATTGTCTTTTAATACTATCGAGTAATTTGATAATGAGCCTTTGAGTGAAAGCGTAACGGTTTTACTTTGCGATGGTTGGAACTGACTTGGAAATGCATGTTTCACTGCATTGGAGGCGATATTAGAGATAACTTGAGTCAGGCGTGCAGGATAAGTTTTCACTATAATGTCTTGTTCATCTAGCTCAAGATTAAAGTGAATGCCAGCTTCGGCCATCATTGGTTTAAGCGTGACGGCTGTTGAAGTTAACCAGTCATTCAGGCTGATTTCCACTTGTTGATCACTGTGAAATTCAGTGGCCATTTGTTTAAAGTTGCCAATCAATTCGCTAGCTCGTTCCAAGTTAAAATCTACACTTTCGCAGGCGAGTTTTAAGTCACTAACAAAATGATCGAGCGTACTTTTCTTCAGAGTTTGCTGGTTTATTTGTTGCTCCAACTTGCCAAGCGAAGCGACCGTAGTTGAGTTGGCTAACCGAGCAATCCCTAATGGTGTATTAACTTCATGAGCAATACCAGAGACTAACCGGCCGAGTGATGCGAGCTTTTCCTGCTCAATTAATTGGTTTTGTGATTCTTTTAATTGTTCAATGGTTTTTTCAAGTTCAATAGTTCGATGACTGACAATGTTTTCGAGAGAGCGGTTCAGCTCTTGTAGTTGCTTTTCTTTTTCCATGCGTTCAAGCTCGGCGGAGATTCTTCCAGCAAACAACTCAAATAAATCAGCAACGTCTTTTGAATGTTCTATTTCGGTCGAATAAAGAGCAACGACTAAACCAAAAACGTCGCCAGATGAACTATGCAGCGGCGCACCAATATATCCTTCTATTCCCATATCAATTAGCAGTTGATCTTGCGGGTAAAGGTCACAAATATGGGTTGGGTAAACGCAAATACTATCGTCACTCACGTCGGCACAAGGGGTGTGCTCTAAGGAGTATTCAAAGTTTTCTGCAAAGTCATCGCCTGCAACAAGAGATAATGTTTTAGATACGTACTGCTCTCGGTCAAGACGGGCGATAAAAGTGAACTGGGCACCAATAGACTTGTGAAGTTGCATAGTAATAGTATCTAGGAAGTCTTTACCGTAGGAAGTCTTCAGCGATTGAATAATATTACTGATGTTAAATTGCTGCATAACGACGAAAGTCTGCTCAACTTTGAAACTAATTAAGTATATATATTACAACATAAGATCTTGCAAGGTCGCCATTTTTTTTGGTACTAAAGTAATTTTTATTTTTGTTGTAGTTAATGAAAACGAAATAAATATATTTGTTAAATATAAAGCGCAAGTCGAGTTATTGTTTCGAATCAGTTTTCCAAACGCCGATGTGTTAGCAGACTTATCGAAAAAGTTTGGTTGTACACCAGAGCACGCTCTGCCCTTGATTCAGCATGCTTTCGAGTTGGGAATTCGTATTAAAGGATTGTCGTTCCATGTCGGCCCACAGACCAAGAACGTTCAGAAATATGCTGATGCGGTAAACAAGTGCCATGCCAGTAAGGTTCAATAAGTGCGGCTGATGAACTCACTTTGATGCAGCGCCGTATCTTTTATTTTCATGTCACGGGTTTCTTTATCAATATGGCAATTGCAGTAGTTTGGCTAAAACGAGATTTAAGGCTGTCAGATCAGCAGGCCTTAGTGAGCGCCGCAAAGTCAGGCCTGCCTGTACTTCTGGTTTACAACTTTGAACCTTTGTTGTTATCGGATGAACATTACAGCGCCAGGCATTGGCACTTTGTTGCGGAATCCTTGAATGATATAAAGCAGCGCCTGCCAATCAATTCTTTATGGGTAGGCAGTGAAGACATGCTGTCCCTGTTCACCAAACTTCATCAACGTTTTAACATTTCTAAGCTTTATTCCTATCAAGAAGTTGGGCTCAATAATACGTTTGAAAGAGATAAATCGGTTGCCAATTGGTGTACTCACAATCAAGTTAGCTGGTCAGAAAGCCCCTATGCTGCGGTCATTAGAGGGAAACCTAATCGTGACGGGTGGGACCATCATTGGCAAACGGTCATGAGGGCTGACACGGCAAATTGTGATTTGAATAGTATAAATTGGCTTGAGTTAAATCAGAAAGACACGCTCACTACAGAGTCACACATAAATCAATTTTTATCAGACTCAAACTCGAAACTTCACGGAGAGTTCCAAGCCGGAGGCGAGTTGCAAGCTTGGCAAGTTCTTAATTCCTTTTTTGAAAATCGCGGCAAGGCATATGCGTTCAAACTCTCATCTCCGCAATACAGTCAACTCCATTGCTCCCGTTTGAGCCCTTATTTAGCGTGGGGAAATATTAGCCTTCGGCAGGTTTATAAAACCTTACTTGCTCATTGGAATCAAACTGGCTGGCGTAAAAGTTTGGTAGCGTTTAGTTCGAGGCTTCACTGGCATTGTCATTTTATACAAAAATTTGAAAGTGAATCTGATATGGAGTTTAGGCCGGTTAATCGAGGGTATGAAAACTTACCACGAATTAGCGGAGAATTAGCTTTGAAAAGGCTTAGAGCTTGGCAACAAGGCAATACCGGTATACCTATGGTAGATGCCTGCATGCGATGTTTAATAGCGACTGGTTATATAAATTTTCGGATGCGGGCTATGCTGGTGAGCTTTTTATGTCATCACCTTGAAGTAGATTGGCGGGAAGGGGTTAAACACCTAGCTAGTGTATTTTTGGATTTTGAGCCGGGTATACATTACAGCCAGTTTCAAATGCAAGCCGGAGTGACAGGCATAAATACCATCCGTATTTATAATCCAATAAAGCAGGGACAAGAAAAAGACCCCAATGGTGACTTTATAAAACACTGGATTCCTGAGTTATCTGGATTGCCTGCCACTTTAATTCATACTCCTTGGTTACTAACTCCTATGGAACAAATGATGTTTGAACTTGAGTTAGGCGTTGATTACCCGATGCCCATCGTCGATATCGAACAGTCGTATAAACAAGCTCAGCAATTACTTTGGAGTTGGCGCAATAAGCCTAAGGTTGTAATGGAAGGGCAGCGTATTTTACAGAGGCATGTGAGGCAAGGATGAAAAAAACGCATTTGCCGAGTAAGGTTTGTCCGGTCTGTTTACGACCATTTAATTGGCGTAAGAAATGGCAAAAAGATTGGCAGAAAGTCAAATATTGCTCAGAACGATGCCGTCGTAACAAAACAGCAAAGCACGTTATTAATTAAAAGGCTCCAGGGCAGTGAATCGCTTTTATCGAATACCGTCATAGGTATTAATTATTGTTATAAATCCAAAAGCTCGACTACGTTTAATACTCGATTCAGAGGTGTTTATGTATTTTTTACTAAATACCAATTATTAAAATAAATGTGGAGAAGGGTATGACAACAGGTAAATGCCCCGTCATGCATGGCGGTTCAACTGAAAGTGGCACTTCAAATACCGACTGGTGGCCAAAATCGTTGAATTTAGATATTTTGCATCAGCACGACCACAAAACAAATCCAATGGGACCAGACTTTGACTATACGGAAGAAGTTAAAACCCTAGATTTCGCCGCATTAAAACAAGACTTATTGAATTTAATGACTGACAGCCAAGACTGGTGGCCTGCAGATTGGGGACATTACGGTGGTTTAATGATTAGAATGTCTTGGCATGCAGCAGGAACTTACAGAGTCGCAGATGGGCGCGGCGGCGCTGGTACAGGTAATTTAAGGTTTGCGCCATTAAACTCTTGGCCAGATAACGCAAACTTGGACAAAGCTCGCCGCTTATTGTGGCCAATTAAAAAGAAATACGGTAACAAACTGAGTTGGGCTGATTTACTGGCATATGCAGGAACCATGGCATATGAGTCGATGGGATTAAAAACCTTTGGTTTTGCTTTCGGCCGTGAGGATATTTGGCACCCAGAAAAGGATATTTACTGGGGAGCGGAAAAAGAATGGTTGGCACCGTCCGATGCAGAAAAAAGCCGTTATTCTGGTGAGCGAGACTTAGCCAACCCACTTGCCGCGGTAATGATGGGACTTATTTACGTTAACCCGGAAGGGGTTGATGGTAAACCTGATCCACTAAAAACGGCGCATGATGTTCGTGTTACGTTTGAGCGTATGGCTATGAATGATGAAGAAACCGTGGCGCTTACGGCTGGTGGCCACACTGTTGGTAAAGCACATGGTAATGGTGACGCTGATTTATTAGGGCCAGAGCCGGAAGCCGGTGAATTGGAGGATCAGGGTTTTGGTTGGTTAAATAAAAGCAAACGCGGTATTGGCGGTGATTCGGTCACCAGTGGACTTGAAGGTGCTTGGACAACTAATCCAACAAAGTGGGATAACGGTTATTTTGAACTATTGCTCAATCATGAATGGGAATTGAAAAAAAGCCCAGCGGGGGCTTGGCAATGGGAGCCTGTCGACATTAAAGAAAGCGACAAGCCGTTGAATGCGGAAAACCCGAATGTCCGTGATAACCCAATCATGACGGACGCTGATATGGCAATGAAGGTTGATCCTGAGTACCGCAAAATATCAGAGCGTTTTTATAA
>JABXID010000260.1 GCA_013373245.1 Gammaproteobacteria bacterium
CTTCCTTGTGCACATGCACATCCATTTGAGGAAATGGAATTGGTACACCGCGCTCATTAAATGTATTGTAAACATTTTCTTGGAACGCAAAGAATACTGGCCAGTAGTGCTCCGCTTGCACCCAGGCTCTAACGGTGAAGTTAACCGAGCTATCCGCCAGTGCAGCGACTGCAATAAATACATCAGGGTCTTTTAAGACTCTTTCATCTGCCGCAAGCAACTCTCTCATAATGCCTTTGGCTTTATCCAAGTTTTCACCGTAACTTACGCCAATCGTCCAGTCGACACGGCGTTTCGGTTCGGTTGAAAAGTTCACCATTGACCCCGTCGCTAAACCACCATTTGGAATTATAATCGTTTTATTATCTGCTGTTTTTAAGAAGGTATTGAAGATCTGAATTTCTTTTACCGTACCAGCATAACCTTGCGCGTCTATGAAATCGCCAACCTTGAATGGCTTAAACAGTAAAATCATTACTCCGCCTGCAAAGTTTTGCAAAGTGCCAGACAAAGCCATACCAACGGCTAAACCAGCAGCACCTAAAATGGCAATAAATGACGTCATTTCTATACCAATCATGCCAAGCACGCTGATCACTAACATCACTTTTAACAGCATGTTGAATATGCCAGAAAGGAACGGCTTTAGTGACGCGTCCATATTGCTCTTTGACATTACTCTATCGAGCCCTTTGGTTATGCCGCGAATAATAAAACTGCCGACAATAAGTACGATAATCGCAGCGACAAGTTTTGGGCCGTAGGTTAGGGCAATATCGGTAAACTGATTAACGACCTTATCTGGATCGATGGTGAATTGTTCTGTCATTGTATTTCCCATATATATGCAAAGTGAAAATGTGCAAGTTAATGATGCCGTACTGAGTGGATAAGGCAACTACTAAATATTTGTCTAAATCTTTAAAAATCAGTCGCGACGTTAAATCAATTTTAGTTGGCAAATACGACGGTTTTATTACCTTGCACCATAACTCTATGTTCAAGGTGATATTTTAAACCTCGAGCCAGCGCTTGTTTTTCGCACTCTTTACCTTTGAGTACCATATCTTCCACCGTGTCTGAGTGACTAATTCGGTGTGTTTCTTGTTCTATGATAGGACCTGCATCTAGATCTGCGGTGACATAGTGGCAGGTGGCACCAATTAATTTCACTCCACGCTGATAAGCTTGATGATAAGGCTTGGCACCCACAAAGGATGGTAAAAAGCTGTGATGAATATTAATGACTTGGTGTTGGTATTTTCGACATAAGCTGTCGGGGAATATTTGCATAAAACGAGCAAGCACTATGGTATCGACGTGATAGCTGTCTATAACTTGCTCTAACTTTTCAAATGCCTCTGCCTTGTCTTGTTTAAAGTCAACATGATGAAAAGGAAGTTGGTACCAATTGGCAAACTTTTCCATTTCTTTATGGTTCGCAACAACAGCGACGATTTCGCAGTCGAGTTCGTTTTCGTGCCAACGATGTAAAATATCGGTTAAACAGTGAGATTCTTTACTGGCGAGCAAAATGACGCGATTTTTGACCGATGCCGGAGAAATGTTCCAAGTCATTTCAAACTGTTGGGCGATGACTGAAAACTTTTGCTTAAGTTGCTCTGCGCTTAACAAACTCGAATCCAGCAAAATCTCATGACGCATGAAAAACCATTCAGTTTCTAAATCAGTATGGTGATTTGCTTCGGTAATCGAAATTTGATTGTCGGCTAAAAATTGACTCACACTTGACACCAAACCAACTCGGTCTGGGCAAGAAATCGTTAAGGTTAATTTTGTGTCTTTCGCCATGGTGTTGTTTTTTAAGGCAATACGTGTGGCTAAATTACTCGGTCGGTGGTTAAAAATAAAGAGGTATTAGACAAATTAGGTTAAATACTCGAATTTTATCTTAAACTGGTTATAATCCCGCCAGTAATTATTCGAATTGAGAAGGTTAGTTATGCCAAATTATGCAGTGGGTCACAAGATCCCAGATTCAGATTCTATTTGTTCAGCGATTGCGCTTTCTTATTTAAAGACCACCATTGGTGAGCCAACGGTTCCTGCGCGTTTAGGTGAGCTATCTCCTGAAACTTTATTTATCCTAGACAAGTTTGGTTTTGAACAACCTGAACTAAAAACTAGTTATGCGGGTGAAGGTGTTTATATTGTTGATCACTCAGACAAAGTACAAGGCCCTGACGATTTAGATGAAGCAACAGTGTTGGGTATTATCGATCATCACAAACTAGGTGATATCACAACATCAACGCCTCTTGAATGTTGGATCCGTCCTGTTGGTTGTACTAATACCATCATTAAGATGATGTACGATTTCCACGGGGTTGAGATCCCTAAAGATATCGCTGGCGCAATGATGTGTGCGATTTTAAGTGACACGGTTATTTTCAAATCACCAACTTGTACAACGGCTGATATTAAGTGCGTTGAAGCGTTAGCTGAAATTGCCGGAATTGATGATCCTAAAGAGTTGGGCATGGAAATGTTCAAAGTAAAATCTGCGGTTGAAGGTACGCCAGCTCGTGACCTAGTGTTCCGTGATTTTAAAGATTTCAATATGAGCGATAACTTGGTTGGTATCGGTCAATTAGAAGTTATCGACCTTGCGATGTTAGACAATATGAAAGCTGACTTAGAAGCTGAAATCGTAAAAGTAAAAGAAGAGGGCAATCGCCACTCGGTAATTTTACTTCTTACTGACATCATGAAGGAAGGCTCTGAATTGTTAGTAGTTTCAGATGATGCTAGCGTAATAGAGCGTGCTTACGACGCAAAATTAGCAGAAGGTAAAGTTTGGTTAGATGGTGTACTGAGCCGTAAGAAGCAAGTTGTACCACCTCTACAAGACGCATTTGCAGGCTAATAACAAACTCTGCAAGAACCAATAAAAAAACCAGCGTACAGACGCTGGTTTTTTTGTACTTGGATGTACTTATACCCGAAGCCCATGGATGGAAAGCGCAGGGTGTTTGACATGGATGCACTTTCGCTAAACGGACTAGAGATATCGAAATAACAGGGATGTTTTAAATTTCGATAAACCCGAAGCCCAAATATGGGGAAAACTGAATTTATTCCGATTGCACAAACGACTGACTGACATCGACTAAATATCTGTCTTCCATCGCTTCACAGCCAAATAACATCAAGTAGTTCATATCGGCTCGATTAGTCAGAGTAATTTCTACTTCCCACGTGTCGCTACCTAACGTCAATGGCGTTTTAATCACGTAACGGGTTTCAGACTTGCCGTTGGATGATTTTACATTTCTGATATCTGACAACAATGCAGAACAAGAAACTACGTGATTCACGTCGTGTATCTCTGGGTGCAAGTCAAAGGTTACTCTAGGTTTGCCTTTACCTTTTACCTGTTTGATATTGTCTACATGTAATGATGAAGTTTTTGCACCTGTATCAACTTTAACTTTTAAGTTTTCGATAGCGAGGTCGGGTAATGAAACGTTTTCAATTCGGCCAATGATTTTTTTTGTGTTACTCATGGCAATTTTCTCTATGTTAGATTTGCTCTTCATTGTCGGGCAATAACAGCTCATGTGCTGTTTCGATTTGCTCAGCAACGTCATTGTGATCTTCTTCAAAGTTAGCAATGTGGAACATAGCTTCGCCTTCTTGCGCGAGTGGTATGTTCTGTTTGCCAATAACAATTCCAGATTTAGTGGCCGTGATATTGGCTAATACTTCGCCAAAAGGATCATGTATTTCTGCTAACAACTGACCTTTATCTACATTATCTCCCATTTCTACCAAACTATTTACCATGCCGCTGGCGCTGGCTCGAGTCCAAGCACTGCTGTTGGCAATAAAAGGTTCTATTTTTTGTTTTTTGCTGCGTTGCTGGCGGATCATTTTTAAATGACGTAACACATTAATGATGCCGTTAACGCCAGAGCGAATTGAAATCTCGTCAAAACGTAATGCTTCACCTGCTTCGTATAATAATACTCGAGTACCAGCAGCATTAGCCGCTTCGCGCAAAGAGCCTTCAATCACCGATGAGTTAAGTACTACAGGCACACCAAATACTTCCGCCAGCTCTTTGGTGGTATCGTCACTTAAATCCGCTCTTATTTGCGGTAGGTTAGAGCGATGAATTGCACCGGTATGCAAATCGATGCCGTAGTCGCAATGTTTGATGATTTCATTCAGGAAAGTGTTGGCTAATCTACCGGCGAGAGAGCCTTTTACTGACCCTGGAAAGCAGCGGTTGAGATCGCGCCTGTCAGGCATATAACGACTTTGGTTGATCACGCCGTAAACGTTAACCATAGGTACGGCGATAACCGTACCGCGAATTACTTTAAAGTGTTTGTGTTTCAACAAACGGCGAATGATTTCGATGCCGTTTAGCTCATCGCCATGCACTGCAGCACTGATAAAAATCGTAGGGCCGGCTTTTTTACTTCTGAAAATATGCACGGGTACTGAGACGTCAGCATTGGTATAAAGTTTTGCAACCGGCAATTGGATTTGCTTTGATTCGCCAGGTGCGACATCGAAATTTCCAATACGTAATGTATTCATTCTGTGTTTACTCAATTAGGCCTTGTTATTTTAACCTTGCCCACGGGTTTTATTTACGTTTGTTTTTTTCGGGTTAGCCACGCTTTTTTCAATGAAATCAATGACCATGCCCGCCACATCTTTGTTCGTAGCGTTCTCTATGCCCTCTAAGCCCGGCGAAGAGTTCACTTCCATTACCATAGGACCATTTTTAGACTGTAATAAATCGACACCACAACAATTTAATCCCATGACTTTTGCTGCGTTTATTGCAGTTTCACGTTCTGCTTTTGTAAGTCTAACAACTTGAGCTGAGCCGCCTCTATGAAGGTTTGAACGAAACTCACCTTCTGCACCCTGACGTTTCATCGCTGCAACCACTTTGCCGCCTACCACTAAACAACGAATGTCGGCACCACCGGCTTCAGCGATAAACTCTTGCACTAAAATGTTAGCTTTTAAGCCCATAAAGGCTTCGATAATGGCTTCTGCCGCTTTGGCTGTATCTGCTAATACTACGCCAATACCTTGTGTGCCTTCCAGCAGTTTAATCACGACAGGAGCGCCACCAACGTTTTTGATTAAGTCTTTGATTTTATCTGGTTTGCAAGCAAACCCTGTTCTCGGCAGACCAACACCTTTACGAGATAATAATTGCAGTGAACGCAGCTTGTCTCGCGAACGACTAATAGCGACCGATTCGTTTACATTGAACGTGCCCATCATTTCAAACTGACGTGCTACCGCTGTTCCGTAAAAAGTAACCGACGCACCAATACGTGGAATAACTGCGTCATATTTTGGCAGTTCTTTACCATAATACCTAACCGTCGGTCTGCTGCTGGTGATGTCCATGTAACAGTGAAGTGTGTCGATGATATCGACTTCATGTCCGCGGGCTTCGGCTGCTTCTTTTAGGCGTCTAGTGGAGTACAAGTTTTCGTTTCTAGACAGTATGGCAATTTTCATTTTAAACTCGTTCTGTTTGTTTTTTGTTCAATCTTACAAAGGGGCGCAAATCATATACAAGAATTTCAAAATAACTAGTGTTATTTATCTGAAATTAAAAAATAATTGCGAAGCCTTTGATAAGGGCGAAAAGATAAGGGCGAAAAGAATGTTGATGTGACTCAACGTGACGATATTATTCAATATCTAATGGCTCGGCCGACAAAATGGCGCCCGTACTATCTGCGTAAAAATGATCTTCCGGTAAAAAAGTGACTCCGGCAAAGTTAATGGCCACGTCATCTTCACCAATGCTTAAGTCTGTGGCGCCGACCGGAATTGAATTGAGGGCTAAAATACCTAGGTTGGCTTCTTCCAATTGGTCGACGTGACGAACTGCACCAAAACAAATAATACCTTCCCAGTTATTATCCAGTGCTAAATCGATAAGTTCTGAATCTAATAAGGCGCGTCTAACAGAGCCACCTCCGTCAATAACCAATACTTTACCAGCACCGTTTTCGTTTAATGCAGTGGCAATTAGACCATTGTCTTCAAAACATTTCACTGTCTGAACTTGACCACCGAACGATGTAATACCGCCATAGTGCTCAAAGATGGGCTCTAACACGTCAACGTGTTCGGCGAATAAATCACATAATTCTGAAGTATTGTATTCCATGATGCTCTCTTGATACTTTGAGGTTAGTTGTGATCTAAACTAACTCATTTTTGCGTCGTTGTTTAGAGTATATCGTTGGAAATGTTGTTTGCCAGTGAAGATAGTGAAATTATTGATTTAGAAAAGGCAATAGTAGTTGCAAGTTTTGAGAGGCGAAGGAAAGCGGTATGAGCGAAAGTAAAATCACGTCAGAAAGTTATGTCTGATGCTGCCCTAACAGTTATTTATATCTTTTAATCTTCCATGAGATTCCACAAAGAAATTTTACTATTTATTTAGAAAAAGTCTCAATAGCCCCTCTAGTCGAACTACTCATTATTAGTGGCTTACTGGTTGCTTAATATCCAGATAAGTAAAACGTTTGGTTGCTATCAGCCTTTGCTTTGTACATCATTTTATCAGCTTCATTTAGCAGGGAGTCGACAGACTTCAAGTGGCTTTGCGGACACAGACAAACACCTATACTTAGATTTACTAAAATCTCATTCCCTGTGGATTTTAATTTAACAGGTTTGGAAAGTGTTAATTTGGCCCTTTGATACCACTCTGTAAACGTTTTTCTATCAGACATATTCTCAAAAATTATCACGAATTCATCACCTGCATAGCGTCCAACCCAATCATTACCTCTTGTTAGATGTAATAACCTTTTTGACAGTTCAACCAAAACCTCATCTCCTGCAATATGACCATTAACATCGTTGATTTTCTTAAAATCATCAAGGTCTAAAAAAGCTAAGCCAAAGCAAAAGTTATTACGAAGCGATTTTTCAAAGTAGTGGTTTAATTGTATATCAATAGCCTTCCTATTGGGTAAGTTAGTTAAAGGATCTGTCTTAGCTCTATGTTCAGCATCAATTAACTGTTCTCTAATACCGGTTACATCAGAATACAGACCTTGTATACCGATACATTCACCAGAATCATCAAACAAGGGTTGCTTTATCACTTCTACATACGTCATTTTGTTTTCCGATTCTCGCCAGTGTTCTTCAACGGTAACAAACACCTCCTTAGACTCTATTACTTTAATGTCGTCACTTTGATACTTTTTTGCCAACTCATCGGGATGAAAGTCATAGGCTGTTTTACCTATAATGTCATCAAGCGGTAAACCTAACTGCTTCCTCATTACTTCATTGACATAAGTGATTTGGCCAATACAGTCGACTCTGTATATAGAAACAGGCAAGCTGTCCAAAATTTCCTTTAGAACCATTTTTAGTTCCTAGATTTAATAGTTTTATTAATGCTTTACTTAAGGGAAGTAAAGTATTGAGAACCATGTTATACCAGTTTGATTAATAGTTTGATCATTCAGCAAGAATTAAAATCGGAACGAGCTCTGAATTGGTTAAACTATTGGTTAAATTGGTATTAACTCTAGCAGAAAATGAGCAACAACATCTATGTTAAGTTTTTAAGTTGTAAATATACATAGGGTCTATAAAACCCAACTTAATTTGTAAGGTACATTTGTCCCACGAGCGGCAATTAAAGCTTAGAGGTTAGTGCTCAACGCTCAGAACAAAAAACGTCATTCCAAAATCGTCCCAGCGATATCTGGTATCTCCTTAAAAATGCAGAGGAGTTTTAGAGCTGATAGTTGGAGATTCCCGCTAACAGCTGGCGGGAAAGACGTTTCTTCGAATCATCAATTGTTATTTACGTTTTCGCTCATAACTATTTGCCAGATGACGTACAAAAAAGTCATTGTTCTCCGAGTCTAGATAATGAATTATTTAAACCATGCTTCTAACTTTTTAGTCCCTAAAACTAAAAAAGCTTGATGACCATCTCTGATCTATCAAGCTTTTTTCTTACAGCTTACAGCTTACA
>JABXID010000224.1 GCA_013373245.1 Gammaproteobacteria bacterium
AAACCAAAAATAACCTTCACGACATTCATCCAGTTACCCGCTTTTGGTAATAAGCTACCGCCAGAGGCGCCGATTAGTAACAGAGGTAACCCCATGCCAAGACTTAATACGTATAACGTGACAAACCCAATCACTAAATCGCCAGTCTGCGCCACGTACAACAATGCGCCTGTAAGCGGTGCGGTTGTGCAGGGTGAAGCAATAAGACCGCTTAATGCGCCCATTAAAAATACACCTAGGCTTTTTCCAGACTTTTGTTGATTACTCACTTCCGTAAGACGCGATGTCCAAGATTGTGGCAGTTGTAGATTTATCCAGCCAAACATGGAAGCAGCTAAAAATACAAACAAAACACTGGTAGCAATTAATACTGACGGGTGTTGTAAATACGCTTGAAATTGACTGCCCATACTGGCGACAACAAGTCCTAATAATGAATAAGTCAGTGCCATCCCCTGCGCATAAATAAAAGACAGCATCAAACCACGTTTTACCGTTAGGTCTTTTTGACCTGCAATAATGCCGGACAAAATTGGGAACATAGGAAATACACAAGGGGTAAACGCGAGACCAACACCTAATGCAAAAAATGCTAACAAGGTTAACCAAAGACTTTGATTCTCAAATAAAGAGGCTAACTTGTGTTGTTCGGAAATGTTTTCGTCTGTAGGTTCGAAAGAGTCATCACTCGTTTGCTCCGCAGCTAACAGACGGGTTGCCATATCAGCAGAGTTTGCAGTAACTATGGCTTCTAAAGGTACTTTTTTCACTACCGGGTTGTAACATAAACCCGCTTTTGCACAACCTTGGTAACGTACGTTTAGTATTGCATTGTCTGTTATATCAGACACCAACACATTGAGTTGCGCCTCAAAAAAATAGACATTAGTAACGCCAAAAAACTCATCTTCTATTTGAGTACCGCTTGGTTTAGTCACATCGCCTAACGTAGCGTTTTCAATCGAAAACTGAAACTTATCAGCGTACAAATAATAATCGTCCGCTATTTGCCAATAAAGCTCCAATTCTTCACCGTTTTGTACGTAGCTGAATTGGAACGCCTCATCAACATCTAAAAAACTGCTATTGCTTTTAAATAAGTCTTTTAATGGATCGTTAGCCAACGCAGGTGTTTGCATTAGTGCCAAACATGTAAGAGTCATTAATATACGGATAAATCTTCGCAACATCACAAATTCTCTTTCTTTAAATTATCGTTTAACCAACTTAAATAAGCTGGAAGACCGTCACTGACATCCAGCGCTATCACTTCTGGTACGTCATAAGGATGGTTTTGAGATATATAAGACTGGATTTCCGGCCAATTTCTTTCACTTGTCTTGATAAAAAGTTGCACTTCTGCCGATTGCTCCATTTGCCCTTGCCATTTATATAGTGATACTACATTTGGAATTAAATTAACGCAGGCCGCTAAATTACTCTCCAACAAACCTTCAGCTAGGGAGTGGGCTGAGGCTAAGTCTGGGCATGTATTGAGAACTAACTTAAAACTCATAACTGGAATTACATTACATTTACTTACATTTACCGATTAAACACTGTACTTGATATGCGCAAATTTGTCCCATATAAATAAGACTATCTGTATGTTTTGAGAGACGGTTAATGCCTCTATTTATTATTTTTGTTTTAGTTCCTTTGATCGAATTAATGTTATTAATTGAAGTTGGCGGGATCATTGGTACAGCTTGGACGTTTATTATTATCATAGCGACAGCCTTAATAGGAACAAAGCTCGTTAAACAGCAGGGCCTGAGTACTTGGTCCAACATTCAAACTGAAATGGCATCAGGACAATTACCAGCGCGTTCATTGTTTGATGGCATTTGCATATTGATATCAGGTGTTTTGTTAATCACTCCTGGTTTTATTACCGACACAATCGGCTTTTTATTAGTGACCCCACCTTTTAGAGCGGCTATGTATAGCCAATTAGGTTCTCGAATTCAAATTCGCACTATGGGGGGAACATTCCACAGTCAATCGCAATCTGACTTCAGCGACCAAGCTAAAGATACATTTGAATCAGACACTGTTGAACGCAAGTCGGGCGATAAACCAACCACACTAGATGGAGAATACACAAGAAAAGATTAGAGCGTATTGCACTGTTCGGTACGAATTTAAGACAATAAAAAACGGGTATCTCTACCCGTTTTTTATACGTTGAATGACGTGATATTAAAACTCGACTTCAACTTGATATGATGTGAACTTACGAACATTGATCACACCGGTATCAAAGATCAAATACTGCCCTTTAATACCTTGTAATATACCTTCCACCACAGGGTTTTTATCAAAATTATGAGACACAATTTTTGTTGGGAATTGCTCGACTGGGTAACTAATCGTTACAACATCTGCGTCTAATAATTCCACCGCATCTTCACCGAACTCCAATTTGATTTGCTGCAATTTCTGTTCAATGCTCGGCAGCAATTCCGTTGCTTTTTGTTTCAAATCGATATCGTCGTTATTACCTTTTAATAGTGCTCGCCAATTGGTTTTATCAGCCACTATTTCAGCTAAGGCTACTTCCACCAATCCAGATATTTGTCTAGTTCGAACTTTCGCTATTGGTAACGCTTGTGTTGCACCTTGGTCAATCCAACGCGTTGGTACTTGTGAATGGCGAGTAATACCCACTTTCAAACCTGATGTATTGGATAAATACACAAAATGGTCAATCATGCAGTTGGCTTCGCCCCACTCAGGCTCTCGACACGTCCCTGCTGCGTAATGGCAGGTCTCCGGCTTCATAATACACATATCGCATGCAGCTAACTTTTTCATGCAAGGAAAGCAAAAGCCTTGAGAAAAACTCTTCTTGGTTTTCTTTTTACAGTTTGAACAGTGAATCTCACCGGTATGTGTTAATTTGAGCGACTTACCTATTAGCGAGTTTAACGGCAACAACTCGTCTCCAATGGGTAATGAATATGCGATTTGTCCGGTGGTTGTATCTAGTGCAGACTGTAATTTACGGATATTTCCTAACATGAAGATATTTAGATCCTGTGTTTAAAGGCTTTCTGATGGAAACGAATGTTAACTTTTTCCTAGGCATAAAAAAACCAGCATAAGCTTAAAGCTTAGCTGGTTTAATTACATCGCATATATTTCTATTAAGCGACTAACAAAGCCTGTATCTTTTTCATCGCATTTTTTTCTAACTGTCTTACACGCTCTGCTGAAACACTATATTTATCAGCAAGCTCTTGCAGTGTAGTTTTATTGTCATCGTCTAACCAGCGACTGTTTAAAATATCTTGGCTACGATCATCTAACGTTTTGATAGCTGATAATAAACGCTGGTTGGAGCGCTGTTCCCATTGCTCATTTGCAACGTTTTCAGCAACGTCTGAGTTCTGTGATTCAAGATAAAGAGAAGGTGAGTATGCCGCTCCTTCCGAGTCATCATCGTCATTACCTAAATCAAAGGCCATGTCGTAATTACTCATTCGAGATTCCATTTCTAGAACCTCTTTTTTAGAAACACCTAGTGTTTCGGCAACGTTATTCACTTCATCATTACTAAACCAGCCTAAGCGTTTTTTGTTCTTACGTAAGTTAAAGAACAATTTACGTTGAGCTTTTGTAGTTGCAACCTTAACAATTCTCCAGTTCTTAAGAACGAACTCGTGAATTTCAGCTTTAATCCAATGAACAGCAAACGAAACTAAACGCACACCTACTTCTGGGTTAAAACGTTTAACAGCTTTCATCAGGCCAATATTGCCTTCTTGAATAAGGTCTGCTTGAGGTAAACCATAACCTGAGTAACTTCTTGCGATATGCACAACAAAACGTAAATGCGACAAAATTAATTTTCTTGCGGCAGTTAAATCTTCTTCTTCATACAAACGAAATGCAAGCTCACGCTCTTCCTCAGCTGATAACATATCAATGCTGCTAACATAAGACACGTAAGACTCAATACTTCCACTTTGAGGAGTTACTGCTAATGCCATTGATTGATTTGAAATTGTCATTTTTTAGCCTCTGTTTGCTAACTTGAAAACGATATTAGCACTCTCACCTCTAGAGTGCTAATTTTATTTTTAAACTCAATAGATCGTTTAGATCTACTCTTAAAATTTCTTATTATTAACCAATCTAAAATTAGCATAGCCTAGACAATGAGTAGCTCGAATAATTTGATTTTTCCTTAACGTGAGTTAACTTTACTCTTATCGAATAATAAGAGGTTCTCTATGATTGCATATGTCGCTCGACAACCGATCCTAGATGTAAACGAAAACACTATCGGTTATGAACTATTGTTTAGAGATGGCCCTAAGAATAGTTTCCCAAGCATAGACCCAAACGAAGCGACAACAAAAATTATTGCCCGTAATCAATTGACACTTGGCATAGAACAGATCTGTCAAAACAAATTAGCATTTATAAACTTTCATGAAGAATGTCTGTTGCATCACTTTCCCACATCGTTAGAGAAAAAGTCGACTGTTATAGAAATTCTTGAAGATATTTCAATCAGTGAAGACCTTATAGAAGTTTGCCAGTCATTATATAAACAGGGTTACACACTCGCGCTTGATGATCATGAGTTTGAGGAGCAGTGGCGTGTTTTATACCCTTTCATTAAAATCATCAAAGTTGATATCACAGATTTCAGTACGCTTGATTTGGAGTTATTTTCACAATTTGTTGCCAATGAGTATCCACATATAACGCTGTTGGCTGAACGTGTTGAAACTGAAAAACAATTCGCTACATTAAAGGCTCTTGGTTATACACAATTTCAAGGTTACTTTTTTGCAAAACCTGAGATCATCGAACAAAACACAATAAGCCCAAGTAAAATCAGACTACTGAACTTAATTGGTTTGATCAGCAACCCAACGGTTACTTTCGACGAAATCGCCGAACAAGTAGAAACCGATCCAGCGATATCCTTCAAACTTTTGCGTTTTATCTCGTCATCTTCTTACGCTAGAGGTTCAAAAATTACCAGCCTTAGGCATGCACTGTCTTATTTAGGGCTGTATGAAATTCGAAAATTCATTGCCCTTATCGCCATTGCTAAGTTAAATGAAGATAGAGCTGAGGAGATTATTCGACTTTCGTTACTTAGGGCGAAGTTTTGTGAGTATATAGAAGTACACATAAATAAGGTGCCTGACTTGTCTTCAGCTTACTTAGTCGGCTTACTTTCTTTACTCCCTATAGTTTTAAAGACTGAACCAACTGTGGTTCTCTCCAAACTTCCAGTTTCAAAAGAGATAAAAGCTGCAATACATGACAAGAAAGACAAATTTGGTGCTCATTTGATGTTTAGTGAGTTATACGAAGTTGCAGATTGGGAGTCTAGCGAACAATTATGCAAAGAATTGGATATTTTAAAAGAAGAGATCGGCAGCGCCTACATCAAAGCAGTAGATTGGCTAAGCAATAACCCACTGTAGTTAACTTATCCCTGTATGTTTTCACTTTTCATATATGGTTAAAGTAAAATTCCAAGCATAAAAAAACGCCCTGATGTTTCCATCAGGGCGTTTAGTATTAGGAGCCTGGCGGTGAGCTACTCTCGCATAGCAAATGCTACACTACCATCGCCGCAACTGCGTTTCACTTCTGAGTTCGAAATGGATTCAGG
>JABXID010000285.1 GCA_013373245.1 Gammaproteobacteria bacterium
CCTACCTTGGTCGCCACTCGCAACAGGCTCATTAACTGGTAAATACATAAATGGTACTCGCCCTAAAGGTAGTCGCTGGAGCTACGCGCAAAGAAATGGTTTATTCCGTGATACTGAAGAGGCAGAGCTAGCAGTGAAAGCCTACTTAGATATTGCTAATAAATACGACATGACAGCAGCTCAATTAGCGTTAGCTTGGGTAAACCAAGTGGACGGTGTCACTTCAACTATTATCGGTGCAACTTCTTTAACCCAGCTGCAAGAGAACATTCAAGCATTCGATATCAAATTTACAGAAGAAATGGCTGTTGACATCAACGAAACACTAAAACGTTTTCCCGCACCGTTTTAGTACCTTTAAATAAAAAAAACGCCTAACTTTGATTGTTAGGCGTTTTATATTCACTAGGGCTACCATTTAATCGGTAACTGAATCACCCTTCCGGGTAACGTTTAATAATAGTTTCAACGTCTTCAATACGTTCAATCAATACTTCAACTAGTTTAGGGTCAAACTTTTTACCCTTTTGCTCATTGATAAACTCAAGTGTTTGTTCTTTTGACCAAGCTTCTTTGTAACATCGACTATGACGCAGTGCATCGTATACATCTGCAAGCGCTACAATTCGACCAAAAATATGAATATCTTCACCTTTGCGCCCGTCTGGGTAACCACTGCCATCCCAGTTCTCATGATGATCCCGTGCAATTAAAGCACCTGCTTGAATAATACTGCGATTAGAGCCGCTTAAAATTGAGTAACCTTGTTTTGCATGTGACTGCATAACTTCCCACTCGTCATCTTCCAAGCTGCCAGGTTTATGCAAAATACTATCTGGAATCGAAATTTTTCCTACATCGTGAAGTGGTGCAGCGCCTCTTAACAGTTCAGAATCATTAGCAGAGAGACCGGCTCCTGTTCCTATGCATTCGCTGATCAACGCTACTCTGCGCGCATGGTTGCCCGTTTCCGTCGAGCGACTTTCTAATGCTTCACTCAAACGGTAAACGAGTTCTCTTTGAGTATCTTCCAGCTCCAATTGCAACTGCACGTTTTCATAAGCAATTTGTACATTTTGCGAAAACAATTCAATAAGCGTTTTTTCTGCGCCGCCTACTTCTCTTGGCAAACCGGAAACATACAATAGCGAATTATTAGAAAAGCGGCTGTAACAATAAGCCACTAAATAGTCACCACGATAGACTATGGATTTATTAGTGATAGCTTCTTCAAAGGCTTCTTGCAGTTCTGGATCTATCACCTGATTGACAGGCAATCCAATTGACTTTTCAAACTCGCCTTGCGCTGCGATTACCTTTAAAACGTCCCCTTGGCTTTCACAATTAACCATTAAGCTGTTGGTGATATACATGGCTTGTTCATTGCCACAGCCTATCACCGACGTTAATTGTTGCATGACACCATCAATAAACTGCTCCATTGAGTGAGCTGCAAATATATCTGCGGATGCTTCAATGATTTTTTGTAAACCTTTTCGGCTATTGTCTAGTGCGATAATGTCACGATATGCACGCAAGCTCGACATAACAACTGTAAATAGTTTTTGAGCTGTCAATTCTGTTTTGGATTTGTAATCATTGATGTCGTAGTCGAGGATAACTTGGCGTTCCGGCGCTTGGCCGGGTTGACCAGTTCGTAAAATAATGCGAACTTTTTGATTTTTTGCTTCTTCGCGGATAAATTTAGCGACTTGTAATCCCGCGTCGTCGGTTTCCATAACGACGTCTAATAAGACTATGGCTGCGTCAGGATTCTCCGTAATAAGTTGTTTGCCTTCTTTACCAGAATAAGCGCTTAGGAACTCTAATTTTTTGTCTTGAAATACAAAATCACTCAGGGCGAGTTTTGTAACCGCATGAACTTCTGGTTCGTCGTCAACAATAATAACTTTCCAACTACCAACCGAAATATCTTCTTCATCTTCCGGCACTTCATTAGCAAACAAAAAATCATCATTCATACAATTATCCTAAAACCCTTTGCTCTTCTTAATAATAGTCAATAACTACCATTTGTTCCTACACAATCAAGACTAACTCAATTACTGAAAATAGCCAACGGTTACACGGTCTTTTCCTGACAAATCTTTGATTGTGCGCACGTTTTGATAACCTAGTTGTATAAACAGGGTTTGAACATCGTCTGCTTGATTATAGCCGTGCTCTATAAATATTGGTGCACTGGGCGTAAGATAACTTACGGCTTTTTCTATAATCGTGGCAATATCCGCCAGTCCTTTTTGTTCTGCAGTTAACGCTGATAACGGCTCAAAACGAACATCACCTATCTGCAAATGTTCATCTTGTGGATCTATATACGGAGGATTTGAAACAATCAGATCAAAAGTTTGCTTAGGCACATTATCAAACCAACTACTTTGAATTAATTCACAATTATCAACGGCGTTTCTATTGGCGTTGCGCCTAGCCAGTTCAACCGCTTCTGGGACTAAATCAACACCTACCCATTGCCAATGAGGTAATTCTGATGCAAGCGACAAAGCGATAGCTCCAGTGCCCGTACCTAGATCTAACCCGCGATAATTTGCAGGTTCACTGGCTTTTGCTTCTAAACTCGATGCGTACTCTAATGCGGCTTCTACCAAAATTTCAGTATCAGGCCGTGGTATTAATGTCGCCGGTGAGACTTCAAACTCTAATGACCAAAATTCGCGCAAGCCAGTGATATGAGCTATCGGCTCTCCTTTTTGACGGCGCGCTAAAGCAGCGTTAAAAGCTTGTAATTGTGACTCTGAGATTTCTTTGTCTGACCAAGTAAAAAGGTAAGTTCGGTCTTGTTCGAGCACATGACACATAAGTAGCTCCGCATCTAACCTCGCGCTTTCTGAACTTAGCTTTAATACAGAAGTGGCTGCATCAAGCAGCCTCTGTATTTGTTTTTGATTACCCATGCGGTGGTGATTAACCTTGCTCGTCAGCCATGGAGGCAAGTAAGTCGGCTTGATATTCCGTCATAAGCGGTTGCAATACAGAATCCAAATCCCCTTCCATAATTTCATTTAACTTATACAAGGTTAAGTTGATTCTATGTTCTGACATTCGGCCTTGCGGGAAGTTATAAGTTCTAACTCGCTCTGAACGGTCACCACTGGCCACTAGGTTACGACGCATGCCGGTTTCTTCCGCCGCACGTTTTTCATCTTCAGCCGCTTGTAAACGAGCTGCTAATACAGACATCGCTTGCGCTTTATTTTTATGTTGTGAACGTTGATCCTGACATTCCACTACAACCCCTGTTGGGATGTGCGTGATACGAATCGCAGAGTCGGTTTTGTTAACGTGCTGACCACCGGCACCCGAGGCACGGAACGTATCTATTTTTAAGTCTGCTGGATTGATTTGAATCGCTTCCGCTTCTGGAATCTCAGGCATAACTACCACGGTACAAGCTGACGTATGAACACGACCTTGTGACTCTGTTTCAGGAACACGCTGAACCCGGTGCCCACCTGATTCAAACTTCATGGTGCCGTATACATCGTCACCTGTGATATGGGCGATGATCTCCTTAAAACCACCATGTTCACCTTCATTGGTACTCATGATCTCAATGCGCCATTTTTTGGATTCAGCATAACGACTGTACATACGGAATAAGTCACCCGCAAAAATCGCCGCTTCATCACCACCTGCGCCAGCTCGAATTTCAAGGAAGCAGTTATTTGAGTCGTTAGGGTCTTTCGGCAGCATTAATATTTGAAGTTCATCGTCCAAACGCTCAATATCAGCTTTTGCCGCTTTGATTTCTTCTTGCGCCATTTCGCGCATATCTTCATCGTCTTCTTCCAGCATTAACTTAGCTTCATCTAAATTTTCTTCTGCTGTTTGATATTCTTTAAACGCTTTTGTCACGTCTTCTAAGTCTGAATACTCTTTAGATAATGTTCGAAACTTATCTTGGTCAGAAATGATCTCCGGATCACTCAATAGAGCTTGTAGCTCTTCGTAACGTTCAACTAATGATTCTAGTTTGCGAATGATGGATTCTTTCATCGTATACCTAATACTGTTTTTATAATGGCTAATTCTTGATTATTTTGTTTTTCCGCCGCGCTTTTAAGCGCCGATGTCGGTGCATGAATTAGCTTGTTAGTTAATTTGTTTGCCAGTTCTTTTAACACTTGTTCAGTGTCGTTTCCGGCTTGAATTTGGTTGACGGCTCGCTCTAACAGTTCATCTTTTATCGCTAAACTTTGCACTCGATACTCCTTGATCAAGTCAACAGACTCTAAGGAGTTTAACCAATCATCAAACATGCTGGCTTTATCTTCAATGATGACTTCCGCTTCTTGCGCCGCTTCAGAGCGTGCTTGCATATTGCGAGCGACAATTTCTTGTAAATCATCAACAGTGTATAAGTAAGCGTCATCAAGCTCGGCCACCTGAGCTTCGATGTCTCGTGGCACCGCCAAATCGACTAGGAACATCGGTTTGTGTTTACGTTTTTTAAACACCGTTTCGACCATACCTTTGCCAATAATAGGCAATGTACTCGCGGTTGAACTTATCACTACGTCAGCATTTTGAATTTGTTCAGGTATTTCAGCAATGGTGCATACTTTTGCTGAAAACTGTTCCGCGACTTTTTGCGCACGACTCAACGTTCGATTGGCAACAACGATATCCTTCGCCCCTTGCTCAAAAATGTGTTTTGCCACCAGCTCAATGGTTTCTCCGGCACCAACTAATAACACTTTTTTATTATCAAACGAACCAAATACTTGTTTCGCTAATGTGACCGCCGCAAATGCAACTGACACTGCATTGACGGCGATGGCTGTATCCGTTCTGACTTTTTTTGCCACCGAGAATACTTGTTGGAACATACGTTCAAAGTAGGATTGCACGGCGCCAGTGGCCTTCGCTTCTTGAAACGCTTGTTTCACTTGACCGAGTATTTGCGGCTCACCAATCACCATTGAGTCTAAGCCACTGGCCACGCGCATCAAGTGTTTGGTGGCCGCCACGTCTTGATAAATATAAACGTGCTGTTTTAGTTCTTGAGCATCGACTTGGTGAAAGCTAGCCAACCAGTCAATCACTTCTTGAGCATCCGCGTTATCGCCAAAACCATATATTTCGGTGCGATTACAAGTTGATAAAATAACACCTTCGTCACAGCCGGCATCGTTTTGCACAGACAACAATGCTTCAGGCAAACGCTCAGGCGTAAAAGCGAGTTTTTCTCTTAACTCAACCGATGCTGTTTTGTGATTTATACCTAGCGCAAGAACCGTCATAAAATGGCTTTAAAGGGCCTACTCGTTTATACCGTCATAGAAAGGCGGCAATTCTACGAAAAAGCTAGGTGTTTTAAAAGAGGATTCGAAGTATTATGCAGCAATATACTCTGTGTTATTGTCCAGCAGAAACATCAATCGAACATAAACCCGTAGGATATTGAGTGAAAATTATACACCCGAATACCACCTTGCCTTTTTTTCAATCGACAAACTGCCGGCCTCCATTGCCAATTATTTCTTCATTACGCAGCATATTATTATTCTTCATAATCGCATTAATGTCGGCGTGCACTAGCTTCGATCGTTCCTCTTCCCCTAGCCCCAAAGTGACTCATGTTAATCAACTAATTGAGTGGCAAGCTCGCGGTAAAGTTCTTTTGAAAAATGAGCAAGAAAAAGTATCCGGCTACTTCTTTTGGCACAAAAACGGCGATGACTTTACCTTGTCACTGAACAGTTTCATCGGCACTAATGTTTTAACTTTAAATGTAAAAAATGGCTTATCTACGCTTGAGGTGGATGGCAATAGTTACCAAGGTAACGACCCTGAATCACTGATATATGAAGTAACAGGCAATAACATTCCAGTCAGTACTTTGTCGTCTTGGCTACTGGGTGACGTAAATAACAACAACGGATATATTTCTGATAAAAAGGTTGTGCAAAAACGTCTGCAGTCGTTTAACTACCAAGCCCCATATGAGCCGGCTTGGTTGGTAAAATACGACGATTACAAACTAGTCGATAAGTTGCAATTGCCCCACAAATTAAACGTGCAAAATGCCAAAAGTAGAATCAAACTAACCATTAATGACTGGGAATTTATACGTTAACAATGAAAACGCAATTAACTTTACCCTCTCCTGCAAAATTAAACCTATTCCTACATATAAATGGACGACTACCCAACGGATATCACGAATTGCAAACCTTGTTTCATTTTTTAGATTACGGCGATGAACTGAGTTTTGCGTTACAGGAAAATGATTCAATTGACTTAACTTGCAACATAAAAGAGCTAGAAGATAAAGATAACTTGATCATCAAAGCCATTAACGCTTTAAAACGTTACCTGGATGATGACTTTCCATACCGAGGTTTAAAAATACATTTGCACAAAGTTTTGCCTATGGGGGGCGGTGTCGGTGGTGGTTCATCTAATGCTGCAACAACCTTACTTGCGTTAAATGTATTGTGGCAATTGAACCTGCCTCAACAACAACTAATAGATATCGGCAATAAGTTAGGAGCGGACGTTCCAATTTTCATCAAAGGCCAAAGTGCCATTGCTGAAGGCACGGGGGAAATCTTTACGCCTTATCAAGTTCCTGAAAAATATTACCTTGTATTAACGCCAAGCACCCATGTTAATACCGCTTTGTTGTTTTCTTCTGAGGACTTACCCAGAAATACTGCTAAGCTTGATAACGACTCAATTGTGTATCAAGGTATAACCCCTGATTTTTGTAATGATTTTGAAACTTTAGTGTATAAACGTTATCCAGCCGTTGCCAAAGCATTAGACTGGTTGTTAGAATACGCGCCTGCCAGAATGACTGGTACCGGTGCTTGCGTTTTTGCCGAGTTTGAAAACGAGAAACAAGCTCAGGAAGTGTATAATTTATTGCCCGTTGAATTGTCGGGATTTGTTGCTAAGGGCAGCAATATATCTTCGACACACTTAAAATTGAACGAGCTAATACGCTAGAGACAAATGTCTCTACCTCATTAACTAAAAGCAAAATAGCTATAGGAAATTTTTGTGCCTGATATTAAGCTCTTCGCTGGAAACGCTACCCCAGAACTTGCTGAAATCGTCAGTAAACGTCTAGATTTAACCCTTGGAAATGCCTCTGTTGGTCGCTTTAGCGACGGTGAGATCAGTGTGCAAATTCACGACAACGTTCGCGGTTCAGACGTATTCATAATTCAATCCACTTGTGCACCTTGTAACGACAACTTAATGGAGTTGATTGTTATGGTTGATGCCCTTCGCAGAGCATCAGCGGGTCGAATTACTGCTGTCATTCCTTACTTTGGTTATGCGCGTCAAGACCGTCGTGTTCGTTCAGCTCGTGTACCAATTACTGCAAAAGTCGTTGCTGACTTTTTATCAAGTGTTGGAGTTGACCGCGTATTAACGGTTGATGTACACGCTGAGCAAATCCAAGGCTTCTTCGACGTGCCAGTAGACAACGTATTTGGTAGCCCAATTTTAGTTGATGACATGCGTAAAAAAGGCTTTAACGTTGCTGACAATGCTGTTGTTGTATCACCTGATATCGGTGGTGTTGTGCGTGCAAGAGCCATCGCTAAATTGCTTGATGAAAAAGACTTAGCCATTATCGACAAACGTCGTCCACAAGCAAACGTTGCCCAAGTAATGCACATTATTGGTGATGTTGAAGGTCGTGACTGTATTATGGTTGATGACATGATTGATACCGGCGGCACGCTATGTAAAGCAGCAGAAGCGTTAAAAGCACATGGTGCTAAACGTGTATTTGCTTATGCAACGCACCCAGTATTTTCAGGCAATGCATTAGAGAACATCAAAAACTCTGTGATTGATGAAGTGGTTGTTACCGATTCAATTCCACTAGACCCAGCAATTGCGGCATTACCAAATGTACGTCAGTTGACATTGGGTAACATGTTAGCGGAGGCTATTCGTCGTTTAAGCAACGAAGAATCGATTTCTGCAATGTTCGAACATTAATCTTTTCTGGTTTTAAAACAATGCCGCCAATTGGCGGCATTTTTCATTATTATGTCTAAACCTTGTGAATACCGTCCCGATATTGACGGACTGCGCGCCGTTGCAGTCACCTTAGTTTTACTGTTCCACGCCAAGTTTTCAACTTGGTCGGGTGGTTTTGTTGGTGTCGACATTTTTTTTGTGATCTCAGGATTTTTGATCACCAACATAATTTATAAAGAACAAACGTCAGGCCAGTTTAGCTTCAGTTCTTTTTACACAAGGCGCTTTAAACGCATTGTACCTGTTTTAACTGTGATGATCATGGTTTGCATCATCCCAGCTTATTTCATTTTATTCACCGATGATTTTGAAAATTTTTCAAGAACACTGATCCATTCATTTATAAGCACAAACAACTTTTATTTATGGCAGAGCACCAGCGGTTACTTTAGCGATAACACTGACTTAATGCCGTTACTACATACATGGTCATTAGCGGTTGAGGAACAATTTTATATAATTTGGCCCGCGTTATTGATTGTGTTGCTTGCCAAGTTAAAAGAATCTTATGTTGTTAAACTTGTTGGCCTGTTATTACTGCCATTGCTGGCATTATCTGAATACATGGCGATAAACGCAGCAAGCGCGGCCTATTTCCTACTGCCAGCACGTGCATTTGAGTTATTGATTGGGGGTTGGTTAGCGCTTAATTACAAGCAATTACCTCAGCTCAATAATCACCTACGACAACTACTAGCAGTCATTGGCGCATTTCTCATAGTGCTTCCTGCATTTTTATTAAATAAAGGTCAGGCGTTTCCGGGTATTAATGCACTGTGGCCCTGTTTAGGCACTGCAATCCTAATTTATTGTGGTCGCGATCAATCACAATTGCCTTTCATAAATAAATTACTTTCCGTTAAACCTATTGTATTACTCGGGTTGATCTCTTATTCATTGTATTTGTGGCACTGGCCAGTATTAGTGTTCACTCAGTACATGGGACTAGAGATGTCAGGAATAGTCAGGATTGTTTGCCTTGCCATCATTGTATTTATCTCTTACTTGAGCTGGCGATTTATAGAAACACCGACCCGACGTTGGCGTTTTGACTCACTCAAGGCTATCAATTTAAAGTTCATGTTACCTTCATTTTTATTGGTAGCTACCGCCTATGGAGTTATTGATACGTACGATGGCTTTCCGGCAAGATTTGAAAACCTTTCCGAGTTGAATAAGAAACAAAACTATCCATCACGTGTACGTAAACATTGTTTTGACGCCCATAAAGTGGGTAATGTCGAACAATGCTGGTTAGGTGAACAAAAAGAACATCTAGACGGTATGCTAATAGGTGACTCATTTGCTAACCATTCGGTTGCTTTTCTTCATGAGTTGGCAAAACGCGCCAACTTACACATACATGATTCCGCCGCGGGCGGTTATCCATTGCTTACCCAGAAACTTGCAGATGGTAGCTACAAATACAATAACCAATATGGTGAACAACGCTGGGAATTCGCACTTGAACACAAACTCGTATTTTTGGCTGCTGATTGGGATAGGTATTCCGAGCCTGAAAATATCAATTATGTGGAGATCCTCCGCGCTATAGAGCAATTAACAGAACTTGAAAAGCGAATTTTTATCGTCACGTCAGTTCCCGACATTACGAAAGTACAGCTTCATCAAGCTAAAGTTGTTAAATCCGGCCGCCCTATCTACTTTGAACCTGAATTAACCACACCACAACGAGACCGCAGTGCTTCACATATTATTGAAGTAATTAAATCAAGATTTCCAAGCGTTACTTTAATAGAAATGGAGACTGCAATTTGTGAACGTGGTCAATGTCCACTGATATTAGATGATAAAATAATTTACCGAAACCGCGATCATTTAAACATTTCTGGAGCACGCTCAATCGCCGAACGTTACCTAGAAAAATATGGCAACCCCCTGTTAAAACCTGAGTAATAGTTCTAAACAGAGTGATTTTTAATTGAGGTCGAAAACGATATACCAATAGCTGGTCAACGCCTTTACATCCCCGTAACCAAACGTTTTTAATCTCTGACTAACAAAAACAAAAAGCTTCGAATAATCGAAGCTTTTTATTTAGTTGAGTGAACCCGCAAACATTAACCGTTTGCGCGTTGCTCTAAAATCTCAACCGCTGGTAATACTTTACCTTCAACAAATTCTAAAAACGCGCCACCACCTGTTGAGATGTAAGACACTTTATCTGCCAGGCCATATTTATCAATAGCTGCCAGTGTATCGCCACCACCAGCGACTGAGAATGCATCACTCTCAGCAATCGCGTTGGCAATCACTTCCGTGCCCTTAGCAAAATTATCAAATTCAAATACACCACATGGGCCATTCCAAAGAATAGTTTTAGCCCCTTTAAGAACGTCCGCCATCGCTTGTGCTGAGTCAGGTCCTAAGTCCATGATCTCTTCGTTGTCTTGCACTTGGTCAACCGGTTTAACCGTCGCTACTGCAGTTTCAGAGAACTCTGTACCAACACGTACGTCAGTGACTTCCGGAATATCCAAGTTTGCCATTAACTTTTGTGCTTCAGGGATCAAATCTTTTTCGTACAAAGACTTACCTACGTTGTAACCACGTGCCGCAACGAAAGTGTTTGAGATGCCGCCACCAACGATCAACTGATCACATATTTTCGACAAAGACTCTAATACAGTTAACTTTGTTGACACTTTTGAGCCACCAACAACCGCAACCAAAGGACGTTCTGGGTTGTCTAGAGCTTTTCCAAGTGCTTCCAATTCCGCAGCCAATAAAGGACCAGCACATGCCACCGGTGCATATTTAGCAACACCGTGAGTTGAACCTTGCGCTCTATGCGCTGTACCAAATGCATCCATAACAAATACATCACAAAGTGCTGCATACTGCTTGGCTAACTCATCAGTATTTTTCTTTTCGCCGACATTAAAGCGCACATTTTCAAGCACAACTAGCTCGCCTTGTGCAACTTCAACACCATCTAAATAGTCTTTTTCTAAACGTACTGGAGCGTCAAGTTTCTCCGATAAGTAAGTAACAACAGGAGCAAGTGAAAACTCATCTTCATATTGACCTTCAGTTGGACGCCCTAGATGAGACATCACTAAAACCTTAGCGCCTTGTTCTAACGCCAGTTTAATGGTTGGTAAAGACGCTTCTATGCGCACGGCTGAAGTTACTGCGCCATCTTTTACTGGTACGTTTAGGTCTTGACGAATTAATACGGTTTTCCCGTTTAACTCTAGGTCTGTCATTTTTATTACTGACATGTTCATTTCCTTTATGTTTTAATTTTTAAATAGATTTATTCTTTCTCATTGTTCGAGGAATTGTCCAAGAACACTCGCCGTGTCTAACATACGATTGGCAAATCCCCACTCGTTATCACACCAGACTAATAATTTAACTAATCGTTTATGACTCACCCGCGTTTGGTTGGCATCAACAATTGCTGAACGGTCATCGTGATTGAAATCTACAGAAACCAGAGGCTCCTCACTATAACCTAAAATGCCAGACAAACCGTTACTCTGCGCTTTTTTAATCGCCTCGTTTACGGTATGTATGTCTACATCTTGGTTAACAGTTACACTCAAATCCATCGCCGTAACATTAATGGTCGGCACACGTACCGCGATAGCCTCAAAGCGGCCTGCAAACTTCGGAAGAATGCGTTCAATACCGGCGGCCAGTTTTGTATCGACAGGAATAATGCTTTGACTTGCTGCTCGAGTTCGATATAAATCAGCGTGATAAGCATCAATAACCTGTTGATCGTGCATTGACGAGTGAATAGTAGTGATTGTGCCACTGTCGACGCCAAATGCATCGTCTAGCGCTTTGATCACAGGCACTATGCAATTCGTGGTGCAAGAGCCATTTGATATCACATCGTGCTCAGCGGTTAATTCTTGATGATTAATGCCGTAGATGATGGTGTGATCTAAATCGTGTGAGCCTGGGTGCGAAAACATGACTTTTTTAGCACCGGAATTAATATGTGCGAGGCCATCAGCTTTTGATTTATATATGCCAGTACAATCAAGCACTAAATCGACGTCGAGCTGCGCCCATGGCAATTCCGTTAGATTTTCGTGTGCTAACAACTTTATAGTTTTACCAGCAACTTGCAGAGCGTCATGATCTGTCAGTTTCACCTCATAACCAAAGCGGCCATGCGACGTATCATATTTAAGAAGGTGTGCGATGCCTTTGGGCTCTGCCAATTCATTAATCGCCACCACATTAAATTCTTGTTCTCTTCCCGTTTCAATTATTGCGCGTAACACATTTCTGCCGATACGGCCAAAACCGTTAATTGCTATATTTATTGGGTGAGAATTGACTGCCATGAAAAAATTATCCACCAGAAAGTTGTAATACTTATAACCGCTGTAAGTCCGTCGTTTGATTAGAATTCAATACAAACGGAAAAGAAAAAAGCGGGCATATGATACCCGCTTTTTAAACTTTGTTAAGGTTCAAATGTGATTATAACGCTTTAACCTTGTTAACAACGTTCTCAACAGTGAAACCAAAGTGTTCCATTAACACACCGCCTGGTGCAGACTCACCGAACGTAGTCATACCAACAACGTCACCTGCAAAACCTACATACTTGCGCCAGTAGTCAACATGAGCAGCTTCTATTGCTACACGTTTAGTCACAGACGCTGGTAATACAGACTCTTGGTAAGCTTTATCTTGCGCATCAAATACATTAGTACATGGCATAGAAACTACACGAGCTTGAATACCTTGCTCTTTTAATGCCGTCGCTGAATTCACAGCTAACTCAACTTCAGAGCCTGTTGCGATTAAAATTACGTCTGGAGTACCGTCAGTATCAACCAATACGTACCCACCTTTTTCAATATTGGAAACTTGCTCTTCTGAACGAGACTGAGCAGCAAGACCTTGACGAGAAAATACCAACGCAGATGGACCGTCTTGATATTCAACCGCTGATTTCCATGCGATGACTGATTCAGCACCATCGGCTGGACGCCAAGTGTGCATTTTTGGTGTCATACGTAAATTAGCCACTTGCTCAACAGGTTGGTGAGTAGGACCGTCTTCGCCTTGACCAATTGAGTCATGGGTATATACAAAGATATTTTGGATACCCATTAGCGCTGACATACGGCAAGCGTTACGCATGTACTCCATAAACATTAAGAAAGTTGCGCCGTATGCGATGAAACCACCATGCAGAGAAATACCATTCATGATACCGCCCATGCCGAACTCACGTACACCGTAATACACGTAGTTACCCGCAGGGTCGTCTTGAATACCTTTAGAGCCAGACCATAAAGTTAAGTTAGAACCAGCTAAATCAGCTGAGCCGCCTAGCATTTCCGGTAATAAAGCGCCAAACGCTTCGATGGTATTCTGTGATGCTTTACGAGAAGCAACTTTTTCCGCTTTATTTTGCGTTTCTAGTGCAAAGGCATAAGCTTTTTCCGAGAAATCAGCCGGTAACTCACCTAAAATAACACGACGTTCAAATTCAGCTGCAAGTTCTGGGTGTGCATTTTTATAGGCAACAAATTTTTCGTTCCACGCAGTTTCAGCCGCTGAGCCCGCTTCTTTTGAGTCCCATCCCGCGTATACTTCTGCCGGAACTTCAAACTCAGCGTGTGGCCAGTTCAAAAACTCACGCGCTGCTGCAATTTCTTCTGCACCTAATGGTGCACCGTGGCAGTTATGAGTGCCTTGCTTGTTAGGTGAACCAAAACCAATGGTAGTTTTACAGCAAATCATTGAAGGTTTGTCTGTTACCGATTGCGCTTCTTTAATAGCCGCTGAGATAGCCGCAGGATCGTGACCGTCAACGTCGGCAATAACGTGCCAACCGTATGCTTTGAAACGCGCTGGTGTATCGTCGCTAAACCATCCTTCGACTTCACCGTCAATTGAAATACCATTGTCGTCCCAGAAAGCGACTAATTTACCCAGTCCTAACGTACCAGCTAGTGAACACGCTTCGTGAGAAATACCTTCCATCAAACAGCCGTCACCTAAAAAGCAATAAGTGAAGTGATCTACAATGTCATGTCCTTCGCGGTTAAACTGTGCTGCCAACGTTTTTTCAGCAATTGCCATACCTACCGCATTAGAGATACCAGCGCCTAGAGGGCCTGTTGTTGTTTCAACACCTGCTGTATATCCGTACTCAGGGTGACCTGGAGTCTTCGAGTGTAATTGACGGAAGTTTTTCAATTCATTAATTGGTAAGTCGTAACCAGACAAGTGCAACAATGAATAAATCAGCATCGAACCATGGCCGTTTGAAAGTACGAAGCGGTCTCTATCGGCCCAGTTTGGGTTAGTTGGGTTGTGCTTTAAGAAATCGTTCCAAAGAACCTCAGCGATGTCCGCCATTCCCATTGGCGCACCTGGGTGACCAGAATTCGCTTGCTGAACAGCATCCATGCTCAACGCACGAATGGCGTTGGCTAAATCTCGTTTTGTTGTCATCTTGTATCCTGAAAATTACTGTTTTTGTTCTAATTCGGCTATTTGACCTAAATTTCACTTTCAAAGCAAACACTGTAAGTGAATAACTAATAGTAAAAATGAAATTCATAAATTGGCATCGATTTATAATACAAATAATCCAAAATTTAAAGTATTAACTCAAATATTTGTTATTTTAATCCAACGTAGAAGGTAGTCTTGGTGTAGACAACAACTCTGAAAAACGTTGCCAGCGTTGGGCTTGGCCTTGATTACCGTCAGCTTCAACCCACTGTTTTACTAAGTCTTTACCCCAATTGTAATTGATCACGTATGAACCATAAGTATCCATAAAACGAACTCTCTGTTGTGCCTTTTTCGGACTCATTAACGCGTATTTTTGTAATAAAGCCTCAGCATTTTCTCGCTGTATTTCACCATTTAAATAACGACGCGCAACTTCGTTGCCAGCATAACTTAGTTGTGACGTTAATGCTGAAACCTCGCTATATAACGCAGCTTTCGATGTATCCAAACCAGCCATTGGAAACAGAACCTCTTGTTCAAACTTGACCTTTTCTTGTTCAGGAAACGCCATTTCAATGCCGTAATTGGCACTACCTTCGGCAATCAAAGATTGCGGACTGAACAAAGGATAGACTGAAAATTCTACCCAGCCGCGTTGTCGGTATAAGTTTTCTTCAAGCAAGCCGTTGTATGTGTGGTGACCAGGATATCCTTCATGACACCCTAAGTCGATGGCACGAGATATATTGATCGGCAATTCTGTATTCACTTGAATTAAAGAATAGCTATTACCCTTGTACCAATTGTATCCACTCCAAGGTTTGTCTTGCACAAACTCTAGAGTAAAGTTTTCATTGTCAGGTAATTTTATGAATTTTTTGGTTCTGGCTCGACACTCCTGAATAGCAGCTTCAAACACAGGTTTTAATTTGTCAGTTGGGATGACAAAATCTGCTCGAAACGCATCCACTCGATCGATAAGACTGTTACCGCCTGGCAATAAGTCTTCTAGTTTACTTAACGCATCTTCGAACTCAGACCATTGTTTTGTTGGAGCCTGCGTATCAAACAACGCTTGGGTTTCTTCATCGAAGGTGAATACGATCTCACCTGTATTCATTTGTGCTCTAGCTGACAAAGCCTTTAGTTGTGCTTTAAGATAATGCAAGCGCAACTGCTCAACCTCAGTTAAATTGTGTCGTTCATTGAAATGAAAGCTCAAATGATGTTGAAGTTGACTGGCTTTAGTAATAATTTCTTTTAATGATAATCCGAGGGACTGCGCATCTTGTTGCCATTTATCTGGCCCATAATAAGCGTCAATATAGCCCTTTTCATGCTCACCTAAAGACAAGCTTAACTGAACATATTGTTCTGCAATTGTTGAAACACTTAGTGGCTTATCGGCTTTTTCCGTTGTTTTTTGTAATTGTATGCTGGCAATAATAGCTACAAAAACTACACCTATAGCCCATAACATTTGCTTGTTTTTCATTTTATCTCCTAACCCACTATTTCACTTGAACCTTGGCGGTAATAATTTTAAGCGCGGGTGTGCCTCGTATCATAGTTTCCCTCGCAAAACCGCTGCGACATTTAGGACATTCACCAACTCTCTGCGTGAAATCTTTTGTAATTCGCTCAATAAAACATTTTACGAGAGCTCCATTGCCGCCTTTTTTATACTTAAGCAATTGAGTTTTGCACTTGCTGCAATAAATGTCGACACTTCGCTCTGGTAGCTTTTTTCTTGGTTTAGCCAAATTTCACCAATTTCAATCTTCAATAAAAAAGGCCAGCGTGGCTGACCTTAACATTTTCAAATTAGAGCTGAATCTTTATTGCTCTAATTCGGCATTATGATAAACATCTTGTACGTCTTCACAATCGTTCAACATGTTCATAAACTTTTCAAACACAGCGACATCGTCACCTGCGACGGGTGCCATTGTTTGTGGTTCCCAAGAGATCTCCTGAGCATCAAAATCAATACCATCGAATGCTTGCTCAAGCGCTGTTTTAACCGCACCAAACTCTGTGTAAGGCGCAGTAACTGTTACTTTACCATCTTCCACTTCAACATCTGTCACGTCAACATCAGCCATCATTAACGCTTCTAAAATAGTATCTTCGTCATCGCCATCGAATACAAAAATAGCCAAATGATCGAACATGTGGGCTGCAGAGCCTGGAGCGCCTAATTTTGAGTTTGTTTTAGTAAAGCAGTTTTTCACTTCCATGATCGTGCGATTAGGGTTATCCGTCAAACAGTCCACTATCACCATACAACCACCAGGACCAAACCCTTCATATCTTGCTGGTGAATAATCCTCACCTGCACCACCTTGTGCTTTATCTAATGCATTTTTAATAACATGAGCAGGTACTTGGTCTTTTTTGGCACGATCCATTAAGCTTCGAAGTGCCAAGTTACCATCAGGGTCTACACCACCACTTTTGGCGACCATGTAAATTTCTTTACCGTACTTAGAATAAATTTTAGTTTTCATGTTGGCAGTTTTTGCCATTGACTCTTTACGGTTTTGGAATGCTCTTCCCATCTTAATTCTCTTCTTTTATAAACATCAAACAAGCGACATTAGACTGATGTCTGCTTTATAGGTGTTAATTATCTTAGATAATAATGTGGCGAATAATTTAATCAATTTTAGGCAAGATTTGAATGGCTAACGCCAATAAAATTGCGCAAAGAGCGATAACTGTTCTATTTTTGAACGGTTATAAAGCAATTAACGACAGACTCGTTAATTCGCGTGGATACGAAGATATTCACCATTAAATTCGACAACATCGCCATTTATTATTTTTTTTCGTGTTTGTGTTGCCACTTCACCGTTGACGAAAACCAGCCCATCAGCAATAACCTGCTTAGCATGACCGCCACTGTCAACTAAACTTTCAAATTTCAAAAGTTTATTTAATTCAATATATTCACCCGTGATGGTGACATTGGTATTTTGAGCCATTCGCGTTATCTTTTCATTAATTTCAAAGTGGACGATTATAAAACATTGACAGTATGTTAAATAGTAGAGTCTTTGAGTTTGTTTGGCTTTTCACAACGTCTTTCTGGATTTTCTTTGTCAAAAAATAACGTAATTTCGGCCAACGTTGCGCCAAATTTATTCATCGTTGTTCTGTTAAATACGCGGTACTGATCCATTTGATACATCCAATCGTCCATAAAAAACTTATAAGTATCATCCTCTATTGGCACAAACAAATTGTATTGCCACTGAAATGCAAAACCATGATGCTGACCAAACGCTGCACCTTCTACATCTTCAGCAGTTCCTTGGTAACGGCCGTCAGCCAATTTCGTCAACTGCCAGTTTCGAAAAGTCACTTCACCATCATCAAAATAAAACGTCTCTCTTAATTCCCCTGAATTGCCCTGCCATACTCCCTCTAAATCAACACAAAATCGGCGAGTTACTCGATTGCTGTAATCTTGGATCATACCGTGCGCAATCACGTGGCCAGTGAAATATTCTTTTATGTCAAAGGATGGCGAAGTGGATTTATAGTCCTCAATATTGCTAGAACACGCCGTTAGCAACATTGCGACCACGACTAACAAAACCACTTTTATAATGTGAAACAAAAACATGTGAATTCCTTATTATTATGTTAAATCAATTGCTAATTATGAACGGTTAAGTAGCTAACCTTTAAGCCCCAATAAACGCTGTCTAAGTTCAGGTTGACTGGTTTTTTCTGACAACCAAATATCAATAAATAATTGTCCAAAACGATGGTCATTAATATCTCCCAGCTTTAAACCATTGAAATAAAAAGTAGCCACGTTGTTTTGTATTTTAATAGCCAATTCGTCGTGTTTTTTGATGTCTGGCCACAATGCATTCAATTTTGAAATATAGGGCGAATATTGTTTGTCACTGATGCCCAGGTGTTGCCACTGCTCCACCGTATTCTCAACCAAGTCGTCTTTATCAATTTCACGTAAGTATTTAATTTTTAGAACTAACTGTTCATTTTCTGTAGTCATTGGATAAACACCTGACGTTGTATACAACTGGCTTTCATAAACGTCCCAAAACATAAAAGAAAATTTCGCTTTTCCTAATTGATTTAATCCATTCAAGCTCAATTTATCTGCATCGTTACTACTAAGGGCTGACGTAGAGGCAAATAAAACCAACATTACTAATATATGTTTCGCATTAATCACAACTAACCTCCGATAAGAATTTATCTTTTAATGAAAAGCAAACAACAATTATTACGGCCCACACTGTAGCCAAGACCAAATAGGTAGAAAAAACTGAATAACCAAGTTGCACTGCGTCAAATTTATAACCAGCGACATAACTTAACGGCGCGAAAACTGCCCCAACTAATGCTTGAAGAATTTTTGATTTACTCAATACTTTAAGGCTGTGGGCTAAAGTTGCTGCGAAACACGCCCACAAAATAACCAGCCAGTAAGGGATCGACAACAAAGGCAACAAGGAACCTCTATGGAAGTGAAATATAGAAAGTTGTGTTAACAAGCCATCCACTAAGCTTCCTAACATCGCCACACTAACGATTAATTTCAACTCTGCTTTCTGCCTACTTGGATGAGTAACCACACCAAGTAAATGAATGACCAATAAAGCCAAGGCAAACGGCACAAACACGTTGCCAAACAACACTAGTCCTAACCATGCTACATAGTATCCAACAAAATTTATGATCATTCCCTGCCCCGATTTGAGTCACTTTTTAATTTGTTACTTATGATACGAAACGACAATTGGGAAGGTTTAAACCTCATGTCAATTAATCAACAAAAGGTGAATTGGAAAAATGGTAAGCTGTAAGCATCAGAGATTGTGAATCACAAACAAGTATATTGACCGTGCAATTTACAGAAATTAATTAGAATGATTTTTTATAAATGGTGCCCGGGGACGGACTTGAACCGTCACGCTCTATTGAGCGAGGGATTTTAAATCCC
>JABXID010000102.1 GCA_013373245.1 Gammaproteobacteria bacterium
ATTTTTTCTGCTGCCATTTCGGTATAACACGTGGTTGAACCGTAAAATAAACCAATTTTCATTTATTTCTTTCTTTAATAATTAACAGAACGGACTAGGAAATTGGCGGCAAGTTTAGCAAAATGAAAACAAGAACACACGAAAAGCGATAACCAAAGGTTAACAAGGTATTTGTGACAAACGATCAAATTGTAAATCAACAACATATTGAGCAATTTTTACAGCATTTATGGCTGGAAAAAGGGTTGAGCGACAATACGTTAGCCGCCTACAAAAATGACTTGTCGCAGTTTTCTCAATTCTTGTTAGCTGAAAGAGTAACGGTTATACAATGTACTGAGTTACATGTTGAGTCTTTTATCGCGAAGCGAATAGACAGCGGTATTAGCCAACGCTCCAATGCACGGTGTATTAGCGCCATTAAGCGTTTTTTCAAATATCTATTGGCGAACAAGACCCGCAATGATAACCCTACGGTATTAACTCAGGCCCCTAAACTAGGAACTTCAATTCCTAAAGTGTTATCCCAGTCTGACGTTGAATTACTGCTTAGCGTTCAGGATTTAGACCAACCCATTGAATTTCGGGATAGAACCATGTTGGAACTACTTTACGCGACGGGTCTTCGAGTGACAGAATTGGTGTCATTGAAATTGAACAACATCAGCTTAACTCAAAACTTAGTTCGTGTGGTGGGTAAAGGGCAAAAGGAACGTTTAGTTCCGATGGGTGAAGTGTCAGCCGATTGGCTGAAACAATACATCAGTCAAGTTCGACCTATGTTATTGACGACAGAAAGTGATGTCCTGTTTCCTTCAAAAAGAGGCAGTCAAATGACTAGGCAAACATTCTGGCACCGTATAAAACGTTATGCCCAAATTGCTGGCATTAATGTGCATCTTTCGCCTCATACAGTGCGACACGCATTTGCAACGCATTTATTGAACAATGGAGCCGATTTGCGTGTTGTGCAGATGTTACTTGGTCATAGTGATTTATCAACCACGCAAATATACACACACGTGGCAAAAGAAAGACTAAAATCTTTGCATTCAGAACATCACCCACGCGGTTAACTGAAAGTTTTTATGGTAAGCTCGGTCTATTGTTTACATGAGATAAATCGTTTTTAGAGTTACTGTTTTGGCAGTACCGTTATTCTGGAATTAGGAAGTTAAATGAAAGTAGTAAAAAAACTCGTGTTGACTGCGTTATTGGCAGCAACGGGGCTAGCGGCAAACGCAGTTGCAAAAGCGTCTGATGCAAATGCAATGATCAAAAATAAACTGGCACCGATAGGGATTGTGGTTGATTCGGTTGAAGATTCACCTATTAAAGGACTAAAGCAAGTATTGACTAATCACGGTGTGTTCTATGTATCGGAAAATGGTCAGTTTTTAATGCGTGGTGTTGCTTACGACTTAGATAATGGCATGGATAACATTACGGAAAATGCATTGCGTAAAGTGCGTAAAAAAGGCGTAGAGCAATATAAAGATTCGATGATTGTGTTCCCTGCCGAAAACGAAAAACACGTTGTAACTGTATTTACCGACGTGACGTGTGGATACTGTCAAAAGCTCCATCGTGAAATGAAAGACTATAATGATTTAGGTATTACCGTTCAATATCTGGCGTTTCCGCGTGGTGGCCTGAGTGGCAAAACGTTCGATTTGGCGCAAGACGTTTGGTGTGCCGATGATCAAAAAGAAGCCATGACGTCATTAAAAGCTAATAACAATAACGAAGTGGACACCAAGGCATGTAGCGTACCGATTGCAGAGCATTACGCTTTGGGTCAGTCAATAGGTGTTACCGGAACGCCGGCAATTGTGTTGTCTGACGGTTCGTTTATTGGTGGTTACAAACCAGCACAAGCTTTGTTGCGTGATCTTCCATAAATAAGAGTTATAAATAGAAAAGCCGCATTCTCTTAAATGCGGCTTTAATTTTTTCACCGTCTAACCTGCAAAAAATCATAATAAATGCTTAATATAAAACGACGAGACGTTTCTCATATTTCACCTTCACTTAGTGACTTACCTCAGATTATTCAGCGCATATACGCCGGACGAGGCATTACCGCACATGAGCAACTAAAACGCTCGGCAACTGAGCTGTTGCCTTTGCAAAGTATGCAGGGATTACAACAAGCGTCGGCGATTTTGTTTGATGTGTTAAAAAAGCAGCAAAGGATCACTATCGTCGGTGACTTTGATGCCGATGGCGCCACAAGTACCGCATTGATGATGTTAGGCTTGCGCAAGTTAGGGTTTCAATCGGTTAACTTTAATGTGCCAAATCGTTTTGAGTACGGTTATGGTTTAAGTCCACAGTTGGCACAGGATATTATCAACGAAGGTACCGATTTGGTGATCACAGTTGATAACGGCATTTCTTGCCTTGCTGGTGTTGAAATGGTGAAACAGGCCGGCATTCGAGTGATAGTCACAGATCACCATTTGGCTGGCTCTGAACTTCCAATTGCCGATGCGATAGTAAATCCAAATCAACCCGACTGTGAATTTGCAAGTAAAAACCTAGCAGGGGTTGGTGTGGCGTTTTATGTTTTGCTTGCGTTCCGCACATATTTGCGTGAGCAGGGGTGGTATGAGCGAATCGATGAAAATGGCCAAAAATTAGTGGCTCCCAATTTAGCGGAGTTACTCGATTTAGTGGCACTTGGCACAGTGGCAGATGTGGTGTCGCTTGATGAAAACAATCGAATCTTGGTACATCAAGGGTTAGCTCGTATTAGAAAAGGTCATTGTCGACCAGGAATAAGAGCGATATTGCAGCTTGCCAATAAAGAATTAAAGCAAGCAAAAGCGTCAGATTTTGGGTTTGTTATTGGACCTCGTTTAAATGCCGCTGGTCGATTAGATGATATGTCGTATGGCATTCGCTGTTTGTTAACGGAAGATTATGGTCAAGCGTTAAAAATGGCGGAAGATCTCAATTCATTAAATAATGAACGTAAAGAGATCGAACAAGGTATGCGAATTGAAGCGGAGGCAGCGGTTAATACACTGGCGATAAACAATGGCGACTTGCCGAATGGTATTTGTGTATACCAAGAAACTTGGCATCAAGGCGTGATTGGAATTGTTGCCGGTCGGGTTAAAGATAAGTTTTATCGCCCCACCATAGCATTTGCGCAAGGTGAAGCGGTTGATACCGGCGGTGATGATATTGAACTTAAAGGTTCAGCTCGCTCAATCCAAGGGGTTCATATTCGTGATGTAATAGACGAAGTAAATACGCGTTACCCAAATCTTATTATCAAATTTGGTGGCCACGCTATGGCAGCTGGGTTGAGTATTAAACTAAGCAGTTTGGAGAGTTTCAAAGAAGCTTTCGACTCTGTCGTGCTTGAGCACTTGAGCGAAGAAGTGCTGACACAAGTCACCTTAACCGATGGCTCATTGCCCTCAGAGCATCTTACGATAGATTTTTGTCGAGCGCTTGAGCAAGCAGGCCCGTGGGGACAAGGTTTTGCTGAGCCGTGTTTTGACGACGAATTTGAAATTATTAGCCAGCGATTAGTTGGTGGAAAACATCTTAAACTGGTGTTGGCTAATGATGATGGGGTAGTCGTTGATGGCATACATTTTAATGCCGATTTGAGTGTTTGGCCAAACCCCAACATTAAACGTACTCAATTGGTGTACCAATTGGATGTTAATGAATTCAGAGGCAATCAGAGTTTACAGCTGATCATTCGGGAACTTGCCCCGGTTGAATAAATGTCATCGACGAATAATTATTTAGGAAAGAATATGCTTGATGTTTACGTAGGTGAACACGCCAAAAAAGTTATAGAAGAGCACGGATTTGAACAGTCGTTGTTTGAGGTGTTTTTAGGTGCCAGTGGCGGGCCCAAGTGGTTTACCTTATTTGGCCTTGATAAATACTTGTTTGGTGAGTATTTCAAAAACAGGAACACGCCATTAGATATGGTTGGCTCGTCGGCAGGCGCATTTCGTGCGGCATGTTTTGCTCAGCCAGATCCAGTCGCAGCGATTACTGAGTTAGGTATGCGTTATTCAGCGACTGATTATCAAGGTAGACCCAGCGCAAAAGAGATCACCCAAAGCGCCATTGATATGACAGAGCATTTGTTTTCTGAACAAGGCGTGGACAGCATCATTAACAACCCGATATTTCGTCCGCATTTTATCGTGGCAAAAACTAAAGGTTTTGTTGGTTTCGAAAACAAGTTGTTGCAAGGTGCTGGGTTAATCAAGTCGATATTACTGAACCGAGCTCACCGCAGTTTCTTGAATGTGCAATATGAGCGTTTTGTATTTAAGCCGCCAACATCTGACTTACAAACTATTGATGAATACTGCATAACAACAAAGTATCAGGACTTTAACAGCGATAATGTTAAACCGTCGTTATTAGCCTCAGGTGCGATACCTTATGTGATGCGCGGAATAAAGATACCGCACGCCCCCAAAGGTTTATATCGCGATGGCGGAGTGGTGGATTATCACTTTGATTTGCAGTTTAATCGCCAAGGATTAACTTTGTACCCGCACTTTAGTCATCAACCCAAAGCGGGTTGGTTTGATAAGAACTTGGAGCGCCCGGTTAACCGCAAAAATTACAGTCACACTGTTTTATTAACGCCCTCACAAGAGTTCATCGGCCGCTTGCCATACGGCAAAATCCCTGATCGCAAAGACTTTGAAAATATTGGAGCTAAAGAGCGATTGAGTTATTGGCGAACGGTGTTATCGGAAACCGATCGTTTAGCAGATTCGTTTGCCTCACTCGTAGAAACAAACGACTTATCGCGTTTAAAACCGTTGCCGTTTTAGGCTAGTACAGGCTAGTCGAGCGTGATGGTTTTAACTGCACGCTCAACCTTTGCAGCAGGCCAAGCTTTTGGTTTACTTGGCGCAGTGCCAGGTTTGATGGTGGTGCCTTGCCCTGGTTTTTCAAGCATAACGGTGCCAAATTCATTGCTAACTTCTATGGCATGCTCGCCTGCGACAAACAATACGTCAATTGCGTTTTCATCAAGGTAGCCCCCCCAGAAGTCAGTGCCTCGGATACCGATACTGCCTAAAGGTGTATGGACTTTATATTTTGGGTCGTCAACTTTTGTGATTAATCCGGTAACGGTACGAAAAACGCCTTTGACCAGCGTAAATTCAGCGCTAGGTGACTTTTCGCCATCTTGCCAATCGAATTCTTTAACCACCATTTCACTGTCTGCTCCAAGTGTTGTGATGGTGCCATCGTTAAACTTAAACTGAGCACGGGCTTTGTTGCCGGTTTTGACCACGTCTTGTGTTTTTAACTCGTCACGACGTTTCGCTTTTAGTATTTTATCTTGACGTTGAATCTCGACTTTGCCCTTGTTGGCGATGACTTTAGCTACTGAGTCTGATTTAGCAGAAACAGGTGTAACAAATACACTCAAAGTTGCTAACAAATAAAATAGTAAAGATGGTGCATTTGTTGACATATAAACCTCATTGTTAAGTTTTATTTTTAATAGTTAATAGTTAATAGTTAATAGTTAATAGTTAA
>JABXID010000132.1 GCA_013373245.1 Gammaproteobacteria bacterium
GTTTCGAGTTTCGAGTTTCGTCAAATGGTAAAGGCGGCTATCCTGATCTTCAACTGCTGTTACTTATAGCTTTAGGACTTACAGCTTATAGCTCAATTCACCTTACCGCCTTCAAGCCTTCCAGTTCTTTGCTTTTCCTCGCCACTCGAAACTCGAAACTGCTTTAACTTACAACTAGTGACGAAGTCATTCTTACAGCTTATAGCTTTCATAATTCGCCAGCCCATTTTAACGACTTAAAAATTTCCCTTTCTGTCAAGTAAATTTCAAAAATCTTCATAGTTTTCGCATGATTCAGCGCTAATTGTGGATTTTTAAAACGATTTCAAAAAGTCAATACTTCCGAACATAAAAAAAACAAAAATTGTTTAAAAAACAACCTTTGATTTTTGTTTCACAATGAGTATACTTGCCGCCCTTTTTTTGGACAGGCACGTTCGCATCCTAAATTGAGGAAACTAAAAATGCAGATTGGTCCTTACACACTGGACAATAATTTAATTGTCGCGCCGATGGCAGGTGTTACGGACAGACCCTTTAGACAACTATGTCGTCGAATGGGGGCTGGATTAGCCGTTTCTGAGATGCTGTCTTCAAACCCTAAGGTTTGGAAAACAGATAAATCAATGAACCGAATGGATCATATGGGTGAAACAGGCATTCGTGCTGTGCAAATTGCTGGAGCAGATCCTGAGCTGATGGCTGAAGCGGCGGCGTTTAATGAAAAAAACGGCGCGCAAATCATCGACATCAATATGGGTTGCCCTGCGAAAAAAGTAAATAAAAAAATGGCAGGCTCGGCGTTGATGCAATACCCAGAGTTGGTTGAGCAAATCGTCAAAGCTGTGGTTAAAGCAGTGAAAGTGCCTGTCACGTTAAAAACGAGAACGGGATGGAACCCCGACAATCGTAATGGTGTTGAAATTGCCAAAATTGCGGAGCGCAATGGCATACAAAGCTTGGCCATTCATGGTCGTACACGAGCGTGTATGTACAAAGGCGAAGCTGAATACAACACCATAAAAGAAATAAAGGAAAACGTTCAAATTCCGGTAATCGCTAACGGTGATATCAATTCACCGCAGCAAGCCAAAAGGGTTTTGGAGTTTACCAATGCCGACGGTCTGATGATTGGTCGAGCGGCGCAGGGTCGGCCCTGGATTTTTCGTGAAGTCGACCACTACTTACGAACCGGTCACATTCTGGCGCCACCAGAGAAGGAAGAGGTTCGTAGCATAATGCTGGAGCACGTTGGAAACTTGCACCAACTTTATGGTGATGTGATGGGACCCCGAATCGCACGTAAGCATGTCGGGTGGTACCTAGAAGATCAAGACACGGATAAGTCATTCAGAAGACGTTTTAATGCTATTGAGTCACATCGCGAACAACTTGATGTGTTAAATGCGTACTTCGAACAAATTTAAGTTTGTTTTCGTCATTTTCGAAAATAAAAGTATTAACCATATTTTAAAGAGAAAAAGTAAAAATGTTTGATCAAAACGTACAAACTCCGTTCATTACTAACGCACATATCCAAACAGCGGATAAGCCTCAGCCATTACGCAACGAAGTTAAAAAAGCAGTTCGTAACTACTTACAAACGTTAAACGGTCAAGACTCTACAGACGTATATGACTTAGTATTGTCTGAATTAGAAAAGCCTCTTTTAGAAGAAATCATGACATACACACGCGGCAACCAAACACGTGCTGCCAATATGTTAGGCATTAACCGTGGTACTTTACGTAAAAAGTTAAAGCGCTACGGCATGAACTAAGAAACACGGCGGGTTCGCCCGCCTAAAAAGCACCTTCGGGTGCTTTTTTTACATCAAGGATGATGGAATATCGAAGCTACATGGATGTAATCGCCTTCGATAACATCATGGAGGATGGAAATTCGAACATACATGGATGTAGCTTTATTCGAAACATCTGGCATAGCGCCATTCAAACATTAGATTTTCATCTACACTAAAAATTTTTACATAAAGGTAAACACAATCAATGGATACATTACGACCTGTTCGCCGCGCTCTTATTAGCGTGTCTGACAAAACTGGTATTGTAGAATTCGCACGTTCTTTGGCTTCTCACGGCGTTGAGATTTTATCAACAGGCGGCACGTTTAAACTACTTACTGACAATGGCGTAAACGCAATTGAAGTTTCAAACCACACTGGCTTCCCTGAAATGATGGACGGTCGTGTAAAAACACTTCACCCTAAAATTCACGGTGGCGTGTTAGGTCGTCGCGGTACAGACGATGAAGTGATGCAAGAACACGACATCGCACCAATCGACATGGTTGTTGTTAACCTTTATCCATTTGCTAGCACCGTTGCAAATCCAGATTGCACAATGGAAGACGCTGTTGAGAACATCGACATCGGTGGCCCAACTATGGTTCGTTCTGCAGCGAAAAACCACAAAGACGTTGTTATCGTGGTAAATGCAAAAGATTACGACCGCGTTGCTGCAGAATTAGATGAAAACAAAGGCGCAACCAAGTTCGAAACTCGTTTCGATTTAGCAATTGCGGCGTTTGAACATACTGCACAATACGACGGAATGATCGCAAACTACTTCGGCAAACTAGTACCAGACTACTCAGACAACGCTGATGAAGTGGAAGACTCAAAATTCCCGCGCACTTACAATATGCAATTCAGCAAAAAGCTTGAGATGCGTTACGGCGAAAACAGCCACCAACAAGCGGCATTTTATGTAGAGAACGACATTGAAGAAGCGTCGGTTGCAACGGCTACTCAATTGCAAGGTAAAGCCCTTTCTTACAATAACATCGCTGATACTGACGCTGCATTAGAGTGCGTAAAAGAGTTCGACAAACCTGCTTGTGTTATCGTGAAACACGCTAATCCATGTGGCGTTGCGGTAAACGATACAATTTTAGAAGCGTACGATCGCGCGTTTAAAACTGACCCGACATCAGCATTTGGTGGCATCATCGCTTTTAACCGCGAATTAGACGCAGACACGGCAGAAGCGATTGTTTCTCGTCAGTTTGTTGAAGTTATCATTGCTCCTAAAGTTTCTAGCGAAGCTGCACAAATCGTTTCAGCTAAACAAAACGTGCGTTTATTAGAATGTGGTGAGTGGACTAACAAAACTACTCAGCCAGACATCAAACGAGTAAACGGCGGTTTATTAGTTCAAGATCGTGACCAAGGTATGGTTGAAGCGTCTGACTTAAAAGTTGTATCAAAAGTACAACCGACTGAAGCGCAAATGAAAGACTTAATGTTCTGCTGGAA
>JABXID010000241.1 GCA_013373245.1 Gammaproteobacteria bacterium
AATAAAAGTTTACTGAGTTTTCTCGATGCCAGCGAAGAAGAGTCTATACATTTTTCTAATAAGCTCAGTGACTTGCTGGTTAAGAGCGTTTATTTCAACACCGAAGAAGTGAAAATTAAAACCAAACACAGCGCGAGTGTTTGGGTTGAGGTCAAACTCAAACAACTGGATATGCAAGGTGACAACAAAGGCATTGCAGCCACCATAGACAACATCAACGAGCGAAAACAAGCGCAAGAAAAGCTTCAGCACTTAGCGCTGCATGATACGTTAACAGGACTATATAATCGTTACAGCTTCGATAACGAGCTGAGTCGACTAACGTTATTAGCCGCTCGTGGCACCCACAACCATTGTTTGCTTTATATCGATTTAGACCATTTCAAAATCATCAATGATACCGAAGGCCATCAAACTGGTGACTTAGTGCTGAAAGAAGTCGCCGCTATTTTGAGCCAACGCTTGCGTAAATCAGATGTGTTGTGTCGTGTCGGCGGTGACGAGTTTGTTATTTTACTGGTCGATACTCAAATCGACGATGCAGTGACCATAGGTAACAACATTTGTAAACAAATTGCCGATGCGCATTTTCACTTTGGTAAAAACAGTTACAAGATCAGCGCCAGTATTGGTGTTTCAGAAGTAGACGGTAACGCTACAGGCCCTGAGTACTTGCGCCAAGCTGATATTGCCCTTTATGTTGCTAAAAACAAAGGCCGTAATCGCGTCCACTGCTACACCGAAGATGACGCAGAATCCAAAGAACAACACAGCTCAATGCAATGGGCACATCGCTTACAAGAGGCCGTCGTTAACGACAACATTGAATTACACTTCCAACCTATCTGGGATGTAAAAAATAACAAAACTGCCTATTTTGAGGCCTTAGTGCGACTGAAAATCAACGGTAAGTTAGTATATCCCGGAGAGTTTATTACCGCGCTTGAACGAGCCGAAGATATCAATATGCTTGATCATCAAGTGGTGAGTAAAACCATTAAAATGTTAAGCACACATCCGGTTTTACATAAGGTCGCCATTAATTTATCGGCACAAGCGTTTTCTGATGAAGGGTTAGTGCCGCTCATTAAGTCGAAACTTGAACAATATAATGTAAGCGGTACCAAAATCATTTTCGAACTGACCGAATCTGCCAGTTTAACGAACGTTAGTGGCACGATTCGAATGATAGAAGAAATCACCGAGTTAGGCTGCCAATTCTCGATTGACGATTTTGGTACTGGCTTCAGTACCTTTGCTTATTTACGCGATTTACCCGCTCAATCTGTGAAAATAGATGGTAGTTTTGTGAAAGGCATGCACAAAAATAGCGAAGACTTAACCTTGGTAAAAGCCATTAGTAATATCGCTATTGCACTTGGCAAAGAGTGCGTCGCTGAATTTGTGGAGAATCGAGAGATTTATCAAGAATTAGAAAAAATTGGTGTACATTACGCTCAGGGCTATTTTATAAGTCGCCCTATGCCAGTAGAGCAGTTAGTCGACTTTACCTTTGAGATATAATTAACAGCTCTCGCCGATACTCTAATTCGCCAAGCCTATTATCAATCCTGTTCATAATTTCCCAAAAAAAATCCGCTCACAAAGAGCGGATTTTATAATCAAGTAACTCATTTACACTATTGAGAACATTGCTCAACCAGTAACGTACCAGCTGGCTTTGTTTCAGCAGCAGGGTTAGCGTCATTAAGTGTTAAGGTAAAGCTGTATTCACCTTGAGCAACTGTCATTGAGTTGTTATCGGTTCCCGCATTACCGTACGCTACATCGTATGTGGTTCCTACTTCTAGGCTAGATGTATTGATCGAACCATCTGAGTTTTGAACCCACAATTGAGTAGCCCAATCGCCATCACTAGAAGCCAGCTTGAAGTTAAATGTTCCATCGAACTCAGCAATTGCCTTGTATTGATTATTACCTATGTAAGTCAATATATAAGCTTCATCGGCGCCCCAACCACTATGATCACCTTTAATGTATAGTGAACCATTGCCTGCAATATCAAATGGTGCATCCCCTGCTGATACAGGCGCGTCACACGAAACTAAAGCGTTTAATAAACTAACCTTTAATACCGGAGTGCTGCTAGATACATCCAATTCGAAACCATATGTGCCTGATGAACTCGCAGTGAAGGCTATTTCACCCGCAGAGTCAGATAAAGCTAATGAATCAGTGTCAGCCGCAACATCCGCAAAGCCTAAATCAACCGTTGTTAAGTTAGCATCGCCAATAGAGAATACATATGTGCCTGCAGAAAGCGTAGTTGTGGCAGAATATAAACCTTCATTGTTGTAGCTCAGCGCTACTGAATCGCTCCAATCTCCAGAACCGACAACTGCAATATCAGTCTCACCGTACGGTGAAGCAACAAAGTCTGGATCGGCAGGTACACCATCGCCTTGACCACCCGATTGTACTTTTACAAACACCGCAGCAGTATAAGCACCAACTGTAAAGTCACCGTTTGCGGCATCATTGGCATTAGGAGTGAAACTTGCCGCAGCAACCATCGCATCAATAGAGTTGGCATGAACAGGGTGTAGAGTAAATCCAGTCGCTGATTTAACTGTCATTGTTTCTTCAGAGTCTGTGCCGTTAATAACCACGACAATCGCATCATAGTTACTGTCTAAGTCGGCCACACCTGTGCCGTCATCCAAACTCATGACGATAATCCCTTCTGTTTGACTTGCGCCTGTATTATGGAAACCAACACGGTCGATAATGTCTTGTTCAGTGGTTAAACGGAATAACGGACTGCTTGAACGAATTTGTAAAAATTCATTAAACACGTCTTCGGTAAAATCGATATCTGTACCAGTAACCGCAATATTAGTATTAGCGCTTAACGGTTTAATAAGACTGTATTTCGCACTGTTATCTTGCTCCAGTGGCCAACCTACATTCCAGTTGTTAGTCATGTTGGTGTAATCCACACGGTTAAACCAATCACCGGCATCGTAAGTGTTTCTATCCATCGACTTAGACCGCATCATTTCAACGCCTAGCTGGAAGAAAGGGATGCCTTGGCTTAATACTGGTATCGCAGCAGAGATATTGTGAATACGCGCACGATCTTCTGCACTCATGTCTGTAGGCAAGCTATATTGCAGTTGATCCCACAAGGTTTCGTTATCGTGTTTCGATACATAGTTGATGATATCAGCTGGGTCTAACGCATAAGACGACTGAGCGAAGTTTTTACCTAGCTTTCTTACACCATCTTTGTCTTTTAGTTCATAGTTTTGCAACGTACCTGCCAACCCTAAACGAATGTGATCAACGTTAGATAAATTGACGTCGTCTTGCGCTAAAGGTGCCCAACGAATGGTATCGCGAGGACGGTCATTAAAGGTTCCCACTTCGCTATCGGCCATGTTGTATTGGGTTGCTTGCTCGAATAAACGGTTATCAACCACTTCACCCCAGTTCCAGCCTTCGCCATAGAAATAAGTATCAGGGTCAATTGCTGCCACCGCGTCACGACCGTCTAAGATCACGTCTTTTGGCATATGTCCCATAACGTCAAAACGGAAGCTATCAATGGCATAGTGCTCGGCCCAGAATGCTAACGAGTCAACTACAAACTTGCCCATCATACGATGCTCTGTTGCCGTGTTTTCACAACACGTAGAACGTTCCATTTCGCCAGTGACTTCACTGTATCTGTGGTAATAACCTGGTACTAGTTTGTCAAAAACTGATTTGTCATTGACGCCTGAAGAGCTTGTATGGTTGTACACAACATCAAGCGCAACACGCATGCCGGTTTGATGCAGGGCTTTAACCATTTCACGGAATTCCTTAATGCGAGTTACGCCGTCAGGGTCTGATGCATAACTGCCTTCAACCACGTTAAAGTGATGCGGATCATAACCCCAGTTAAACCCATCTAAACCTTGTACTTTTTTTATTAAAGCTTGGGCGTCACCGCTGGCTGGATCGTAACTTTCTAATACCGTTAATAATGTATCCGAACCGTTTTCAACACCGCACACTGGCGCGTCAGAAACTCGTGCACAAAGCTCATCAACCGTGTTAGTTAAATCAATGCGTTTGCTTTCGTCTTCTTCAATGGTCGCGATGTCATTGGCTGGTAACATATGGAAGTGTGTGACGCCTGAATCAGCCAAACCTTGCAAATGCTGAACTGCATCTGAGCTACTTTCCGTAAACGCTAAGTATTTACCGCGATTAGCTGCAGTGGTTGTGTCATCAAAAACACTGAAATCACGAATATGGGTTTCTAAAATAACCGCATCTTCAATGTTTGAAATAGTTGGTATGTCATAAGCCCCCCAATCTGCTGGTGTAATATCCACATCCGTCATATTAACAAATTGCGAATATAAACCGTTAGTGGAGGTATTCACCGAATATGGATCGGTTGACCATAAGGTTTCAACCGCTTTAGTTGCTGGGTGATAGACGTTCACTTCAAAACGATAGAACATGCGATCTAGCGCTGAAGCATCTGCCGTTGTATAAGACCAAATCCCCGTCGCTGCGTCGTAGGTCATCTCTTCCGTTGAAGATAAAGATTTACTCGCGTTATAAACTTTTAGGTTTACGTCAATAGCCGTTGGCGCCCAAACAGAAACCGTTAAACCACCATCAACGTATTGAATGCCAAGCGTTTGTTCATCAGCATCGTTGTCACCTGTGGTATAAATAGCGTCTAATGCTTTGGCGGTTTGCACGTAAGTCGCCGAGGTTAGAGAGTCATCCGCTGCAGTTGATACCAATGCCAATTGAGTTTTAAGTAGCGATTTAACATCATCCAATTCAGCGTCAAAGGTATAAGCAGTCCATGAATTAGTGTCGGTCAAATGCGGCACAATCGCTTTCTGCGCCGCTGTTAACGTAGTCGGTGACAGTTCAATAGAATTCGAATCTGTGACTGTCAGTGCTGCATCCAAATCACCGGTAGCTGAGGACACCAAATAAACATTGGAGGTCGCGCTGCCGTACCAAACAATGGTTGATGCATCGATTAAGTGCGCCGATGCACCATCAATACTAAATGGTACATCAAACGAGATATCTTCAGGATCAGTGTAAATACCAGACTCTGATACGACAAAGTTCCAGCGACTTTGCGTCAAATCAAGCTTCTGATCACCGTCTGGATCTTTACTGTCTCCTTTGTGAACAATATAGTTTAAACAGCTAGCATTAGCGGTTGTATCAATCAACCAGTAAGCACCGTAGTTGTCATCAACACCATCATGAATTAATCCAGCGCTCCACTCTGTTCCGCCATCAGCTGCGAAATCGGCATAACCTGAACATGTATCATTGTTCCAGGCGTGGATTGTCCAACCTGTATAATTGTCGTCCGCTCTATAATAATAAATGACGGCTTCATTGGTGCCAGGCACTTGAGAAGGTGTTGGTGCAGATGAGCCCGTTGATTCAACGGTCACCGAAATAACTTGCGAAGCTTCTAATTCGCCATCACTCACCGTTACTGTAATTTGATAGTTAGATAAACTGTCTGCAACTAGGTTGCTATTGTCTGCAACAGTAATAGCACCACTGGAACTATCAATTGCAAAAATACTTTCTGAGTCCGTTATAGTCCATGACAGCGAATCGCCTTCAGCATCCGAGGCTGCAGCTGTATAAACTGTCGAACCATTTTCAGCCCCTTCGGTTACTGTGATCGTGCTACCAGATGAAATTGTTGGTGCGGTATTGGTTTCCGGCGTTTCTGGTGTTACACAAGCTGTGCCATCAGAATTAGGAACCTGAGGTGCTGTACATTGGAGCGGTTCATCACCACCATTATCTAAAATACCACCGTCGTCATCCGAACCACCACATGCAGTCAGGAACGCTGACAATAGCATTGTTGTCACTGCATACTTTGCATTAACTAACTTAGCCATAAATTGAACCCTGTTAATTTTATTTATTATTCAGGGTTACTGTAACGTAAAAGTACTTTGACTAGATTACTGAATACGTATGTAAAAAATCATAAACTTGTTTAAAGTTTAAACAGTATATTTAGATAAACTAAATTAAGAATCTAAACAATGCCAACACTCTTTACCGCGACATATTATTGTCCTAGTTGTTTTAAAACCTTCAATGCGGTTGGATTGTTTGGTGATATCTTTAGGACTTTCTGCAACCACTGTTTGGTCAAGTCTAATCGCTGCTGAACTGAGTATGCGTGAGCTAAAGCCAACATAGCATTGGTGTTTTCTTCATTAATATCTAACACTCTTTTTAGATAGCGCGGAGCTTCTAACCAACGTTTATTTTGCATCAATAACATTCCGGCTTGATAAGCGTATTGTTCGTTATAAGGTACGGCATCTGACAATAGCTTTGCAGCTTTAAGCTGAGTATTAAGGTCTTTTCCCTGACTGCGTCTCAAGGTTTCAGAAGCAATTGTTAACCAGTCAGCCCGCTTTTTGTAGGCGGCAAAGCCCAGTCGATCACTCCAAGTAATTTGTGGTTTAAATTGAGGCTGTTGAGGAGACGATTGGAATGGATAATCCGCCATTAATGCTGCGATCTTCGCTTCGCCCCAATATAATTCGGCATCAAATACAGGTAACTCCAATCGTGCGTTAAAGGACGATATTGGCCGAGGGAACTCACCAAATATATTGCTTGTTCTAAGCTCATTATAAAAGGCATCAGCAATAACAAAGTAGCCATCTATGTTTGGGTGCAAGTGCTCCAGCATCAAGTCATTGCCAATCACACCATTTTTAGCAGCCTGCTTCATCGCTTTCTGCACTTCCACTAAATGTACGCCGACATTAGCGGACTTTTTGCGAATAATTTGGTTCATTTCAACTGGCGCTCGAAATCTTAGTAAATCATGCTGCTTAGCATTGACATAGGCTTCTTTTGCTAACTCGTGCAACCCCTGACTTTGCAATACTTTACCGAATTTAAACGATGCATCTGCGCTTTGTTCAGCAACCACTTTTTCAAGCGCGCTTTTAGCTCGTTGTATGTCGGCGTTACCGTCGGTCAAGTCATTCAACAAATTTTCAATGTCTGTTGAATATTCTGCTGAACTAAATGGCGCTTGATCAGATAAGTTACTCGCAATGGTACTAATGAAAACTGGAATATTTGCGTTCTGGTATTTGGCTAAAATCAAATCGAGATTGGCATCGAACTGAGAAACGCCTTGTGAGAACAACTCTGAATCTACTGGAATATTTTTATGTTTCGCGACTTTAGCCATCATGGTTCGAGCATTAGTCTCACTTAAAATTGCCTCGTCGGGCAATGAAAACCAAGCGTAGAGTTTTTGCATTAACTGAAAAATACGTAAGTCTTTGAGTTTCAAATATAACAACGTAGCTCCTCTTGAGCCGGCAGCCGTATAATTAGAACCTACACCTAAAACCCCCAAAAACTCATTGTGACCCGCGTATATCAAAACCGCGTCCGGCTGCTGTTCAATAATTTCATCGACGAAGTCTAAAATGGTGTAACTATTTACTGCAGAAAGCGCCGTATTGATGACTTCAACATGATTATCTGGGAAACTTTGTTTCAGTCGATAGTCCAACATCCCCGCGATTGATGCTCCAAAACCGTAAGGAAATCCCGCCGCGGTTGAGCCACCCTGAACAAAAATTCGAATACCGTCGCTTGGTTTATCTTTTAAAAAGAAATTGGTCTCTATCGTCACGTTAGGCGCCAGTTCAGGATCGCTAAAATAGCGTTTTACCACGTCAGGTCTAGGCAGCAAATATTGCGGTGCCGGAGGATTTTCTATGAACAAAGGCATACTTTTTCCGTAACCGGCTAAACGCAGTGCAAACTCCAAAACCACAAAGAATAGGATAGGAATGCTTAAGGTGATTAACGTAAAAATGAGGCGTTTAGAGTTTGACATGGTCATGGTTTATATTTACCTATTGGACGTAACGTTGAACCTGATTGATCAGGCGAGCGAATTTTTCTTGTTGTTCCCCCAGACTCTGACCTTTTTTTAATACGGCTAAGCTTTCTTGGTAGCGCTCCAGCAAAAACAAAACGTGAGCGTAATTTAACGCATAACCTGGATTAGCTGCCTCTATTTGATAAGACTTTTGAAAGTAGTAATACGAAAGAGTTAAGTCCTTTGCCTTTAGATACAAACGACCTGCGGTTTGATAAAGAGCGGCATCGTTTGGGATTGCACTGGCCATAATACCCGCGACACGAGCCGCATTTTCAAAATCACCATTTTTATAAAACAGTCTTAACAAATCTTGTTGCAATGGAAACCAGTCATCACCTTGGATACGACGCGCTATCAACTTTTCCATTTCGGTACTGACATTCATTTGCGGTCTTGGCTGTGACTCTGCAACAAAAGGATAGTCTGACTTCAAATTGGCAATTTTAAATTCACCATATGTTATATCTACTTCAGTTAGCGGAATATCTTGCCAAGCGATTTTAACATCCAGCGCTCTGTTGTTTAAAAACTCACTTTCACCAAGCAAGTTTGAGTTTATTAATTCGTTATAAAATGCATCGGCCAGCAGAAAGTATCCCCTTACGGTTGGATGCACATGTTCTAGTAAATGCTTTTCACCGAGAATTGAATTGTCAGCTTCCCTTCTAACGCGTTCGTCAACATTGACCAAATTAGCCTGATATTCAGTCGCTAAGGTTTTTATAATATTGTTAAATTCAGATGGCGCTCTAAACCGCAGTGAGTCGTGATCTCTTGCTAATTGAAAATTTAATTTAGCTTCTGCGAAGTTTTCATTCTGATAATCAAGCAGCGCTTTGGCGTAATATTTAGTAGCGGGATGTTCCATTTGAGTTACGGTTGCGGTCGTTAAATTTCCTTTAATTGAGTGCCAGTAAACTTTGCCGATTGATGAAAATGGTGGCATGCCCTTTTCAATACTAATTAAATTACCGATAAAAACGGGTATATTGGCTTTTTTATAGTCCGCTAAAATCTGGCTTAAATTAGCTTGAAACTGGTTAATGCCTGCATGGTATAACTTTGAATCAAATTCAACATACTGGCCTTGTGCCACTTTCGACATCAAACTTCTGCCGTCGTCTATATTATTTTCGGCAGACGACGATTCACCTTTTAGTGCAATGACGAGCTTTTCTATTGCTTGATAAAGCTTAAAGTCTTTGAGTGTTAAAAATGCGAGCGTTGCAAATCGACTGCTACTGCCCGCAAATTGAGAACCGACTCCCAATACACCTAAGTATTCATTGTGCCCTGTATAAATAAGTACAACGTCAGGTTCAATTGCAATGATCTCCTCAGTCATATCCATCAAGGTGTAAGTGTTAACAGCCGCCATTGCCGTATTAATAACTTCTATTTTTTTATCCGGATAGGCTCGTTTAAACCTTTGTTCTAACATGCCTTGCAATGAACCGTATCGGCCAAACGGGAAACCTGCAGCACTGCTGCCCCCTTGCACTACAACTCGAAATACATCTTCTTGTTTTTCTTTTGTAAAAAATACGGTATCTGGACTGACGTTAGGTGCTTGTTCAGGGTTTGAAAAGTAACGTTTAATCAGTTCGGGATTAGGTTGAAAATACCCTTGGAGCTCTTTACGTTCAACAAACAAAGGATATTCTTCACCAAAGTTCACCAACCTAAGCACAAATTCAATAAAAGCTAAAAACAAGACCGGCAGCAATATCGCTACCAGATAAAACAAGCGTTGTTTGTTGCCTTTATCAACTATCTTTGTCGTCACAACTCTTACCCAAATTTATTTTTATTCATAGGTATGCAACGGTAGCCAATGAGGTCGCTTGGAGCAAGATAAAAGTGTTAGACTGTTTACTCATACGAATGCATAACACTTTGATGAAGTAACAGTTTATGAGCAAAACCATCTTAGGTATCTCAGCTTATTATCACGACAGCGCAGCCTCAATAGTAAGAGATGGCGAAATCATCGCTGCTTTACAAGAAGAGCGTTTCACGCGATTAAAACACGATCCTCGTTTTCCCAAAAGGGCCATTGAGTTTTGTTTGCAACAAGCCCAATGTGATCTGACCGACTTAGATGCTATTATTTTTTACGACAAACCTTTGTTAAAGTTTGAGCGCTTATTAGAAACTTACTTTGCCAACGCGCCAAAAGGCATAAAGTCGTTCATTCGCGCAATGCCGATTTGGTTAAAAGAAAAGTTATACCTCAAAAGCGTATTGCGTAGCGAATTTCGAGCATTAGCCGGAATAGATAAAAAAACAAAATTACCCAAACTGCTGTTTAGTGAACATCATTTATCACATGCAGGCTCTGCGTTTTTCCCCAGCGGCTTTGATGAAGCAGCGGTACTCTGTTTAGACGGCGTCGGCGAATGGGCTACTTCTACCGCGTGGCATGGAACCTCGAAAACTTCCGCAAGCAAGCAAACGAAAGAACTAAAACCTATTTGGGAAATTCAATTCCCACATTCCCTCGGTTTGTTGTATTCAGCATTTACTTATTATTGTGGTTTTCGGGTAAATTCCGGTGAATACAAACTGATGGGACTTGCACCCTATGGCGAGCCTAAATATGTCGACTTAATTTTTGAACACTTAGTAACGTTGAACGAAGACGGCAGCTTTGCTTTAAATATGGACTATTTCGATTACGCTACGGGTAGTCGAATGGTGAACAAAAAGTTTGAAGACTTATTTGGTGGTAAAGCCTTACCCCGTGACAGTAAGATTGGACAAAAACAAATGGATTTAGCGCGGTCCATTCAAGTGGTCACCGAAGAAATCGTGCTTAAGATTGTATCTCACCTTCACTCTTTGGTTCCCTCAGACAACTTATGTCTAGCTGGCGGCGTCGCATTAAACTGCGTCGCAAACGGCCGAATACAAAATGAAAGTCCCTATAAAAATATTTGGATACAGCCTGCAGCAGGAGATGCCGGCGGTTCATTGGGCGCTGCATTTGTTGCATGGCACCATTATTTCAACGGTTGTGAAGTTGAAGGCAAAGAAGTTGAAAGTACCAAAAAAGCAGCTTCATTAGACAAAGAAACCAATCCCGACAACATGAAAGGTGGCTATCTTGGTCCAAGCTTTTCAAACGACGAGATACTTGCTGTTTTAAACGAACAAAGTTTGGACTACCAAATAGTCTCTGAAAACAATCTATACCAGCAAGTTAGTGAGTATTTACAAGATGGCAATGTCGTCGGCTGGTTCCAAGGAAAAATGGAGTTTGGTCCCCGGTCTTTAGGTAATCGCTCTATTATTGGCGATCCGAGAAACAGCAAAATGCAGTCGACCATGAATCTCAAAATCAAATACCGAGAGTCTTTTAGGCCGTTTGCCCCCGCAGTATTAGCAGAGGACGTTGATAAGTACTTTGAGCAATCAACACCGAGCCCTTATATGTTATTGGTAGCAAACGTGAAAAAAGACTTATGTTTAGATACAGACGATTCACTATTTGGTATTGAGAAGTTAAAGCAAAAACGCTCAAGCTTGCCTGCAATTACTCACGTTGATTATTCAGCGAGAATTCAAACAGTACATCAAGAAACCAATCCTGAGTTTCATAAGTTGTTGACTGAATTTAAACAAAAAACAGGTTGTTCGGTTTTGGTGAATACCTCTTTTAACGTGAGAGGTGAACCGCCAGTTTGCTCACCTGAAGATGCTATCCGTTGTTTTCTTGCAACGGAAATGGATTACTTAGTGATGAACAATATTGTTTTGGCAAAGGATGCACAACCGAAAGACGCAATTGAAAAAGCAAAAAGCATCAAGTTTGAGATGGATTAACTTACATGACTATGACCATAGACAAAAGCAATATAAAAGCACTTAAGAGTTTTGCTCTGACTATGAGCTGGGCATTCCCAGTGGTGTTTTCGTTAGCTCTGCCCTGGCTGTTTAGTTACGCATATCAAGTATGGCCTTTATTTATATCAGCGAGTTTAATGCTACTTTATCTATTTAAACCAAGCTGGATTTATTGGCCATTTAAAGGTTGGATGTTTGTTGCTGGCATTATAGGTTGGGTCAACACCAGAATCATATTGGGGCTTAGTTTTTACCTATTAATTGCACCAATAGGCATGGTATTAAACCTGTTTGGCAAGCTACAATACAAAAAACAAATGCCAAAACATCAGACATCAAGTTACGTAAAGCCTGATGAAAAATCAAAAAAAGAAAGTTTGGAGTACCCGTTTTAAATGTTGGAATTTATTAGTGATTTATGGGCGTTTTTAAAAGTCCGTAAAAAAATTTGGCTGATGCCGATTATTATAATTTTGAGTTTACTTGGCGGCTTAGTGGTCGCAACACAGCAATCGGCTCTGGCGACGTTTATTTATACACTGTTTTAATAAAAGTAACTAACAAGCACCATTACAGAAAAAAGCACAATGTTGACCCATTGTGTTTTTTTATTTTAAGTGTTCTGCAGAACACTAGATTTGCCAACTTGATTAACAACTCGAGCTTTATTTCTTAATTCACAAATTGATATTCTTTTCAGCAAAAGCATACTTGGTATTGATCACCAAAATATCGAGTTCCAAATACAAAAAAACCAGCCGAAGCTGGTTTTTGAAACTTATTTACTGAACGGAATTATTCCGCCGTTACGATAAGTTGTTTCGTTGCTAAATCGAATACAAACTTATAGGTACCCGCTGGGTGCTGGAAGCCGATATTACCAGCAGCTTCACGGTCAGCTTCAGCTGCTAGAGGATCATTATCTCGAATCAACTGAATTGGAGTTCCTAATACAACTTGATTTTCACCGCTTGAAGAAGTTCCGTAGTTCACACCATAAGTGCCACCCCAGCCTTCGTCAGCAATTTTGAAACTACCTGTACCAGTGGTCGTTAAGGTACCTGTTAATACTTGACCTGCACTGCCATCAGCTACAGGGTCAAAGTGTAAACGCATCGTATCGTCTGCAGCCCAATCACCTGTACCATAAATACCACCGCGGATATAAACACCAGCTGGTGCTACTTTAACTTCACCTGTTGCTGACTCAGCAAACGAAATTTGGAAGCCATATACTGTTGACTCAGAAGGTACAACTCGCATATTTCCGCTGCTTTCAGTTACAGCAATTGCATCGTCATCATCTGAAATGGTCACATCTGCATAACCTAAGTTAACAGGTCCCCAATCTGCGTCGGCAAATTTAAACGCAAATCCTGTTCCTGCTTCTAAACCATAAAGCACAGAATATGTACGAGTACTGCTGTTATAATCAAGCAATTCAGAGTCGCTTAAACCAGAGTTACCCCAATCGTTCATACCACCACGAATATAAGTTGGCGTAGTGCCAAATGGTATGTTTGAACGAGCAGAGAATACCGGTGCATCTTGATCAGTTAAATCCAACACAAAATCGTATTCACCATCAGAGTCAACTGTGTATGTCATCTCAGTACCATTTGCTACTAGAGTAATACCTTCAGCTGTAACAACGGTTTCTGTGTCTGCACCCACGGCAAAGTCAGAGTGAGGGTCTGAAAGAGCTACTGTGTAAGTACCTGCAGCAAGTTCTACTCGAGATGCTGAGTACTTATTTTCACCTTCATACGGTAAAACTATTTCATAGTCACCCATATAAACTACAGGATACACATTTACTGGGATTGAACTTAGTTTAAATGTTGTCTCTTCTGGGTTAGACGCATCAAAATTGAACTGATAAATAGTATTTTCTTCAAAACCAGTTGTGATGTTTTGAGCAACGCCCTCACCAACCGTTAAATCAACAGAACCTCCATTTACTTCAGGTGCATCATTACCTGCAATACCACCAAAGTTAGTGTGTTCAGTCCACTCAGAATCTGCAATTTTGTAACCCGCTGAAACCGCACCTTCAGCAGCTTCATCTTCGTGATCGCCATACTCATAGTTAAGCAAGAACTGACCGTTACCGAAGTACTGCATCTTGTTGGCATCGTCAGCTGACCAATCCGCTGTGTGGAATGCGCCGCGTACAAACAACTCTAACCCCTCTTCATCTGGGTCAAATACTGTCACGTATTTCGAAGCAATATCTGTTTGACCTTCACCAACAGCGACGGTTCCTGTAGGAGCGTCTGGTAGCTCTTGACCAATACATGCATCACCAGAGTCATTCAACTCAGTACCCCAACCACAAGACTTAGCACCTGATGAAGCTCCAACTAATGGGTGTTGGTTTGCAAATAAAAATCCATCATAGTTAATAGCGTTGACACCTTCTTGGAAGTATGACGTTTTATCTGTATTTACGTATAAAGAGCCTGAATTGCCCAAAGGAATACGTAAGTCAGAAGACGAAATCTTCTTACCTTGGTCACCATCTACAACGTTATAAATAATGATATTTCCGCATTGGTCCGGTGCATCAGCTAAGCCTAAATCCCAATACGCACCATAATTCGGGTCAATGCCACTAGCGCGAGGGCCTTTATCCCAACCAGTTACGGATTCTTCATCATAAGCTGTACAGTCAGGATCATTCCAAGCGTGGATGATTAGGTCTTTATAAACAGCAGAGCTAGCTACATCGGTATCACTCGCACTATGATCTTTGTCTTTATAGTAAATTCGAGTTGAGTTAGCTGGCGCAACGCCTTCTTCAGGGACACCCATATTCGGTTGATCAGCTGCTAGAGGATTAACCTCTGGTGTTACACAAGAAAACGTACCTGTCTCATCAACAACTTGGAAGTTTGGACATGATGCAGGAGGGGTGTAACATACTTCTTGGTCATCGTTTGCTGATGAAAGAGACAACTCTAAACCGCGGCGTGCGCGATTAAGTCTTTGCGAATTGCCTAGGTAATCTGTATACGGAACAGTGGCGAACCAAGTGTCGAACCATGCATCAAAACCGTCACCTAGAATGTCAGCTTGCTTTTGCGTTTCGCCTTTAAAGGTTCTCGCTTCAGCTTTTGCAGTAACTTGACGTGCTACTTCTTCATTAGTTAGGCCAAATTCATTCGTATGGCCGTTATCTGCACCAACACTTGCGAATACGGCATATAAATCAACACCATCGTAGTCGTAGTCATAAGCGTCGTATGAAGACGCGTCATTCCAGCTTGCTACTGTATCTGCATCCCAAGAATTGGTTGGATCGACTGCAGCACGCAAAGCATCTTTTTCTGCTTGCGTTAGCGGATAAAAGTCAGAATCTATTTCTTGAACAACGTCAGGCAACTTACAGCTCAATCCTGAGTCAGCTGTTACCACGTAGCCATTTGATAAAGTTTGACCTGTAGAGGTCAACGGTGTTTTTGTGACATTGTCATCATCTGAGCTACAGCCAGAGAGCGCTGTAGCAGCAGCTAACATAGCCACTGACAATGGTTTTAGTTTAAATTTCATATGAATAACTCCATTAACTAGTGTGTTTAGTCGTTAGGTGCTATTAAAATGATTCACTGCCTTTATTTCTGCAGGCAGATTTTAAGCAAAAAGTACCCTGTTGATCTTTAGGTATTAATCCAAAAACTGTTGCATAGTTTTAGAATTGCTTTTCACATAGTCCGATACGCTGACTGTTTTATTACACTCAACGGTGACAATTTAGTCAGCAATTCCCCGTTTGTATAGGCAAACAGCCTTTATACGCCTATGAATACGTATGCGTTTGAAACTCACTTGTTAAATTAGAATTTCTTGATTATGTTTACTACCGTTGCAAAAAAAACATAATAAATAAGTGTAAAAACGCTAATTAAAGTGAAATGTTTAGTCCGAAAATAAACGCTTCCACACTCTTCAAAACAAAATAACAACAACTTGTTTGAGGAACTCACATGAAAAAGTTTAAGCCGAATGCGCTTACTTTGGCATTAATGCTTGGTGGCATTACAGTCGCTGGCATGCCAACTTACGCACAAGAAGACGCAACATCAGAAGCCGAGAGCGATGTCGAAGTCATCGAAGTAAAAGGTTTTCGCCGCAGTCTTATCGAATCATTAAATACAAAACGTTATTCTGACACCGTTGTAGAAGCAGTATCTGCTGATGACATGGGTGCATTACCTGACGTTTCTATTGCGGATGCAATTTCCAGATTGCCGGGTGTTACATCTGTGCGCCAAGGTGGACAATCAAGCGAGTTAAATATTCGTGGTCTATCAGGTAATTATGTATTTGCTACTATGAATGGTCGTGAAATGGTATCCGACCAAGGTGGTCGTTCTGTACAATTCGACCAATACCCTTCTGAATTAATTAACTCTGTTCAAGTATACAAGTCTCAAAAAGCAAGCCTAATTGAAGGCGGTGTGGCTGGCACAATCGAACTACAAACGGCCAACCCACTGGAAAACTCAGAAGATAATACGTTCACATTACAAACCAAGCTAAGTTACAATGACTCAGCAGAAGATCACCCAGACGCCGATGCAATGGGTAATCGTGTAAGTTTCTCATATCAAGGTAAATTCTTAGACGAAACATTAGGTTTCGCTATCGGTTATGCCCGTTTACAACAACCAAAGATTTCAACTCAGTTTGTAAACTACCAACCTGAATGCGCAGTTTTACCATACGATGGCTTTGCCGTTACGTCGGATGTTGACTGTAATGGTGACGCATCAGAAGATGGCAGCGGTTTCAAACGTTACTTTATTCCTTCAGGTTTTGAGCTAATGGCTCGTGGTGGTGAAGAAGTTCGTGACGGCCTAATGAGTACCATCACCTTCCTACCTACTGATCGTTTACAAGCTAAAGTCGACATGTTCTACACAAAATTCGACTCAGAAGCATTTGACCGTGGTTACCGCGTAGGTGGCTGGGGTGCAATTAAAGATGGCGCTAAGTTTGACTTCCAACAAGCAATTCTTGGTGGCGAAAATAACGACGTTATTTTAGGCGCTACATACTTTGGTGACGCTCTTGGTACTAATACCAACGCACCTCTTCCTGGTGGCCGAGTTCCATTTGAGTTCCAAACTCAATCAGATAACGCAACAATCGACAGTGAAACATTCTCTATTGCGGGCAATTTAACGTACGAAGGTGATGACTTTACTCTAAGCGCTGATTTCTCACACTCACGGGGTGAGTCCATTGCGTATGACGGTGTAATGCGTTTAGCTTTGTTTAATGAAAACACCGTTACCGCGCTTGATGCCAATGATAACGAAGTTCAAGTACCAGTAGCCAAAGACGATTATGTGATTAGCTATGAGTTGAATGGTTTAGACCTTCCATCAATTAGCTTGGACGCTGATACTGTAGCGGCACTTTCGAATCCTGACCGTGCATTCGTTACTTCACTTGAAAAATATCCAAATAGTGAAGAAAACGAAGCAACGTCTTTCAAAGTTGATTTTAAATACTTATTAGATAATGACTTTGTATCTTCAATTGATACTGGGTTCCGTATCGCAGAGCGCACGCATGACTTTACTCGTAAGATGTATCGTTATGGATTAGACACTGACTTTATCGCTCGTCGTGGCGGTAAATGGATTTCTAGCTGGGATCTTACAGATCCGAACAATCCTAAAATTGACGAAAGTTTTCCTCCGTACCAGTTAAGCAGCGGTGAGTACAAAGTTGTAAACTTAGGTGGTGATTTTGCGCAGTATGGTAACTTCTTATCGATTGACAACGCCTACATCGAAAATGCTTGGTTAACAAGCCAAGGTGTGAACACTGCACCAGGGCAGAGCTGGGACAATGCTTGGTCTATCTTTGAATCAAACAAAGTTACTGAACAAGTTATGGCCGCTTTTGTTCAAGCTAACATCGATACTGAGTTCTTGAGCATGCCTTTAACAGGTAATATTGGTGTTCGTGTTGTTAACACAGATCAATCTAGCACAGGTTTACAACTACCTGCCGATGCAAGCGACGCAGTTTGTATCACTGACGACTTTGGTAAAGAAGATTGTTCATACGCACAGGTTGAGCAAGGAGTTGATTACACAGACGTATTACCTTCACTTAACTTGAATTTACAATTAACTGAAAACGACCAGTTACGTTTTGCAGCAGCTAAAGTAATGGCTCGTGCAGAAATGCCTGATATGCGTGTAAGTGGTACATGGTCATATGGCACAGAAGACTCCACAGGCATCCGTTATGCTGACTTCAATGCGACAACTAGTCCTTCATTGAAGCCGTTCTATGCGACTCAATATGACTTGTCTTACGAGCACTATTTTGAAGAAACTGAAGGCGCTATCGTTTTCGCGGTATTCTACAAAGACATCGAGTCAATCGTTCAACAATTCACTGCTGAAGACTTTGACTTCGACAGTGTTGGCATTGTAACTCCAGATGTTGATGAAGACGGCTTGCCGGTAACTCCTCGCGACTACAGCGCTAAGTTTAACAATGGTGAAGGCGGTTATCTTCGAGGTGTTGAAGTAGCATATACACAAACCTTTAGCTTCTTACCAGGCATTCTAGAAGGTCTTGGTTTTGCGGGTAACTACTCGTTCACAGAGAGTGAGTTAACAAATGACTTCACTGCTATCTCTGGTCAAGAATCTGTAACGTCACCACTTCCAGGTTTATCTGAGAGTGTTTGGACAGCGGCATTATTCTTTGACTATGACGAAGTATTCTCAACACGTATTAACGCTCGTTACCGTGACCAATACGTTGGAGATCAAATCGCCGTTGGTCAAAACCAACAAGCATACTTCAATGAAGAGCTAATTATTGATTATCAAGCGTCATACCAGTTTACCGAAGAGTTACAAGGTGTTTTCTCTGTAAACAACCTTACTGATGAACCTAACGTTTCTTACTTCGGTGAGAAGTACTTAACAGGTACACTTCAGTACTTTGGTCGTCAATTCTACTTTGGCTTAAACGCTAAGTTCTAAAATTGACTTAAACTAAACCTTAAAACTGCCGCATTTGCGGCAGTTTTTGTTTAGACTGTCAAAAACCATTATTAAAGTGAAAACTACAAATTTAGTTGAGCAGTTCCTATGTCAGATAACGCAATCAAAAAAATTATTATAGTCGGTGGTGGAAGCGCGGGTTGGATGACCGCAGCAATGTTAAGCCAACAGTTGCAAGGGAATTGTGACATTACCCTCATCGAATCTGAGCAAATCGGAACCGTAGGCGTTGGAGAGGCAACAATTCCTCCAATAAAAGTCTTTAATAACTTATTGGGCATCAAGGAAAATGACTTTTTAAAATCCTGTAATGGTTCAATTAAACTTGGAATTCAATTCGAAAATTGGCTCTCAGAGCAACATGCATACTTCCATCAGTTTGGTCGCTTTGGCACAGATTTCGATTACATTCCTTTTCCGTATTTTTGGCTAGAGAGCGCAAAGCATGGTAACCCGCACCCATTGCAAGAATACTCTAGCGCTTGGCACATGGCCAAAAACAATAAATTCATACCTCCTGCACAAGACAAGCGCTCATTGTTTTCAGGAATGGATTACGCATATCATTTTGACGCAGGTTTATATGCAAATTTTCTAAAAAGCTTATCTTTACAAAAAGGCGTAAGTACACTTGATGGAGTTATAGAAAAGGTCGAGCTTAACCCTGAAACCGGATTCATTGACGCCGTTGTTTTAAATTCTGGTAAGAAACACAGCGCCGATCTTTTTATCGACTGTTCTGGTATGCGCTCTTTGTTGTTAGGACAAAGTCTAGGTGTTGATTTTGTCGACTGGTCTGAACATTTATTGTGCGACAGTGCCTATGCAGTTCAAACTTCTCACGTCGAAAGTATAAAGCCTTATACCAGATCTATCGCCCATAAAGCGGGCTGGCAGTGGCGTATTCCATTACAAACTCGCATGGGTAATGGTAATGTATTTGCTAGTCAGTTTATGTCAAACGACGAAGCAAAAGAGTTATTAACATCAAGTGTCGATGGTGAGCTTCTTACTGAACCGAGATTAATTAAGTTTAAGCCAGGTCGAAGAGAAAAATTTTGGCATAAAAACTGTGTAGCCGTTGGATTGTCGGCTGGCTTTTTAGAGCCACTAGAGTCGACAAGCTTGCACTTGATTCAACGCGCTATTATGCGACTAATATCTTACTTTCCAGACAAAACATGTAATGAAACAAACGTGGCTCACTACAATCAGATCACGACAGACGAATATGAACACATTCGAGACTTTATTATTTTGCAT
>JABXID010000016.1 GCA_013373245.1 Gammaproteobacteria bacterium
AAAGAACAGTAATGATAGGGTCGATTTTAAATTTCGCACGTAAACGACTTTGGCCTTTATTTCACCTAGAACTTTGAGCTTAGCATGAATTGATTTTATTTAAACAGTAATGACTTTTTAGTATAAGCCTTAGCGCTTACTCTGCGATATTACGAATTAAGAAAAGATTATTAGCTGCTTTAATTAACAGTTACTCAGTAAACTACATTTACTTCAGCTACATTAGCCTCACACCATCATTACTGTGGTCACGTATTGCCTGGCGTCCACGCTTTGTAACTCTGTTAATCTAACGCATTCATACAGATAGATTTTAGATATTTTAATAACAAAAATAATTTTCGCTATTGACCCTAGAGTTTACTCTAAGGTTTATACTGGAGGTTAGTTATTGTCAAAGGTATCGATGCTTATGTATTTCATCAGCAATTTAGCAAAGCGAACTGGCTTATCCGTGCATACTTTGCGTTATTACGAAAAAGAAGGCTTGTTGTCTGCGTCTGGCAGAACGGCTTCTGGGTATCGTCAATATAATGAAGACGATCTCAAACAAGCGATGTTCATCGCCCAAGGTAAACAGGCCGGGTTTTCTTTGGAAGACATTAAACACCTCATCTCAATTCGCTTAGACAAAGATCATCACACTTGTGAAGAAGTGAGCGTTATCACCCGATCAAAGCTTGAGCAAACCAAGAAGAAAATAGCAGAGCTTGAATCGATAAAAATCGGATTAGAGAGAATGTTGGATATTTGTTGTGGCGGACAAGAAGCGGCTACCGAGTGTTCCATTCTTTCTTTATTAGAACCAAATCAGCAAGATATTAAGGAGCAATAATGACTATCTTAAATACATTTTTAGCCAACCTTTGGTGGATGATTGCTGAATCGGCTCCTTGGTTATTATTGGGCTTTTTAATTGCTGGTGTGATTAATGAGCTGGTTCCCGCGAAATGGATCAAATCCAGTTTAGGCGGACGTGGTTATGGTGCAATTTTTAAAGCTGCCATAGTTGGAGCTCCATTACCTTTGTGTTCATGCGGGGTTATTCCAACCGCAGTTGGTATTAGAAGAGCAGGTGCGTCGCGAGGAGCTACGTCATCATTTTTAGTGGCGACACCAGAAACAGGTGTGGATTCTGTCAGTATTACTTACGCATTAATGGGGCCTGTTATGGCGATTGTTCGACCAATAGCGGCGATCATTAGCGCAATAGTTTCCGGCACCTTAGTGCAGAGCTTAACTCGAACAGTGGCAGAACAAGCTCCAGCGCAACCTGCAAAAAAATCCTGCTGTGGTCATAACAGCAATAGTGTGGAGTCTGTGCGCGAATCAAGAGTTGCTTCAGTTATATCAGCAATACGCTCTGTTTTTGCCTTTAGCTTTGGTAAGTTACTGAAAGACATTACCAAGTGGTTAGCGATTGGTTTGATAGGCGCAGCGCTGATCAAAACATTTGTGCCGGATAGTTTTTTTGTGCAATGGGGCAGCGGACTTTGGGCAATGCTAGCGATGATTGTAATCGGTATTCCAATGTACATTTGCGCGACAGCCAGTACGCCATTGGCGGCAGGTTTAATCATGGCGGGGGTCTCGCCGGGAACTGCTTTGGTGTTTATGTTAACTGGACCTGCGACCAATATAGCTACCCTCGGCGTTATAAAAAATGAACTGGGTGCAAAAGCCCTATTGGGCCACTTGACTGGTGTTATTGTTTCGGCAATTTTGGCAGGTTCGTTATTGGACTACCTAATTGCAAAGTATCAATGGCAGTTGACTTTAGTGGCAGGGCATCAGCATTCTGACGTGAGTTTTTTTGCTAGTATTAGTGCGATCGTGTTAATTACTTTGGTGGTACTAAATTATCTGCCAAAGCGATTGCAGCCGGCATTGAATGATACGGCGAATAAGTAGTGGGGCTTAACCCCACATGACCATAATGGCAGCGAGGGATATTAGAGTTAACCCCCAAACCTCATGTTTTTTCACTGGTTGTTTTAACCAGAAAATCGATAACACAATGGTGAACAGTACCTCGATTTGACCCAAGGTTTTAACGTAGGCGACGTGTTGTAATGCCATGGCGGTAAACCAGCCGACAGAGCCTATGCAACTGGTGATGCTGGTCGCAATAGTGAGTTTTGGGTGTTGTCGAAGTTGATGAAAAACGCGTGGATTTTTTATTGCAATATAGACCGACAACATCAATGTTTGGATGCTTATCACCAACAACAACACCCAACCCGCAGCATGCAGCAGTGGTAAGTTCAGTTCGTGACTTGCTTCCCGCACGTACAACGAGGTTAGCGCAAATGAGCTGCCGCAGGCCAATCCAATAAAAACGGTTTTAAGACTGCAATTGCCTTTTTGCAAAAGACCACTTAAAACAAAAATAGACAGAGTTCCTACAAAGATCCCCGCCCAGCCGAGCAGTGTTAGCTGACTACCAAAAAATAACGTACCAAGCACTCCTGCAACCAAAGCTTCACTTTTCGCAAGTCCTGCGCCAATGGCAAAATTCTTCTGTTTGAAAAGTACGACCATTAACGAAGTAGCAATAATTTGCATGACAGAGGCGATGAAAACGAATCGGATAAAACCGGCTGAAAACTCAGGTAAGTGTTGTGGTGTGAATTGGTACAAAATATATAAATAGAGAGCGGCAATTGGTGCGGCAAATAAAAATCTCGCCAATGTAACACCAGAGGTGTCGACGTCTTTACTTAGTTTACTTTGTAAGGCATTGCGCCAAGTTTGCATAAAAGCGGCGAGTATTGTGAAAAAAATCCAGCTCACGAGGGTCTCTATTTGGGTAATGTAAATTGGCTTGCAAATAGTATATCGGAACTTGATAACTCGAGTGTGACTTGATTGCTATATCTTAGTCTAATTTTTATCTCAATATTAATCTAGCGCAACAAAAAGCCCCAGCGGTTGCTGGGGCTTAGGGAATGATAATTAGGCGTGTTACCCGATTCGTTCGTCCGGGTTATGCAAACAGAGCTTAAAAGTAGTCACGATTTTTACTCTCGCGTCTTTTTTTAACGTTCTTTTTCTTTGCTTTGCCTTCAAATTCACCGCTGTATTCTGCGTTGAATTGGTGTCTTCTACTGCCACGTGATGCGCTGTAATCGTCATCTTTAAAATGGAAGTTTCTATTCATTTTCTTTCCAGATAATACCAATCAATTTGTTTTTGCAATGACCTTTGCAAACATTACATGAGTCAGATTGCAGGCGGATTATTGAGTATTAGTGAAAAAAGAACAGCAAAATAAATCGTTCATGACGAACAAAAATATTTGTTAAAGTTTTGTAGTGTTCTTGCTTGTGAAGGCTTATAAAAGTTGGGTTGACGTTATTAAACGCCAACCGCTCTTTCCAGTGCTTCTAAACGTGATTCAACCATGTTTTGTTCGCCTACAAGATCCGTCAAGCCCATACGTTGAAAGGTTTGGCGTGTGTCGGTCGAAGGACAAGCGATAAAAACTTGTTTACCGTGCTCAACAGCGTCTTTTACCGCGTTTTCAATAGCTAATGAAACGGTGGCATCAATCAGCGGAACATCGGTTAAATCAAACACGACTTTGGGAAACGCGTGCATGTTTTCTTGTTCGCGCGATATTGCACGTGATACGCCAAACATCATAGGCCCACTAAAATACAAGTACAATACGGAGCCTTTTGCTTGCTCTAACATTTCACGCTCACGACGTCTCAGCGGTAAGTTGTCGTCCGTGTCACTGATGGTTTGAATATTTTTTTCTTGCAGCTTACTGAGTTTTTCTATGGTTAATACATTGGCGATAAATACACCAATGCCCACGGCCACAATCAAGTCGACGAATACTGTCAGCAACATCACACCGTACATGATCACGGTGGAAGATTTTGAAACTCGATGGGCGCGTTTCAAGAAACTCCAATCAAGAATGTTCATACCAACTTTAATGGCAATTGCTGCTAACACTGCCAGTGGAATGTAGGCAGTTAAACCGGCTGCAAACACCACCAAAACCAATAAGACGGCAGCACGTGTAATACCTGATAATGCTGTTTTCGCGCCCGATTGAATATTAACAACCGTGCCCATTGTTGCGCCCGCACCGGGTAAGCCACCGCAAAAACCAGATACCATGTTGCCAATGCCTTGACCAATTAACTCCTTATTTGAGTCGTGTTCTTTTCGGGTCAAACTATCCGCAATCACGGCAGTTAATAAAGCATCGATACAACCTAACGTACCTAATACAATGCCGTCGGCGACCATTTGTGTCAGTTGGGCGGTACTAAATGTTGGGAAAATAAAGTTCGGAATGCCTAAGGATACTTCACCGATTGCGCGAATGCCTTCGTCTTTGAACAGAGTAACGGCTAATGCCGAGCCAATAATTAAGGCAATCAATTGCGGTGGTATGCGGCTCGCCCACTTTTTCGGAAATTTAAATAACAAGACTAAGGTCATCAAACCTAAGAGTAACTCATAGGTGCTAATGTCTTTAAACAGTGTTGGTAAAGCCATTAAATTACCTACGACACCGCCACCAGGGTTATCGTGACCTAATAACGGCGGTAATTGTAAAATAATTAAGATGAGGCCAATCCCTGACATAAAACCAGAGATCACACTGTAAGGCATTAACGTGATGTATTTACCAAGCTTGAGCATGCCTAATAAAATCTGAAAAGCACCGGCAATCATTACCACGGTAAATGCCATGGCCAGACCGTTTTCTGGATTACTGGCGATCAAGTTGGTAAGTACCGCAGCCATCACAACCGTCATAGGGCCTGTGGGCTCGGAAATTAAGGTAGGCGTACCGCCAAATAGTGAGGCAAATAATCCGATAAGGATGGCGCCGTAAAGCCCAGCTTCAGCCCCTGCTCCTGAGGCGACACCAAACGCTAATGCTAGTGGCAATGAAACGATTGCAGCGGTTACACCGCCAAAAACATCACCGCGTACATTTGAGCGATTGATTTCGTTAAACCAGCGAGCATTCAACATGCAATTATCCTACTTCGTTGTCTGATATTTGGGGAAAAGAATAAAGAAAGACAAATTAAGTACTTAAGACACTTAACAAGCAAACCGGCATAGACTAGCTAGCTCAAGCAATAAAGCAAGTAAAAAGTGGTAAGACCCTAGTCCGGTATTGAACTGAGAAAAAAGAAGCAGTGGATCGTTGCGCTCCGCTGCTTCATTAAATCATTGTAATTGAAGTACAAGTCTCGGAGTTATTTATCCAATTTCCAAGGTGTGCGCTCTAATATAATGTCTTTACCGACTGCTTTTATGATCAAAGGTACAAGCCTTTCTTGCTCCGGGCACACTAATGAAAATATATGCCCTTGGCTATTCGTCACTTTGATTTGCTGGTCGGGGTCTGAATAAGGATTGAATGACTTATTAACGATGGACTTCGACATTGCTTGTTTTTCCGCTTTATCCGTCAGTACCTTTTTAGATTCAAGCTTATTAACTTTAGTGCGTGCAGTTCTGCCAACTCGATGAATATAATCGTTATTATTAACCGGTAAGTCATAATTTATAACGTAATAAAGGTTAGTAATATCAATGCCTCTAGACACAATATCGGTGGCAACTAAACATTGAAACTCACCTTGTTTGAACCCGGTTAAACGCTCTTGTCGTCTTTTTTGTGATACTTCGTTGTGAATGCCGGTGGTAACAAAACCTTGTTCATTTAAGGTTTTCGTTAAAAAGTTAACGTCGCGTTTGGTATCAGCAAAAATCAATACTTTGTCGCTATTAAGCATGGTTAATAAGTTGACCAAATGAGCGGTTTTATCGTCACGGTAACAGCGGTACATAGTATGGTGGATCTTATCTAACGCTGGCTGAATGCTGCCACCTTTAACCAGTTTCACCCTTGTTAGATGATCTTGGTTAAATTTGTTTAACGCTTTGGAGTCGGTGGCGGAAAATAATACTTTTTGAACCTTCTCAGGCATTGCCGCGAGAATATTTTTTAGTTCATCATGAATACCCATACTCACTAGACGGTCTGCTTCGTCCATAACAAAATGTTTAATTTCAGACAGGGAAATTGCCTTTTGTTTTAACATGTCAATTAAGCGTTTTGGCGTCGCTACTAGGATGTCAGTTCCACGTTTAAAGCGATTCATTTGCGACTGCATTCGAACACCACCAAATATGGTAATCGTACGCAAGTTCAGCCCTTTGCCATACAAGGCAATGGACTCTTCAACCTGTTGTGCTAGCTCTCTGGTTGGGACTAAAAACAGTGCTCGAATGGGTCGTACTTGTTCAGCGCTGTTATCAACTTGACTTAACTCCTGCAGGATTGGCAGTAAATACGCAGCGGTTTTTCCTGTGCCTGTCGGGGCAATGGCATAAGTGTCGGTGCCCGATAAGACGGCACCAATGGATTTTTCTTGAATAGGGGTCGGTTTTTTATAACCCAAGCTTTTGATGTTTGATTGCAGCGTGTCGTTGAGGCCAAGTCTTGCGAAAGTTGTCATGATAGATCATCTATTTGTCGAGAATGGCCGCATTATAGCTAACATAACAGCAAATAGCTCTGTTCACTTAGGAAAGTATGAATCCTTTCTCGGCAAGCCAATTTATTGCTTGTGATTCTGAGGCAAAAAATTCTGATTCAGTGTTAGGTAATTCTTGTTGCAGAGCCTTTAAAATGAACTTTTGAATTGACATAGTGCACACAACAGCTTCGAAAACCTGATTGTTTTTAGCGCACCAGCGGTTGGTCTCGGCAATTGGTGCCCAAGCTTCCGGCACACCTAATTCCCATTCAGTTAAATCAATAATACATGCCCAAGGTTTGTTAGAGATGGCGGTGACTTCTTGCATAAATGCCTTGCACATTTTTTCTGACGTTTCTTTGCTCCATGAACCATAAAATCGAACGGTAATAGTCTGATTGTTTACCTCAATTTTATAACTGCCGTGACGCCTGTCTTTGGTTGTTGTCATTTTTGTAACTCTAACTCTGATTCCCTAAAGTATAGTCAGTTATAAAATTGCCTCAACATCCATATTAAGGCAATTATTTCATGAAAAAATTTTCAGACTCCTGCTTACTGTTGGTAACTCACACCTAAGTAAAATGCTTGTCCTTGCGTGTTGTAATTAGCAGCGGTTTGATAGTCTTCGTCTAAAACATTTGTTAATTTCAAATCAATGGAAAAAGAGGACGAAATTTCGTACAACGCGATGACATTCAGCAAAGAGTATGCGTCCAGTTCTATGCCACCAGAGTCTAGTCGTTTGCCTTTATAACTGTAATTAACACCTAAGGTTACATCTTTAAAACTTTTATTAACCGAATAGTTAACATGTTGTTTTGCACGGCGAATCAGTTGTTCTCCGGTTGTACCATCTTCCGAGTCGGTATAAGCAAAGTTTAGGTTATGTTCGTAGCCTAAATAGTTAGCACGTAAATCGAATTCAGCGCCGGTGATTTCTGCTGAATTGATGTTGAACGGCATCCAAACCGAACTGCCTTCTTCGGTAGGCGCCCACGCGATTAAGTTGTCGATTTCTGTTGTATAAACACTGGCTTGTGCCACAGCAATTAAGAAGTTGTGTTTGTATATAATTTCCGTTGTTGTTGAGGTTTCAGAGATTAATTGATCGTTACCACCAAATGGATAATACAAATCGTTAAACGTTGGTGTCTTGAATCCAGTACCATGGCTTAGAGCAATATTGCTGAACTTACTTAAGTCATAACCAACCCCAAGGTTGTAGGTAGTTTCCGATTCGATGCCTTCTACTTCATCGTGACGAAGTGCAACTTCGAGATTATATTGCTCTAGTTGATATTGACCGTGGGCAAACACACCAACAATATTGCGACTTTCATTGGTATATGTCGAAGATGTATCGATATTTTCTTGTTGAAAATCAATACCACCAGTTAACACAACCCCCTCGTTTATTTGATTTGCGCTAACGACTGATACTTGTTTTCGAGTGGTTTCATACAAGTCTTCAGCCACGCCAAAATCTAAATTTTTGTCTTGCGCTTGGCTGGCTTTGAATTGCACATTATGGTGTTCTGATATGGTGTAATCCAAACCCAGTGCCAGAATGTGATTGTCTTTTTCCGATTGGTTATTCCAAAAAGCGCTGTCGTAGTCATTGTCTGATTGTGCAACTTGCAATAGATAGTTGACTCTCAGTTGTTCGCTCAATGGTTGAAAGCCTGTCGCAGTAAAGGATAAATGTTCATAACCGTCATCGTCCGGTTCGACATCGTTTAACACATCGAAGCCGTCAGTTTGTTCTTTGGACAAAGAAAAACTTGATGCTCCTTCGCCGTGTTCAAAACCGACTGTTGCTGTTAGTTGTTGAAAGTTGTCACTGCCAACGGTCGCAGTTGCAGCAATGCCTTCGGCTTTACGAGTAAAAATTTGGATAACTCCGCCAATAGCATCTGAGCCCCAAATCGCTGCTCGTGGCCCTTTTACGATTTCGATACGCTCAATTTGCGATGGCGAAATCATTTGTACGTTGGTACTTCCTAATGTCGCAGAGCTGATACGTACACCATCGACCAATACCAAAGTGTGGTTTGAGTTGGTGCCTCGGGTGAACACCGAGGCATTTTGTCCGCGCCCACCTTGTTGGCTGATATCAATGCCTGCGACTTGATTCAACAACTCAGGCAAGGAGTTTGGTTTAATTAACTCGATATCTTGTCGAGAGATAATTTTAGTAATGGCTAACGAGTCACTAACACTTTGTTCGGTTCGAGTGCCAGTGACTGTGATGGTTTCCCAATCATTTGCGTGAAGTTGGAAATTTGCTGCGCTAACTGTTAATGCAATTAGACTAAGTTGTGTTTTCATTGTTCCTCTATCAGTGGTGCCCACCGCGCCACATGTATATTGATTAACAACCGCCCCTTGCGGTTATTATTGTTTTGACGCGTTTAGGTACTCGGACTTTGAACGCAGCGCTTACATTGCAGCTGGTTACTTCACCGTTGCGGGGGCAGTGTTGTAATTGCAACAACTTCCCCTAAAAGCGTCATGATGGTATTTCGATTAAAGGCGATCTTTGCTCGAAATGGCTTGTCGCGTCCTTGCTATTTTTTCACACATATCCTCTAAGCCGATTAACATTCGGGCGCTGAATCTATGCATGAGATCGGCATTCACTGCCAGAAATTGGTTGTGTTTTACTGCTGGGATCATGGACCACTTTTGCCAGTTGATCACGGGTTGTGGTTTGTCGGCTTTTTCATCGGCAGTGATGATCACTTGAGGTTGTTTTAATAATACATTTTCGATACTTAGCTGCGGATAGTCAGTGGCACTGTCTGCGAATACATTGCGAGCGCCACAGGTTTTAATTAACTGATGGATCCAAGTACTTTTGTTGACTGTCATAAGTGGCTCAGACCACAACTGATAAAACACAGAAATAGGGCGTTGGTTTGAATATTGTTGTTTAATTCTTTGTAAAGATTGTTCGAATGCCACCGCTTTTATTTCGGCGTTGTGTTGCTGGTTGGTGAGGCGACCGAACAACCGTAATTCATGGGCTACGTCTTGAATCGATTTAGGGTTACTAAACACTAAAGGCATGTTTAGCGATTTTAGCCGCTCTATATCTACGGCTTTATTACCCGACTGCCAAACGATAATAAGGTCAGGCTTAAGCGCTAATACTTTTTCAATTTGAATGCCGTAATAGCCGCCTATGCGTGGAATCGATAACGCTTTTTCTGGATAGTCAGCGTAATCGACTGTACCGACAATACGTTCACCTGCCCCAATATCAAATAGGGATTCAACGATATGTGGCGCAAGCGCCACAATACGTTGTGCGTTATTAGTAGGCAGTTGCGGCTGCTTTTTTGTTGAAGTTGCTGGAGTAGTTGATTCTGCCAACACTTGCTGGCAACAAACAAACAACAAAAACGTTATAACAATCGTCAGATTTCTCATTAGAAATCAAAACCTTTTTGCGCTTTTACGCCAGCTTCAAACGCGTGTTTTACGTTACGAACTTCACTGACCGTATCTGCCAATTCGGTTAATTCTCTGTGCGCTGCGCGTCCTGTCACAATAACCGACTGCATTTGGGGGCGATTTTTCAGAGCGTCTAATACTTCCTGTAAGTCGATGTAATCGTAAGTCACCATGTATGTTAATTCGTCTAACAGAACCAAATTTATTGATTCATCCGCTAAATATTGTTTCGCTGCTTGCCAAGTTTCCTGTGCGGCTTTGGTATCGGCTTCACGGTTTTGAGTTTCCCAAGTAAAACCGGTTTTCATCACCGAAAATGGCACGCCAACTTGCTCAAGCAAATTACGTTCGCCACATTCCCAACCGCCTTTGATGAATTGCACAACGGCTGCCTTTTGACCGTGACCGACACATCGAGCAACCGTGCCGAAGCCTGAAGTCGATTTACCTTTGCCATTGCCTGTGATGACTTGAAACACACCTTGTTCGGTTTGTGCCGCAGCGATGCGTTCATCAACTTTTTCTTTCAGTTTTTGTTGGCGTTCAACGTGTTTTTGTTCTTTGTCTATAGTCATAGTGTAATGCCTGCTATGGATTGTATTTTATCTAGGTCGAGATGTTGTCGGTAACAGTCGGCCAGCTTATTAAGTTGTTGCTCTCTGTGCTCATCTAGCGAGAAGTTAGAAGTTGACTCAAAATCAGGATTGACCCACAACATAATCTGTTGGGTGATATCTGGTTGATCAAACAAACCATGTAGGTAGGTGCCTATGATTTGTTGGTCGTTAGAAATAAAGCCATCGTTTATCCAACTGTT
>JABXID010000282.1 GCA_013373245.1 Gammaproteobacteria bacterium
AGCAGAATACGGCGCAATTGGTTAGTTATGTGTTGAACAACAGCCGACTTGAGCGAAAAGAAGATATTCAAGATGTTGTTGAAGTTATTCAGCAGCAAAGAAAAGACGATTTAATATATTTAAAACAACAGTTTAACGACATTTCCTATCGACTGCGTAAAGCAAATTACTTGCAAGGTGGCTCAGACAGAAACGCATCGACAAATAATCGTGAAACTTACACAACCGAATAACCGAAAAATGTGGAGATAACCCATGGCTTTATTATCTTTTAAACCCTATTTCAAAAAGGCAACGTGGCTACTAAGCGCGTTGGCGGCAGCAACTGTTTCTTCCACAGCTTGGTCTGCAAATTTGAGTGATACGCAAGTAGAGCGCCTTACACGAGACATGAAGATCATGCGCACTATTTTAGATACTTCACTGGCGGCACAGACGAACAGTCGTCCAAGAGTCGAGTCTGTTTATTTAGCGCGTCAAGGTATGTTATTTACCATTGAAACACGCGGTGGTTTTCATTTTGACTTCGAACACTTGTCAAAACCAGTGGTGGTACCGATTGCTCCAAAACCCCCTAAAGCACCAGTGGTGACCGAAATTTACTTCTCGGAAGAAAAAATCGAACAGATAGAAGAATACGCAATGCAAGCGGCGGAGTCTGCGATGGAAATGGCGGAAGTCTCTCTGGAATTTATGTCGGATGTGGACTGGTCCAGTTATTCATCGGCAGAGCGCAGTGAACAAATGGCTGAGCAAACTCAATTGCGCAGAGAAAAGCGAGAGCTAGAGCGAGAAGCGCGCAAACTAGAACGTCAGGTACGTGAAATTGAGCGCATGTTGCGAGATTCACAATTTGAACAAGAGTTAGAAAATTCAGAGTCCAACGAAAAGTTAAGTGAGAAGCTAAAAGCAAAGTTATCGGGTTATACAGAGTCGTTATCTGAAGTCGCTGAGAAGTTACAAGTGAATGCGACAAAATTGCAAGAGCGAGCAAAAAAAGTAAAAGAAGAGCAAGAAAAGAAACAAAAACAGCGTTTATTGGAAACTGAAATTTTGATCAGTGAAACCGTTTGTGACTTTGGCTCCGGCTTACGTTCACTGCCAGATAATGAACATATATCGTTTCAAATCGAAGGCCGCGTAAACAAACTGTATGTGTTTGATAAAGAGAACATTACTGCATGCGGTCAAGGGGATATCACTGCGAAAAAACTACTTGAAAGCAGCACAAAATATTCGATGTAATTTGAACTCATAAAACCTATCAAATTATTCGCAGGCGTTTTTGATGCCTGCGAATACGTTTTCAAGCATCATCAAAAGCACAAAATGTGCAAGTGTCATTTCAGTTACACAAGACGTCATTCTCGCGAAAGCGGGGATCTCCATTAGACCTGCGTGAAAATAATATTAACTCTCAGCAATTCTGCAATAGATCCCTGATATCGCTGGGGCGATTCTGGGATGACGTAAGGAGTTATGTATTTTTTGCAGCTCCCGAAGTTCCGGCTCATTGTCTTAAGGGTCTCCACAAAAAGCTAATCCGTTATATCTAATAAATATCTACCCTATTGTATTTAAGTAAATTGCTCATTAGTATGGTGCTCGACTTGTCGGAGTGCTCACGTTCCGTTTACGACTGTAAATGAAACTTTATGAGCTGAGATCGCCATGTGGCGGGATCCGTAGAACCTGATCTGATTAATATCTGCGAAGGGAACAAACAGTCACTTGTGTTTTTCAGCGAATTGCGGGCTAATTGAGTTGGTCGTATGCTGACTGAGCGCTTGCAAGTGATTTCATAAATCTACACTCCGTCTTTTGTAACTAAATCGTATTTTTACGATCAACGAAAGGCAAAAAAATGACCCAACTATCTCGAAGAGAACGACGCCAACAGGCAGAAGAATTCTTAAAAAACTGTTCCAATCAAAACTTTCCAAACTCAAAAAAAGTCTATGTTGAAGGCACCTTGCATGGCGTAAAAGTCGGCATGCGCGAAATTTCACTGGCAGACTCGTTGGTCGGTGGCGATGAAAAAAATCCAATCTTAGAACCGAATGAACCGATTCGTGTGTACGATACTTCCGGCCCTTACACAGAGGAAGGCTTGGATATCGATGTACACAAGGGATTGGCGAAATTACGCGAATCTTGGATTGAACAGCGAGACGATACGGAAGTATTACCAGCAGCCACCTCTGGATACAGCCAACAAAGGTTAGCGGATGAAGGATTAGATCACATTCGTTTTGAAAACTTACCTAAAGTACGCCGAGCTAAAAACGGTAAAAATGTTACGCAAATGCACTATGCCAAACAGGGCATTATTACCCCAGAAATGGAATATATTGCGATTCGCGAGAACATGAAGCTGCAAAAGTTCAAAGACGACAGTTTAACTCAGCAGCATCCGGGGCGGAGTTTTGGTGCAGTGATTGGTAGCCCAGAGATGCCTGATGAGATCACACCTGAGTTTGTTCGTGATGAAGTCGCGCGAGGTCGAGCCATTATCCCTTCTAATATTAATCATCCAGAAGCCGAACCTATGATCATAGGCCGTAATTTTTTAATTAAGGTCAACGCTAACATAGGTAACTCGGCGGTAACGTCGTCCATCGAAGAAGAGGTTGAAAAGCTGGTTTGGTCAACCAAGTGGGGCGCAGATACGGTCATGGATTTGTCGACCGGTCGTTATATTCACGAAACCCGCGAATGGATCATTCGTAACTCACCAGTGCCAATTGGCACCGTACCTATTTATCAAGCGTTAGAAAAAGTGAACGGCATCGCTGAGAACCTCACGTGGGAAATTTTCCGCGATACCTTGATAGAGCAAGCAGAACAAGGGGTAGATTATTTTACTATTCATGCCGGAGTGTTATTGCGTTACGTACCTATGACGGCAAAACGTGTGACGGGCATAGTATCACGCGGTGGTTCTATTATGGCGAAGTGGTGTCTGGCTCATCACAAAGAAAATTTCTTATACACGCACTTTGAAGATATTTGTCAGATTTGTAAGGCGTACGATGTGTCGTTTTCGTTGGGTGATGGATTGCGTCCTGGTTCGATTGCCGATGCTAACGATGAAGCACAGTTCAGTGAATTACGCACCTTAGGTGAACTCACTAAAATTGCTTGGCGACACGACGTGCAAGTAATGATAGAAGGTCCGGGTCATGTGCCACTGCACATGGTGAAAGAAAACATGGAAGAGCAGTTAAAACACTGCCATGAAGCGCCATTTTATACATTAGGCCCGTTAACCACTGATATAGCACCGGGTTACGATCATATTACCTCAGGCATTGGCGCGGCGAATATCGGTTGGTACGGGTGTGCCATGTTGTGTTACGTGACACCAAAAGAGCACTTGGGGTTACCGAACAAAGAAGACGTAAAAGAAGGTTTGATCACCTACAAACTAGCAGCGCATGCTGGCGATTTAGCCAAAGGCCACCCTGGTGCGCAAATTCGCGATAACGCGCTGTCCAAAGCACGTTTTGAATTCCGTTGGCTTGATCAATTTAACCTTGGTTTAGACCCTGAACGTGCGCGTGAATATCACGATGAAACCTTGCCGCAAGACTCCGGTAAAGTGGCCCACTTTTGCTCTATGTGTGGTCCTAAATTCTGCTCCATGAAGATCACGCAAGAAGTGCGAGACTACGCCAAGGGGTTAGAGTCTGGCGATGCTATTGAAGTTAAGATGGTAGATTTTGAAGGTGATCGTGAACAAGCTTTAGCGCAAGAGCAAGCATCGCTTGATGCTGAAAAAGGCATGGCAGAAATGTCAGAGCAGTTCAAATCACAAGGTTCTGAAATTTATCGATTAGCCGATTAATCGTTTGGAAGTGCGGTTTGTTGGTGATTTGCCTGCAAACCGTATGTTTGTAACTTATGTCATTGGTAATGAAAATCTTTTGAATACAAAAAACAGAAAAGTCGCCGTGGTTGGCGCCGGCTTGTTGGGGCGATTGCTAAGCCTGTTATTAGAACGTCAACATGAGGTGACCTTGTTTGAACGAGGCGCTTTGGATAACGAAAAAACCACAGGTCGTTTAGCTGCGGCCATGGTCGCGCCGGTTGCCGAGTCAATTGTCGCCAGTGAACATATTGTTTCTATGGGTATGCAAAGTACTTCGTTATGGCGAGCGCTTTTGTCAGCATTAGACTTAACAGCGCTGTATCAGCAACAAGGTACATTAGTGGTCGCACACCCCAATGACGAAGCCGATCTCAGACACTTTCAACGACGCTTAAAAGTTACTGTCGCTGAGCAGGCGCTGAATATCAATGTTTTGGATCATACAGGTATTCAAACGTTAGAACCCGAGCTGCAAACAACGTTTCAAAGAGGCTTGTTTCTGCCTGACGAAGGCCACGTGCTGAATCACCAACTATTTGATGAAACCTCACGTCGTTTGCAAAACAGCCATATAAAGTTGAAAGCTGGCTGTGAAACCAGAGTATGCGGCAAGTCAGTGATGTATTGTTCAACGCCAGAGACACAACCTATTACTGAGCAATTTGACTTAGTGATTGATTGTCGTGGTCTTGCAGCCAAACATCAGTTGCAAAACGATAAGGCTAAGCTCCGAGGTGTGCGTGGTGAAGTTATTCGCCTAAGAGCGCCAGAAGTAAATATTTCACGACCTGTTCGGTTTATGCACCCGAGGTATCCAATTTACATAGTGCCTAAGCCGAACGATGAATACGTGATCGGAGCGACGGAAATTGAGTCGGAAGATGAAAAACGCCCTTCGGTGCGGTCGACCATGGAGTTACTGTCGGCAGCGTACAGTTTACACAAAGGGTTTGCCGAAGCGGAAATTATCTCTATCGATGCAGGGCTCAGACCTACGCTCATGGACAATGAACCGCAAATATCGGTCACTAACGGTTTAATTCAGGTCAACGGTTTATATCGTCATGGGTATTTGATCGCACCTTATGTGTTAAATCAGATCGTTTTGTTACTCAATCAACAAGGTATAACAACGCAAGGTTTTGTTGAAACTTTGCCAGTATTGGACAGCCAACTAGTGGTGCAGTTGGATTAACCGAGGTCATTAAAAAGGTGCGTACTGAATTATGAAAATAAAAATTAACGGTGAACTATTCGACTCCGAACACAAAAATTTATTGGCAGTGGTCGAGAAGTTTGGCGCAACACCACCTTTTGCCCTTGCAGTAAATGGTGATTTTGTCCCGAAATCGTTATACCAAGAGTGTGAGCTTCTTGATGGGGATGTCGTTGATATTGTGTCCCCTATTTTTGGAGGTTAGCAGGATGACGGCTCAAGCACATACAATACAAACAAAAACAACGCCTGATAAATTAACCATTTATGGCGAACAATTTGATAGTCGATTATTGATAGGAACGGCACTCTACCCTTCGATTGATATTATGAGTAAGTCGATTGTCGCCAGCGGCAGTGAAATCGTCACCTTGTCTCTAAGAAGGCAATCGCCGGAAAAAAATGGTGGCGACGTATTTTGGCAACAAATTCAAAAGCTGGGCGTGCGCTTATTGCCAAATACAGCGGGTTGTCACTCAGTAAAAGAAGTGGTGAACTTGGCAAAAATGTCTCGTGAATTGTTTCAAACCGATTGGGTAAAACTGGAGCTCGTTGGTGATGAATACAGTTTACAGCCAGATCCTGTTGAGTTGTTGCAGGCGACTGACATTTTACTGAAAGACGGTTTTAAAGTGTTACCCTACTGCACTGACGATTTAGTGGTTTGTCGGCGTTTGGTGGATTTAGGGTGTGAAGTGGTGATGCCGTGGGGGTCACCAATTGGTACAGGTCAGGGCTTGTTAAACCCTTTTGCGCTGGAGGCGATTCGTCACCGATTGCCAGACACAACACTTATTGTGGATGCTGGCATTGGTTCACCGTCGGATGCAGTACAAGCGTTTGAATTAGGGTACGACGGTGTATTATTAAACTCGGCGGTAGCGCAAGCAGTGCAACCAGAGCAAATGGCACAAGCTTTTAAATATGCAGCGTTATCTGGTCGAATGGGTTATTTGGCGGGTAAAATGCCGAAAAAACAAGTGGCGCAACCTAGTACGCCAACCTTAGGTATGCCGTTTTGGCACAATAGTTAAAAACGAGAGTTAGATGAGCAGTAAAGTAGTTTGGGCGATAGCGGGCAGCGATTGCAGTGGTGGTGCTGGCGTACAAGCAGATACTAAAACCATTCACAATTTGGGGGCAGAAGCCTGCTCAGTGATCACCGCAGTGACGGCGCAAAACTCGAAAGGTGTGCAGTCGATTAATCCGGTGTCCATGGATGTATTATCAGAACAATTAATGAGCTTGGCGGCGGATAAACCTGCCAATGTGATCAAAATTGGATTGTTGGCGAATGTTGACCAAGTTAAGTTCATTGCTCAAACCATAGCTCGTTATAAAGCCAGTTGGGAAACACCTCCGTTAGTTATTTACGATCCCGTTGCCGTGGCCTCTAATGGTGACCTTCTAACAGAACAAGATATTTTGCCGACGGTGAAATCTGATTTATTGCCTGTGGTGGACATTATCACGCCGAACAATCACGAAATGCAGAAGCTCTCGGGCGTATATGCATTTTCTTGGAGCTGTTTATCTTCGGCGGCTAATGCCATTCAAAACTTTGGTCCCAAAGCGGTGATTATTAAAGGCGGCCATTTAGATATTCACGTAGGAAAATGTGTAGATGTTTGTTTTGATAGCGGTGTGAATTTAGCCGTGAATTCAGCAGAGCCGCAGTCTTATTGGTTGTCGAGCAATACCATAGATACGGAACACACGCATGGCACAGGTTGCACATTTTCCTCTGCAATTGCTGCCTTATTGGCGCAAAACTATCACATTCGCGATGCCTTTATTTTATCGAAAGCCTACATAAATCAAGGGCTAGAACAAAGTCGTGATTACGATGGTTTGTATGGGCCAGTGTGGCAAGGTCCTTGGCCTGAACGCGCTGAATACTTTCCACAAGTGCTGGTGGACGGCTCACCAATAGCGCAACAATTGGAGTGGCAAAATAACGCGAGTAAAGCCACGTCTTTTGCTGCAGGTTTTGCATCCGTTGATAAACAAAAGCTATCAGTCTATCCAGTGGTCGATTCCGTCGAGTGGATTGAAAATTTATTGAAAATGGGTATTCACACCCTGCAATATAGAGAAAAATTATTATCTGGTGATGCGCTAGAGCAGGCGATCTCAGACGTTATAGCACTTGGCAAAACATACAATGCACAAGTATTTATTAATGACCATTGGCAGTTAGCGTTAAAACATCAAGCCTATGGTGTTCATTTGGGTCAAGAAGACTTAGCCGACGCTGACTTACTCGCAATAAAACGAGCGGGTTGCCGTTTAGGTATAAGTACCCACGGTCATTATGAAATGCTTAAAATATTGGAGTATCAGCCATCGTATTTGGCCGTTGGCGCCATTTTCCCCACTAGAACCAAAGATATGACCGGGCAAATTCAAGGGCTGAAAACTCTGCAAGATTTAGTGAAACTCGATAAATCCATTGCGAAAGTAGCGATTGGTGGCATTAATCTAGAGCGCGCATCTGAAGTAGCAAAAACGGGCGTGGATAGCATTGCGGTGGTTACGGCGATCACCGAAGCAGAACAGCCAGAACTCGCAGTGCAACAATTAAAGGAGCTTATGGCATGTCGTTAACAGATCAAGAGTTTATGCGTTATAACCGCCATGTCATGTTGGATAAAGTCGGTGAGCAAGGTCAAATAGCGTTTAAACAAGCCAAAGTGTTAGTTGTAGGCATGGGCGGTTTAGGATGTCCGGTATCACAATATTTGGTGGCATCTGGCATCGGTCATTTGACCATAGTTGATCACGATGTGGTTGAATTATCAAACCTGCAACGTCAAATTCTATACAGTGCAAACGATGTTGGTCAGTCGAAAGCTTTAACTGCGATGCAGCGATTATCAACACTCAATCCTTTATGTAATATTCGAGCAATTAATGACTCTATTTTTGATATCGACTTCATAAAGTTATTGAGCGATATAGATGTTGTATTAGATTGCACAGACAGTTTAAAAACTCGAACTTTTATTAATGAACAGTGTGTAAAAACAAAAGTAGCTTTGGTTTCAGCGTCAGCTATTCAGGGAGCAGGACAATTGGTGAGCTTTGACTTTTCCAAGTCCGACTCACCTTGTTATCAATGTATATTTTCAGCCATGGCACAACCTAAATTGAACTGCAGTACCGCAGGCGTATTTTCACCTTTATTGGGTGTTATGGGGGCGATGCAGGCGGCGCATTGTTTGAATATGTTACTGGCTGAAAGCGATAAGAGTTTGCCTGATTTTACGCGACATAACCGGTTGTACTTGTTTGATGCTTGGGGCAATACGTTGAATCAGTTTAGTGTTAAAAAAGACCCAGAATGCAGTTGTTGTGGAGTTTGATTCAACTTGCAAAACATTGTGAGGAAAGTAAGGAAGTTGTTTTGTACAACAGTGACATTACTTGTAGTTTTTCAACTCTCCAAGCATTATCGACGTTTATTTTTTTAGAGCTTTTTTCCCCC
>JABXID010000145.1 GCA_013373245.1 Gammaproteobacteria bacterium
ATTTTAATGATTTTAGCCCGTTGTATTTCTTGGCGTTTTTCCACCAATGAGATCGAACCATGAGTTTCATGAGGAATACGCAGCTTGGTAACTAACTCGGCATTTTTGACAAAAAAATCTGGATTTTGCTCCAAATATTCACGCACTAAATCATTGTCTAATTCAATGTCGTCTATATTTGGCGTCAAAACTTTACTCATAGGTGCATATGTCCATCAAACACGTATTCTGCAGGGCCAGTCATCTTAACTGGAGAATTTTCATCGTGCCAACGAATATGCAACGTTCCGCCAGGCAAGTCAACCTGCACTTTATTATCCAGCAGATTTTGTAAACGACCGACGACAACCGCTGCACAAGCTCCACTGCCACAGGCCAAAGTTTCACCCGCGCCACGTTCAAAAACACGTAACTTTATATGCTCACGATTGATAATTTGCATAAAGCCTATATTGGCTTTTTCCGGGAAGCGTTCGTGCTGCTCTAATCGGGCGCCGAGATCTTCCACTGGAGCCGTATCGACGTCATCAACAACTGTAACGCAATGCGGATTACCCATAGAAACCACTCCACACAGAACATTATCGCCCTCGCTATGCAGCATGTAGGTATTTTCTTGTTGCTGTGCTGTAAACGGTATCTTCTTCGGTTCTAAAATGGGACGCCCCATATTAACCGTTACTTGATTGTTATTTTCGAGATACAACACCATGTTGCCAGATTTTGTGCTGACTTTAATGGCCTGTTTGTTAGTTAATCCTTTCAAATTCACAAAACGAGCGAAACAACGAGCGCCATTTCCGCACTGAGAAACCTCGGAACCGTCGGCATTAAAAATTCGATAATGGAAATCCAAATCCGGATCATATGGCGGCTCAACCAACAATAATTGGTCGAAGCCAATACCAAAATTCCGATCAGCTAATTTTTTAATTTGCTCCGGTGATAAAAACACATTTTGCGTCACGCCATCAACAACCATGAAGTCATTACCTAAACCGTGCATTTTTGTGAAGTTTAACTGCATTATTTTTACAATCTCTAAAATTTGTATTTAATCGGCAATGACCGACTCACCAGACCACAATGACTCAATTGTTTCACGTTCTCTGATCAAATACATTTTCTCACCATCGACCATAACTTCCGCCGCTCGAGGACGAGAGTTGTAATTTGAACTCATTGTAAAGCCATAAGCACCAGCGGAACGAACAGCTAAATAATCGCCTGCTGCCACTGCTAAGTCTCTGTCTTTTCCTAAAAAGTCACCGGTCTCACACACTGGACCAACTACATCGTAATTGGCGGAGTCGCGTTCAAGTTTATTAACAGGAACAATTTCTTGCCACGCTGAATACAAAGATGGACGAATATTGTCGTTCATTGCAGCATCGACGATACAAAAATGTTTACCTTCGTTTTCTTTCAAAAACTCAACTTTTGTTAACAAAATACCCGCATTAGCCATGATAGCTCTGCCTGGCTCAAACAAAATCGTTAAGTCTTTACGATGACTTAATTTGGGCATAATCGCTTTCATATATTCAGATGGATGCGGTGGCGCTTCGTTTTGATAGGTTACGCCTAAACCGCCGCCTAAATCTAAATGACTGATAGTCACACCACTATCTGACAGCTGGTCAATTAATACTAAAAGTTTATCCAAGGCATCTAAGAACGGCGAAATCTCGGTAAGTTGGGAGCCGATGTGACAATCCACGCCTTTAACATTCAAATTGGCTTGTTCGTTTGCCCAAACAAAAAGCTCTAGTGACTTTTCAATACTAATACCAAACTTGTTTTCTTTTAAACCAGTCGAAATATATGGATGTGTGCCGGCATCTACATTAGGGTTTACTCGAATAGAAATAGGAGCAATGCGATTGAGGCTTGCGGCCACTTTATTTATGCGGTGTAGTTCAGCTTCTGACTCTACATTAAAACATTTAATCCCTACGTCCAGCGCGTATTCAATTTCCTTTTCCGTTTTACCAACTCCAGAGAATACGACTTTTTTAGGATCACCACCGGCTTTGATAACACGGGCAAGCTCACCAGCAGAAACGATATCGAAACCAGAGCCAAGACGCGCCATGACATTAAGTACCGCAATATTAGAATTTGCTTTAACGGCGTAACAAATTAAGTGAGGGTGTTCACCCGCAGCGTCGTCAAATGCCTGCCAATGGCGTTCAATTGTTGCACGTGAATACACATAAGTAGGTGTGCCATGAGTGTCAGTGATTGAATTACAACTTACATTCTCAGCATGTAAGTTATCGTCTAGATAATTAAAGTGATCCAATTTCGCTATTCCGTTTCTGTATTTAAATTTAAATTATTGCCGTCTTTTATTACTTTTTTGACGCCATTCGATTCAGTGGTTTTTTCCGCTGGCAAATAAAGTGCACCGCGCTGACCACACCCCATTATCTGTGTAATCATGGAGAACAAAACAACCCCCATCAGAGTGGTTTTTAATGTGAAATTGAAATAATTTTTCATGTTTTTACTGAATCTAAAAATTATGACGCCTATAATCGCATGGAATAAGTGATTTGAAAATAGGAACCACTATGAACGATACCGAATATCACCAATTGGCAGACGAGATTTTAATGCAACTTCAAGATGCAGTTGACGAAGTTGAGTTCGATTTAGATTACGAAACAGCAGGCGGTATTGTTGAAGTCATGTTTCCAAATGGCAGTAAGATCATAGTTAACAAACAAGCTCCGCTGCATCAACTCTGGGTTGCCACTAAATTTAACGGTCATCATTTTGAATACAAAGATAGCGTATGGATTGACAACCGTTCAGGTGAGGAGTTTTGGACCTTATTAAATGACTCCGCCACTAAACAAGCTGGTGAGCCGATTAAATTTAATTAATCTAAATTAGCGCGTTTAGTTAGGTATCTAGGTATTTATTCAACAATATCCATTTTCTCCTAACCGACCTTAACATCGGTAACAAATAAAAAGGCATGAATCGTCATGCCTTATTAAATCTTCAGTTTTTAATTATCGCTATCTAGCTTACTTTAAAGCGTCCAACCGATTTCGATAATTGGGTAGTAAACTCCATAGTTTTACTTGCCTCATGACCATTCTCCATAGCAACATCATAATTGGCTTTTGTATGAGTGGACAGTATCGTCAAATTTTCGCTAATGTCGTGCGCCACTTGCGCTTGCTGCTCTGTAGCTGTGGCTGTCTGCACCGCCATATTACTTACTTTGTCACAAGCCAGCGCAATATTGTCTAGCGACACTAACGTTTGTTTCGCTTTTTCTGCCGTGGTTACAGCTCCTTCGCTTCCCTCGTTGATTGACTCCACCGCCTTTTTCACACCCGTTTGAAGGCTTTCAATCATTTCTTGAATGCTCTGTGTCGACTCTTGTGTTCTACTTGCTAACGAACGAACTTCATCGGCGACCACAGCGAAACCTCGACCTTGTTCGCCAGCTCGAGCAGC
>JABXID010000061.1 GCA_013373245.1 Gammaproteobacteria bacterium
ATTGAAGTTCCTGTGCCACTTGAGCATCTTTTGCAAAGTAATGAAATAACCATCACCTTTGACGACGATGGTGGCAAGCTCGCCAGTGCCGCATTACAAGTGTTTGTGAGTTCCATCGCGCTGAATCGATTTACCACCAACTAACACATAGTAAATCCCCGCGTTTAGCCATGCTACTCACGGGGGGTACTAAGATGGACTTCAGGCAAAATGAAACTAACAATATTTTTAGTTCACCTGTTACTCATAGCTGGACTGACACACGCCAAAGACACTATTAGTCCAAACATCCTATTTATTCTCAGTGACGATGCCGGTTACGCCGACTTTGGTTTTCATGGCAGTAATGAAATTCCAACGCCAAACCTCGACAATCTTGCATCACAAGGCATGTTGTTTAAACAAGCTTACGTTAGCGCAGCGGTTTGCGGCCCTTCAAGAGCTGGTTTACTAACAGGAAAATATCAACAACGTTTTGGTTTTGAAGAAAACAATGTTCCGGGTTACATGAGCCAAAACGGCGCGTTGGGTGACGATATGGGTTTGCCATTAAATGAAAAAACCATCGCCGATTATTTAAAACAACAAGGTTATCGCACTGCCCTTTTTGGCAAGTGGCACCAAGGTAATGCCGATCGTTTTCACCCTCTAGAACGTGGCTTTGACGAGTTTTATGGCTTTCGTGGCGGCGCACGCAGTTTCTGGCCGTTTAATAAAGGCAATCCCAATCACCGCCGTGAAGATTTCCACGAAACAGGTTTTGCCAACTACGCAGAGCCAGAGCAATACTACACAGACGAACTCGCAGACCAAACGATCTCCTTTATAAAACGCAATAAACAACAACCTTGGTTTGCCTATTTATCGTTAACAGCCCCGCATGCACCTATGCATGCATCTGATGACGATTTAGAGCATTTTCCAAAATTAACGGGTACTCGAAAAATCTATGCAGCCATGATGCGTAATATGGACAGAAACATAGGCCGCGTTTTAAAACAGCTAGACGCTCTGGGGTTATCCAAAAATACCTTGGTGGTTTTCACCAACGACAATGGTGGACCAACCGACCACAATTCGGCAAATAACCACCCGTTGAGCGGCACGAAAGCTAACCACCTAGAAGGTGGCATTCGAGTACCCATGTTAATGCGCTGGCCAAACGTAACTAAGCCAAACAGCAAGTTCGAATATCCAGTGTCGTTGTTAGATTTATTACCTACTTTCCATGCAGCTGCAAACGGCAACGATATTGAAGGTATAGATGGTGTCAATCTAACCCCCTACATAACAGGCGCTAATCAACAGCGCCCACATCAGCGCTTGTATTGGAAAAAAGAAAACCGCGGTGCGATCCGAGACGGTGATTGGAAGTTATTGCGATTCCCTGACCGCCCTGCAGAACTATATGACTTGAGCCAAGATCAGACGGAAGTTAACAATGTCGCGGCTAAACACCCAGAATTAGTGAAAGATTTGTACAAAAAATTATTCAACTGGGAGTTAACTCTCGATCGTCCAGCTTGGCAGCTAAAGCGCATATACGAAGGTTATGCCATGGACAGAATGGATAACTATAGAAAACACAAAGCAAATTAACAAAATGAACATCATGAACGTTTTTAAATTGATTTTAACCACTCTTTTGTCGCTCACTATCCTTGCAGTACAAGCCGATGACAGACCAAATATCATCGTCATTCTTGCAGATGACTTGGGTTATAACGACGTCGGATTTACTGGAGCAACGTCAATTAACACCCCCAACTTAGATGCACTTGCCGCCGGTGGCGTCATATTTGAAAATGGCTATGTTACCCATCCATATTGTGGCCCTTCCAGAGCAGGCTTACTAACTGGCCGTTACCAAGCTCGATTTGGTATGGAAAACAACGTGACCTACAATCCATACGATCCCAATATGGGATTACCTGTTAGCGAAAAAACCTTTGCCAAAAGATTACAAGAAGTAGGATATAAAACAGCCGTTATAGGAAAATGGCACTTGGGTGGCGCAACACATTTCCAACCAAATAGCCGCGGGTTTGACTATTTTTATGGTTTTTTAGACGGCGGACATCACTACTTTCCAGAACAAACAACAATTAACGCCGATGGTTATGCTTTACCATTAATGCGTAACAAAGAGGTGGTTACGTTTGATGAGTATTTAACAACGGCATTAAGTCGTGACGCCGCTAACTTTATAACCAATCATTCCACTTTAGAAGAGCACCCCCCCTTTATGATGTACTTGTCGTACAACGCTCCCCATGCACCGCTGCAGGCGCCATCGCATACTATCAAAAAGTACGCTCATATTAAAAACCCTAAACGCCAGATCTACGCAGCCATGGTTGACGAAATGGATCAAGGTATTGGTATGGTAGTCGATGCATTAAAGCAGCATGGAAAATATGACAATACCTTAATTTTCTTTTTATCAGACAATGGCGGTTTATACCCTGACTCTTGGTGGCCGCAATTTGATTGGGCCGACAATTCACCGTATCGCCACGGTAAAGTCGCATTGTTAGAAGGCGGCGTAAAAGTTCCGTTTATCGCACATTGGCCAGCAAAGATAGTCAAAGGACAGCGCTTTGATGGATTGGTCTCTGCGCTAGATATCGCAGCAACGTCTGTTCATTTAGCGGGGGCAGACGATTCAGATAACACACTTGAAGGTAAAAACTTAACACCTTACGTGACCGGAAAAAACAATGGCTCACCTCATAAAGCCCTGTTTTGGCGTTTAGAAGAAGCCGATGATATATGGGCTGTTCGTACTATGGAATCTAAATATATGAAACAAGGGTTACCGGGTGTTAATCGTGCCTTTTTTGATATGAAAAGCGATCCGACTGAACAACATAACATAGTCGATAGTAACTTGATTGAACAAAGTAAACTTGCCGATTTATGGAATGCGTGGAACAGCAAAAATATCAACAACATTTTATTGCAGTCAAACGAATACAAACGCGAAAAAGCGAATTTTTACCAAACCTTGTACGAGAAAAACGTGCAGCAAGCACAAAAAAGGACACCATATAAAGTTCAGTAAAATTCATTGTACCTCGCTGTTATCTTGATTTAGTCGCCAGATAACAGCCGTTCTAAGTAAACAATAAAGAGCGAAGACACAACATACTTATAAAAAAGCCGTCCGGATATGACGGACATATAGGGGAACTAAAATGCTATTAAGAATACTATCGGTAATGGTTGTTTTGACCACCTTACCTATCCTATGGTCCTGCTCGACTGACCCAGCAGATGTGCCACAACTGACCAGAGTCCACAATTTCAACAACAACTGGCAATTTATCCTGGCCGACAAGACACAGTTTACAAAGCCTGACTACGACGATTCTCAATGGCGTACATTAACGTTGCCACATGATTGGAGTATCGAAGCGAAATTTGATGAAAAATACAATGGCGCCACAGCATATTTACCGGGTGGTACAGGCTGGTATAGAAAAACCTTTGATGCAAAAACTGAGTGGTTATCAAACACAACTTATGTTTATTTTGATGGCGTTTACGCCAACTCAGAAGTGTACTTAAATGGCAAACATATTGGTGGTCGTATCAACGGTTATTCGCCGTTTTTTATTGATATCAGTAAACACCTTAACCAGGGCAGTAATGTGTTAGCTGTGAAAGTGGAGCACGAACGATATATCGACAGCCGTTGGTACACAGGTTCGGGGATCTACCGTGATGTCGACATCATCTCCACCAGCAAGTTACATATTCCTATCTGGGGAACCTTCGTTACAACTCCGACTATTACCAGAGAAAAAGCCGAAATTAACGCCCAAGTTGAAGTTAAAAACGACTTTTCGGAAGCTAAACACTTCACTATCAAACACAGTATTTACGGCCCAACCAACGAATTAGTGAATGAACATTCAATAAGTGCATCATTGGCGGCTAATTCATTGACCACATTAAGTAGTTCAACTAACGTCAATTCTCCTGCGTTATGGGATTTAGATTCACCAAATATATACACATTGGTCAGCCAAGTAGTGTTAGATGGCAAAACCGTCGACACTTATGAAACACCATTCGGCATTCGAACCATAGAATATGACGCCAACAAAGGTTTTTTCCTAAACGGTAAAAGTCACAAAATTAAAGGGGTAAACGTGCACCATGATGCAGGTCTTGTTGGAACGGCTGTTCCCGATGATGTGTGGCGTCGTCGTTTAGAAATTTTAAAAGAAGCAGGTGTTAATGCCATTCGAACCGCACACAACCCAATGCGTCAAAGTTTCTTAGATATGTGTGATGAAATGGGATTCTTGGTACAAGCTGAGATTTTTGATGAATGGGATAATCCTAAAGACAAACGTTTAAACCAGTGGGAACGTCACGACGATGATATCAGTCGAGGCTATGCTGAAGTGTTCCAAACAGAGGCCGAGCACGATTTAAAAGATCCGATCAAACGTGACCGTAACAACCCTTCTATTATCATGTGGAGCATCGGTAACGAAATCGAATGGACTTATCCACGCTACAAAGCGGCTACCGGCTATTTCGATATGAATGCGTCAGGTAACTACTTCTATAATCCCCCTTTTATTAGCCCTGAAGAAATTGAAGAGCGCTTTAATAGCAGTAAAGAAGGAAAATATGTATTAGCGAAAACTGCCAAGAAACTATCAAACTGGGTGAAAGAAATGGACACCACTCGCCCTGTTACTGCCAACATGATCTTACCTTCCGTCAGTCATATTTCTGGCTACGCTGATGCGCTAGATATAATAGGTTATAGCTATCGTCGTGTTATTTATGATTATGGGCATAAACTGTATCCAGATAAAATGATCATGGGCACCGAAAATGTACCGCAGTGGCACGAATGGAAAGCCATAGAAGAGCGTGATTTTATCGCTGGTACTTTTCTGTGGACCGGTATCGACTATTTAGGCGAATCTAATGGTGGTTGGCCTCGAAAAGCACTAGAGTCTGGTTTATTGGATACCGCAGGCTTTAAAACGCCTTCATTCCACATGTTCAAAACCTTATGGAATGAAGAACCTCATATTCACATTACCAGCCAAACAGAACAAAAATCACTGTACAAAGTTGAAGGCAGTAAAGTTGTCGAAAAAGGCCCTAAACCTTGGCACGAAAGAGTTTGGTTATGGCAAGACGTCAACCGTCATTGGAATTATCAAGATGGTGAATTAGTTATTGTTGAGGTGCTCACCAACTGCCCA
>JABXID010000239.1 GCA_013373245.1 Gammaproteobacteria bacterium
GCGATGAATCAATTATCGTTAAAGAGCAAGGCACTATCTTCTTAGCCGGCCCTCCTTTAGTTAAGGCCGCAACTGGCGAAGTAGTGACAGCAGAAGAACTTGGTGGCGCAGATGTGCATTGTCGAACATCTGGTGTATCGGACCATTATGCGCAAAACGATCATCATGCATTAGAAATTGCGCGCCGAGCCATTAAAAATATTAACCGCGTTAAACCTTCGACTCAGTTAAATATTCAAGAAATCAAAGAGCCTGCTTATCCGGTTGAAGACATTTACGGTGTAATTCCTAAAGACCCTCGTCAACCTTATGATGTTCGTGAAGTTATCGCCCGTATTGTAGATGGCAGCGAATTCGACGAGTTTAAAGCTTTATATGGCAATACCTTAGTATGCGGATTTGCTCACATTTTTGGTTACCCTGTCGGTATCGTCGCCAATAATGGTATTTTATTCGGCGAATCCGCTGAAAAAGGTGCGCACTTTGTTGAGCTTTGCGCGCAACGAAAGATCCCATTAATTTTCCTACAAAATATTACCGGATTTATGGTTGGTAAACAGTATGAGTCTGGCGGTATCGCCAAACATGGTGCCAAAATGGTAACCGCAGTGGCTTGTGCCAAAGTGCCTAAATTCACCGTATTAATTGGCGGCAGTTATGGTGCTGGTAATTACGGTATGTGTGGTCGCGCTTACGATCCAAGATTTTTATTTATGTGGCCTAATGCCCGCATTTCAGTGATGGGTGGCGAGCAAGCGGCTGGAGTATTAGCTCAGGTGACACGTGATCAAAAAGAAAAACGTGGTGAAAGCTGGAGCGCTGAACAAGAAAGCGAATTCAAGCAACCAATCATCGACAGTTATGAACATCAAGGTCACCCTTATTACGCGTCAGCCCGACTATGGGACGACGGTATAATTGACCCAGCCGACACGCGCCAAGTGCTTGGTTTAGCCATTGCTGCATCGTTGAACAAAGAAATAGAAGATACCAGATTCGGTATTTTCCGAATGTGATGTACTGAATATACAAACGTCATGAAGGACTGGGCGTCGAAAAGCGACGCTGTTCAGGCAACACTACATTCACAGAGATAAATAATATGAATCAACTACAAGACAATTTAGTTTTATACACTGTCGATGAGCACGGCACTGCGACCGTCACACTCAATAACCCGGACAAACACAATGCCTTTGACGATGAAGTGATCGCCAAACTCACAGAGATATTTGCCGACATCAGTAAGCACAGTTCAATCAAAGTCGTTGTACTAGAGTCCACAGGCAAAAACTTTTCTGCTGGTGCTGACTTAAATTGGATGAAGCGCATGGCAAACTATTCATTTGAAGAAAACAAAAAAGACGCTATGGCACTAGCAAATATGCTGCACTTACTGAACTTTTTGCCACAACCGACCATTGCCAAAATTCAAGGCGCAGCTTTTGGTGGTGCTGTAGGATTAGCAAGTTGTTGTGACATCGTCATTGCTTCTGACAAAGCCAGTTTCTGCTTAAGTGAGGTGAAACTTGGGCTGATTCCTGCCACCATTTCACCCTACGTAATACAAGCGATTGGGCTCAGAGCTTGCCGCCGTTATTTTATGACGGCAGAACGTTTCTCTGCTCAACAGGCAGAACATTTAGGTCTGGTTAGCAAAGTCGTTTCATTAGAACAACTTGATAACGAAGTTAACGAGATGGTTCAACGCTTAAATGCCAATGGTCCTGAAGCAGTGCAAGCCGCAAAGCAGCTAGCATTTGATGTAGCAGACCAATCCATAGACTCTGATTTATTGATAGAAACCAGTGAGCGTATCGCGGCGATTCGAGTGTCTGAACAAGGACAAGAAGGCCTATCGGCTTTTTTTGAAAAGCGCGCGCCCAACTGGCATGTGCCAGAAAACTCATAGGTTGAGGTTCTTACAATGTTTAATAAAATTTTAATCGCTAACCGTGGCGAAATAGCGTGTCGTATCATAACCACAGCCAGAAAAATGGGCGTAAAAACCGTTGCTGTTTACTCAGATGCCGATAAACAAGCGCGACACGTAAAAATGGCCGATGAAGCGGTCCATTTGGGTCCATCGCCATCAAGAGAAAGTTACTTAGTCAGTGAAAAGGTCATTGCCGCCGCCAAACAAACTGGCGCAGAGGCGATTCACCCTGGTTATGGCTTTTTATCGGAAAACGCTGAGTTTTGCCGTTTATGTGAACAAGAAAATATCACCTTTATCGGGCCGCCGGTAGCCGCCATCGAAGCCATGGGGTCTAAATCTGCGGCAAAAAATATAATGGAAAAAGCCAAGGTTCCACTGGTGCCTGGCTATCACGGTGATGAACAATCGTTAGAAGTCATCAAACAAGCCGCCGATGAAATGGGTTATCCGGTGTTATTAAAAGCCGCAGCAGGTGGCGGTGGTAAAGGCATGCGTCAAATATGGCACAGCGATGAATTTGCCGAAGGTTTTGATGCGGTAAAACGTGAAGCACTAAGTTCATTTGGTGACGATCATTTGTTAGTGGAAAAGTATCTAACGGCTCCGCGTCATGTTGAAATTCAAGTATTCTGTGATAGCCATGGCAATGCCGTATATTTATTTGAACGCGATTGTTCTGTACAGCGTCGACACCAAAAAGTGATAGAAGAGGCACCAGCCTTTGCCATGCCTGAAGCTTTACGTCAACACATGGGCGAAGCGGCAATAAAGTCAGCGCAAGCCATTGGTTATGTTGGTGCCGGTACTGTTGAATTTTTACTAAATCCAAACCATGAAAACTTAGAGCAAAGCGAGTTTTATTTCATGGAAATGAACACGCGTTTGCAAGTGGAACATCCTGTAACTGAGATGATCACCGGTGAAGATTTAGTAGAGTGGCAACTTAAAGTTGCGGCAGGTCAGTTGTTACCGAAAAAACAAGCGCAATTATCGATGACAGGCCATGCTTTTGAAGCTCGGATTTACGCCGAAGATCCTAACAACGACTTTTTGCCTGCCACAGGTAAACTAAATTATCTAAATGCACCGGCTGAAAGTCGTTTTGTTCGTGTCGATACAGGCGTTGAACAAGGTGATGAAGTAAGTGTTTTTTACGATCCTATGATCGCCAAATTAATAGTCTGGGACGAAAACAGACAACGCGCCTTAACCCGACTAAAACAGGCGTTAACCCAATATCAAGTGCAAGGAGTCACAACAAATATAGAGTTTCTCTATAACTTGGCGAATAGCGAAGCCTTTGCAAATGAGCAAATTGACACCGGGTTTATCGAAAAACATCATGACAGCTTGTTTCCTGCCAATAACACGTTAAATGCTAACCAAACTAAAATAGCAGCAATTAAATCAGCCTTGGCGTTTGTTGTTCATAATATGCAACAACAAGTGAAACAATCTCCTTGGTCACAAAATACCGGCTTCCGACTCAATCAAAAAAATACCTTAGACGTTGAGCTAAAGCTAGATAGTACAAACGATGACGTAGACTTTAATCGTATCTTACTGGAGTTTGTTAAAAATCAAGATGGTGAGTATATATTCGATGTCACATTCGACAGTGACGTTTCCACATGTCAATGCTCAGCAATGTTACAGCAACAGCAGCTCATAACTACAATCAATGGCCACCATTGTTCTAGCACCGCAGTATTTGAAAACGACTTACAAACAGTACATTTATTTGGCGAGCAAGGCGCTTTCACATTTAACCGAAAAACACCTGATTTTGGTGAAGCAAGTGACAGCAATGCTAATGCGGGGCTAACCGCCCCTATGAATGGCACTATGGTTAACGTATTAGTAGAAGCCAACGAACAAGTCAAAGAAGGACAAGCTTTGGTGATCATGGAAGCTATGAAAATGGAGCACACCATCCGAGCACCAAAAGATGGGACGGTCACTGCCTTGTTTTACCAAGCGGGCGACATGGTCAGCGGCGGTGCCGAGTTAATAGGCTTTGAAGCCATTGATGCGTAAAGGAAAATAACGATGAGCAACTTTCCAAAACACGTAAAAATTGTCGAAGTTGGCCCTAGAGACGGCTTACAAAATGAAAAACCAGTGTCCATCGCAGATAAGGTAACATTAATCAACAATTTGTCAGACACCGGCTTGTCAGTTATAGAGTCCGGCTCTTTTGTGTCTCCGAAATGGGTGCCACAAATGGCTGGTTCGGCGGAGATTTTTCAACAAATAA
>JABXID010000109.1 GCA_013373245.1 Gammaproteobacteria bacterium
ACAGGCCGTTTGACAGCCTGTCGGAGCGTGAGTTACAAATTATGTTGATGATCACTAAAGGCGAGAAAGTTCAAGACATTGCCAGCCAATTGAATTTAAGTTCAAAAACCATTAATAGCTACCGTTATCGAATGTTTGAAAAGTTAAATATTGGCAACGACGTTGAGCTTACTCACATGGCGATTCGTTATGGTATGTTGGATATGGATGCAATTTAACACTCCATTTTCATATAAATTCTAGGTTAGTTTACGTGACCTTCGACGCAAAAAAATTCTTAAAAACTGTAACAAAAGAACCTGGGATCTATCGAATGTACGATAGTTCCGAAGTGATTATTTATGTCGGTAAGGCAAAAAACTTACGTAATCGCCTCAGTAGTTATTTTCAAAAGAACTTAACTAGCGCAAAGACAAAAGCGTTAGTTTCACAAATCGCTCAAATTGAAGTGATCGTCACAAGTTCAGAAACCGAAGCGTTAATTCTTGAAAATAATTTAATCAAAGAATTTCAGCCCAAATATAACATCCTGCTTCGTGACGATAAATCTTACCCTTACATTTTGTTAACGGACCACAAGCACCCCAGGCTTGCTATGCATCGCGGTGCTAAGCGATTCAAAGGTGAATACTTCGGCCCATTTCCAAGCGCAGGTGCAGTTTGGGAAAGTTTGCGAATCATGCAAAAGGTCTTTCCGGTCAGGCAGTGTGAAGATAACTTTTATAAGGTCCGGACACGACCTTGTTTGCAATATCAGCTTAAACGTTGCTCCGGTCCTTGTATTGAGGGATTAGTGTCGGATGAAGATTATCAGGAACAAGTGGGGTTAGTGCGTCAATTTCTATCGGGTAAAAGCCAGCAGGTTGTTGACTCGTTAATTGAGAAAATGGAATTAGCCAGTAATAACTTAAACTTCGAAAATGCAGCTTTTTATCGAGATCAGATTGCAACATTACGTAAAGTGACCGAGTCACAAAATGTATCTGGAAATATCGAAGAAATCGATGTCATAGCCTTTGCAGTAGATAAGGGATTGGCGACGGTTCATGTTATGTATATTCGAGATCAGAAAGTCCTAGGTAGCAAAAACTACGCGCCTAAGGTGCCTGCTAATACGGAACCGAGTGAAATTATCACCTCCTTCATATCACAGTTTTATTTAAATGGTGTTGGCGGTCAGAATATACCGAAACAAATTGTGGTACCGGAAATCACCGAAGATATTGATGAGTTATCGCTGGCTATAAGCCAAGAGCGAAACGCCAGCGTTAAGCTTGTTAGGCCGCAGCGTGGTGAAAAAAGTAAATACTATCGCCTAGCCGAAAAGAATGCTCAAATTGATTTAGCGACGAAACTGGCAGACGGTCGAGCGATAAGTTCTCGTTATAAAGAGCTTTCTGAATTTCTTAAGTTGCCGAATATTAATCGCATGGAATGTTTTGATATCAGTCACACCTTTGGTGAGTATCCAATAGCATCGTGTGTTGTGTTTGGTCCAGAAGGCCCTCTAAAGACCGATTATCGTCGCTACAATGTCAAAGGGGTAAAAGGTGGTGATGATTATGGTGCGATGGCGTTTGCCATGGAAAAACGATTCGGTAATTTAAAAGAGCCTGAAAAAATTCCAGACATTTTATTTATTGATGGTGGTAAAGGGCAGTTGAATAAAGCGGAAGCGTTTTTTTCAGACTGGCAATATGAAAAAACGCCCGTTATTGTTGGTATTGCCAAAGGGGAAGGACGAAAGCCGGGTTTAGAGACCTTGTATATGAATGGCGGTGAAGTTGAAATACATATGCCTAAAAGTTCGCAAGCTTTGCATTTAGTTCAGCATATTCGAGATGAATCTCACCGGTTTGCCATTACGGGACATAGAAATAAGCGCAACAAAGCGAAAACCACTTCTGTATTGCAGGATATTCCTGGAGTTGGAGCAAAGCGTCGACAGGCGCTACTCAAAAACTTTGGTGGGTTACAAGGCCTTAAATCAGCAACTTCGTCTGAAATTGCAAAAGTACCGGGGATTTCTAAACAATTAGCAAATGAAATTCATGGTTTCTTGCATGACAAAGATTAAATAGGCATCATTTAACTAACAAATATAAAGTATGAAGAAGTAGTCGCTTTAATATGTGGAATATCCCAAATATCTTAACCTCGTTTCGAATCTTACTGATACCTGTGATGGTGTTTTTTTATTACCTTCCAGGTGAAATCTATGAATGGAAGTATTTTGCGACTTTCGCCATTTTTTGGATTGCCTCTATAACTGATGCTTTAGACGGTTATTTAGCGAGAAAACTTGATCAATCAACTCCTTTTGGCGCTTTTTTTGACCCTGTTGCAGATAAAGTAATGGTTGCCGTTGCATTTATTTTGGTCGTTGACGACTATGCAAATGTTTGGGTTACGATACCGGCTGTCATTATTGTAGGTCGAGAACTGGCTATCTCAGCCTTGAGAGAGTGGATGGCTGAAATGGGCAATCGCGCCGATGTTGCCGTTAGTGTGGTTGGAAAATATAAAACGGCTGCGCAAATGTTAGCATTGATGGGGTTGTTATGGCATCCAAATGAATATTGGGTGTTTGATGGTTGGCCACTTGGTCCGTTGTTGGATGTTGCTACTTATGTCTTTTTGTATTCAGCCACTGCGCTAACTATTTGGTCGTTGGTCATTTATTTTAAGGCAGCATGGCCTTACATCACTGGTAAAAAAGTGTAATTTTTCGACGTAAGTGCTAAAAAATCATCAAACGATATAAAAATGTCATTTTTATTTAAATTTGATGTTGACTCCGAAAGGTTTGGATGTAGAATGCGTCCCCGTTGTCACAGAGACAACAACTCGAAATCAAAGCATGATTTTCAATGCGAGTATAGCTCAGCTGGTAGAGCG
>JABXID010000273.1 GCA_013373245.1 Gammaproteobacteria bacterium
ATGAGTCATGAGATACGTACCCCGCTCAATGCAATATACGGCTATCTGCAGCTATTGCAGAATAATGAGCAAAATGTCGAGAAAAAGGAAAATATTAAGCAGGCGATGACCAGTGCGAAATATTTAACCACCATTTTGAACGATATTTTGGATGTCGCTAAAGTGACGAGTGGCGAATTTACGATTGAAAAAACACAGTTTGCACTGAGTGACGTGCTTGAATCTGTGAAAAGTGAACTGACCATACTGGCAAGCAAAAAGTCGGTAACGATTGATATGGTAACGAAAGGATTAACCCACTCTCAGTGCAAAGGTGACCCAGTAAGGTTAAAACAGATTTTGTTAAATGTTGGCTCTAACGCCATTAAATTCAGTACCAAGGGGACAGTGACAATCGAAGTATCAACGCATAAATTAAAACCTCAGTTACTGTGCATCAAGGTCGTTGACAGCGGAATTGGCATGACAGATGTCGGTCTATCTAATTTGTTTAAGCCCTTCAAACAAGCAGATAACAGCACAAGCAGAAAATTTGGTGGAACCGGCCTAGGTATGGCAATAACGCTGAATATCATCAAGAAAATGAAAGGAAAAATTAAAGTAAAGAGCCAAGTTGGTAAAGGAACGCGGATTTTTATTCGTTTGCCATTAGAAAAAATCGCTGTAAAAAAGAAGAGTACAGTAAAAAAGCTGACAAGCATCCCGCAATTAAAAGGTAAGTCTATTTTAGTGGCGGAAGACAATATGGTGAATATGGCCATTATTAAATCAATGTTGAGTCCGACACAGGCATCCTTAACGTTTGCTAAAAATGGTCAAGAAGCTTGTGATATTCAAAATACGAAAGCGTTCGACATGCTCTTGATGGACATACAAATGCCTATAATGGATGGCGTCACTGCATGCAAACTCATTAGAGGAAGAACTTCTGACCTTCCTATTATTGCTGTGACTGCCAACGTGATGCCACACGATGTTGATGAATATCTCAAAGCCGGTTTTACAAACCATATAGCGAAACCCATAGAGCAGGACAAATTGAATCAGTTGCTTAGCGAATATCTACTGCAGGATATGGCAGAAACGCCATTAGGAGAGACAAAACAATGACAACACACTCATTACCTAATGATATCCTATTTGCACGGCAACCGATAATGGACTCAACAAAAGGGTTGTTTGGGTTTGAGATACTTTATCGGGGGATAGACTATGACCTAACAAAGGAAGGCGACGGGCATGGTGCGACAGCGGAGTTATTAAATAACCTTTGCTCATGTTTAAAAGAGCACAAAACACTGCATAATATTCGACTTTTTATCAATGTGGACGAGCATTTCATTAATTCGCCGAGCTTTTTTCCTAACCCTTCTACGGAAATAGTTTTAGAGATCCTTGAAACAGTAAAGCCAACGCCTTCGGTTTTAGGAAAGTTGGCCAGCTTACGAAAAGACGGGTTTCAATTTGCACTTGATGATTTTGAGTTCGAGCCGGAAAGAATGGCATTCATACCATATGTCGATTTCATTAAAATTGATGTATTACTGTGCAATAAAAAAGATATTCAAGCTCAAATAGAAGCACTTAAAGGGCGTGGTGTGACTTTTATTGCTGAAAAAATTGAAACTCAAGAGGCATTTGAAGAATATAAAGAGTTGGGAGTAAGCTATTTTCAGGGTTACTTTCTGGAGCGTCCGACATTAACCGAAGGAGTAAAATTGTCGGCGAACAAACAAGTTGTGCTGAAACTACTATCTGAATTAAGCCGGGATGATATTGAAGTTGAAGAAGCGGCAGAGATTACTATTTGCGATCCCAATTTAATGGTGAAACTGCTTTTATTGGTAAACAGTTTATTGTTGTCAATTCGCTGCAGAGTTATTTACCAATGGTAACCCCATAAAGGTTGCGGTTAACGTTTCGGCTCAGCAGTTTAAAAACCGAGACTTTTCCCACCTCATTGCAGATAAACTAACCAATTTTAAATTACCGGCAGAACAAATTGAACTTGAGATTACTGAAAGCGCGTTGATTGATAACTTTGACAACGCCAAACTGACGATAAACAAGTTAAAAGATATCGGCGTATCTATTGCGCTAGATGATTTTGGCACGGGATATTCAAGCTTGTCCTATTTAAAGAATTTTAATCTCGACACTCTTAAAGTTGATAAGTCGTGTATCAATAATATCAATACCGATGTAAAGTCTATGAATATATTAAACGCAATTGTTACGCTGGCTCAGTCTTTACGATTGAAAATAGTATGTGAGGGCATAGAAACCGAAGAACAACTGTCTTTATTAGCAGAACTTCAATGCGAAGACGGTCAAGGATACCTTTATTGCAAACCTAAAAATTTAAATGACATTCGTAAATTTCTAGAAATGAAATATTAACCCACCTAATTGAACGCATTAATATTTTAATTATATTTAACGGCGAGAATAAATCATTTCAATAGATAACACGTCCCCGAAATATAAACTATAGTTAAATTATTAGCCTAGGTAGAATCATTGTTGATTTTAGAGCATGTTCGGATGGTTGAAAGCTTATGGAACAACAAAATACCCTAATGACATTAGATGAATTGTTTAAAGTTCTACCCGATTTATTGTTCTTGTTAGATAAACACGGAAATGTTTTGGACTTTCGGGCTGGTGATAAAAGTAACTTGTTTACTGCACTCAACACTTTTTAGGTAAATGCATGTTTGAAGTTTTACCATTTAAAACCGAAACAATTCTAAGTAACTCATTCAAGGCAGCCGCGTCACAGCATCAACTTCAACAGCTAGAATACCAACTCGAAGCTCAAGGAGAATTGAAGTGATTTGAAGCTCGATTATCTCCAACCGATAATGCTCATTTTATTATGATGGTAAGAGACATACCAAAAGACAAAGCAAAAGAGCAGCAAGTACTGTATCAAGCAACTCACGACAGCCTTACCGGACTATATAATAGAGCTTTGTCTTTATAAGCAGACTCAAAACACGAAAATGGACAAAAGCGAGTCAGGATATTACTCCTCAATAGACATAAACACGTTAGCTGAACAGTAATGTGTCAGCGTAAAATTTATGTTAATTCGTTCCAACTGAACATGCAGTTTTTTTGAGTTACTGCATTTCATTAGATATCGAAACCATATTGAATGAGAAGAGCATTAATTCTCATCTGCCCAGTACACAGTTCTTGCTCTGCCATTCGCTTTAGCTGAGTACAGTGCTTCATCTGCTTGCCTTCCCACTTCTTCAAATGCCCCGACGATAGATTGATTTCCTTCTGGTAATTGTGATACACCAATGCTTACACTGAGATAGTGATTTGGAGCTATTTCTACTTCAGAAACAGATTTGTGTAATTTTCGAAAAACTTCTTTTGACTCTGACAAATCACAGTTATAAAGAACAACTAGGAACTCCTCCCCTCCCCAGCGGGAAATAATATCGGTTTCGCGAAATGTATTTTTTAGAACTAGAGATAAACGAGAAATAATTTCATCACCATGATGATGACCATAACTATCATTAATTTTCTTAAAGTAATCGATATCAATTATGGCTACAACGACTGGAACTGGCACTCTTTGTAATTGTTTACTTAATTTGTCCAAATCCCCCACAATGGCTCGTCGATTTAACAGCCCTGTTAGAGGGTCTAGTCGAGTCAATAGAACTAGCTCTTCAGATTGTTTTTCTAATTTTTCTTTCGTTGCTAATAATTGCTGATAAAGCTTATCTCTCTCCGTAGCCGAAAAAACAGACCAATACACTAATGTTCCGTCATAACAAACATTTGCGATAGCAGGTTCTTTTGTTATTTCTTCCGCAGATTTATTTAATATTGTTAGTTGAACCTCACTGCATTCGCCGGATTCTAGCAGTAAAGGTTTTACATAACTTTCATAAAAAACGATGGAAGCTCTGGAAAAGATATCTGTTAGCGAAAGATTTGAGCCAACTGAATATTGGAAAAATTCAGTTGCTTTTTCATTGGCAAAAGTAAGCTTTCCATCTTTAAAGTTTGTGGCGAATAGCAGACAATTAAAACGATGCATCGTTGTGTAATTAAGTTAAAAATTTCTTTATAATATCTGCAATTTGCTGCGGATTCGTCATATGAAGACAGTGACCATGTGCGTCTACAATTTCCAACTTTGACGTCTTTATATGCTCATGCATGTACTTTCCAATCTCAACCGAAGCAAGGTTGTCATCAAGGCTCTGCAATATTAACGTTGGGATATTGATTTCAGGAAGAATACCTCTATCATCCGCAAAAAATGTGGCATTCGCAAAAGGTTTTGCATAAGTTGGGTCTGTAGAGCAAAAGCTGTCCTCTAGTTCTTTAATTAAACTAGGCGAGTTATCTTGCCCCATAACAAGCGGCGCTAAATAATTTGCCCAACCTATATAATTTTTATCCATTAAACTGAGTAATTCTTGTAAATCTTCCCTTTCAAACCCTCCAATGTAATCTGGTGGGAAATTTAAGAAACAAGGTGAAGGGCATACCATAACTAAATCAGAGAAATACTGGGAAGCTTTAATCGATGCGTAAGTTCCTATAATTGAGCTTACAGAATGACCGACAAAGGTAACGTTTGATAGCTCAAGTTCCTGACAAATATCAATGACATCCTGAGCATACCCCTCTAAGTTTGAATAAAGAGTTTTGTCATAGTAACTCAAGTCAGACTTTCCACAACCAACATAATCAAATAAGACCAATTTATAATCTTCGGAAACTAGTGGGGTTAAAAAACGCCACATATTCTGGTCGCATCCAAAACCATGAGCCAACATTAACGTTTTTTTTCCACTACCAATAACGTTTACATTATTACGTTTGATTATATTCATTATTTAACCTTCTTAAGGTGAAAATATAAATCTCACCATGGACTTAGAGCAATTAATATAAATATACTAACCTACTAAAAAAATACAGAATTGCAACAAGTGTTACAATCTTCAAAATAAAGATATTGTAGTCGAGTTAAACTCAATAGAGTATTTACTTTAACTGATTTTGGGGCAAAGGCGAGTTTGAATCTAACACACCAATGGAAAGGAACGTGTTAGCAACACTAATTTTTAACTTTTTCCACCACTGTATTTAATTGCATAGTTATTATCAATTAACACCTGTCCAAGCGATTTGCCATCAACATAAATCTATATAAACTGACGAATGTGAAATTTTTTATGTCGATTTGGGATGAGAATGACTACTGCTGTTGTAGAAAAGCAAGAACAAGACAGTTTTGGGAAATATTGAAAGCTTGAGAACTTTTGAATAATTAAATATCGCTACCACTATTGCATGCCAGCATTGAGGAGATAAAAACTCTGACGCAATCAAAGTGCGTTTGTTTAGACAATTCCTAGTATATTTCTTCACATTGTTCGTCAGGGGGAGTTTGCAAAACAAACTCCCTTCAGACGTTTAAACAAGTTATATTAGAACTTGTAACGAGCTCCAATCGAGAAGCGTCTATCAGCTTCAGTGTATTGCCACGCATTACCGAATTCGTTTTCAAAACGAGATGGTTCACCTGTTAAGTTCGTTGCATTTGCAACAACTGTTAAGTCTTCGGAAAAATCATAACTTGCAGAGAAGTCTAATTGACCACGAGCTGCACGATAGTTATCAGAGAAGTTTAATACACGTTTTTCGTTCTCAGACGCTAGATAATCCGAACGATAGTTATATGCTAAACGAGTCTGGAAACCTTCATGCTCAAAATATGTTTGGAAGTTGAAAGTATGCTCAGAGATCTCAAGCAACGAACGAGGATCTTGACCTTCTTCTACCGGCTGCTCACTGTCTGCATAAGTATAGTTAGCATTAACACCTAAACCAGACCAGATACCAGGTAAGAAGTCGAATTGTTGTTGATAACCGATCTCAAAACCTTGTACGTAACCTGACTCACCATTAGTGTCACGGGTGGTTTCGATCCCCGTCAAACCTTGGTCTCTTAACGCTGCTACTGCCGCTTCCGAAATATTGTTATACTCTAAGGTTTTGTTATCCACTCCCGCAGTATCTAATAGACAAACCGCATAATATTCAACGACGTTTTGTCCATTAGTCGTACGATCGTCAGCTACACAAACGGTTTCGCTAGATAAAAACGACTCTACGTCTTTATAAAACACGGCAAAAGAAACCATGTTCGCTTCACCAAAATAGTGCTCTACAGAAAGGTCATATTGAGTCGCACGGAACGGGTCTAACCCAATTGCACCTTGAGTTGCTTTGGTTGCATCATTATTAACTGTAAATGCAGGGCTTAACTGGCCGAAATCGGCTCGACGCATCACTTTTGCCGATGCAAAACGAACTAAGGTGTTATCGTCAACCGTATAAGTTACGTTTAAGCTAGGTAAAAAGTCATCATAATCATTGGTGCCTTTTTCTTTTGCACCGTCTACTTTGATTGAAGACTCTAAATCAGTTGAAACGTATCGACCACCAACAATCGCAGAGACGCGATCAAAGTCTAAATATGCCGACACATAGTATGCTGAAGTATCTTCAGATATCTCGCGATATTGACCTTCATCCTCTACTTGGTTATCACGTAAGCTTCCTGTTGTTGCAGCACTGGTGCCAGACAACAAGTTTTGTAATTGACCGTAAACCGTATCTAAATCAGCAAGGTTGTTATAAACGAACGAAGTAAATAGATCGTTTTGACCGCCAGTAACCCCAGCTTGGTCAAATGAATTTGGCTGTGTCACAACAGAGAAACTGCCTGCATACTCGTCGTTGTAATCACTAACCCAAATTAAAGTATCTGGATCTTTATATAAGTCCTTTAACTCTTCTTTATATTGGCTGTATTGATAATCACGTGTAGTAAAACGTGCACCCGCTTTAATTTGTGTAACAAAGTCCAAACCAAACGGTTCATCAACTACGATGTCAAAACGAGACGCCGTTTCGTCATTGGTAGTTTGACGTAACTCACTCTTAAAAGTTCGCAGTGCTAATTTATTAGGGTCAGTAAAACCAACATTACCGTCTAAGTTAATAATGCCTGGTATTTGATCACCACTTTGAATGACTTTTTGATCGTAGGTGTAGTTGCCAATTGTGCCATCTGCTTCGAATCCTTCACGGTCGATTGGACGCAGTGTGAATTCAGAGTCTGGACGTTCACTGTCAGATGACGCTACTGCAATTTCACCTGAAATTAAGATACTGTCAGTTAAATACCATTCACCACCAAATGCGTTAGACACCGAGTCTGTTTCACGGAAATCACTGTACGTTTTAGGGATGGCAAACTCATTTTCTAATGTGAAGTCGTTTAATTGATTATCAGCTCCTACAGTTCCGCCAACTGGAGAACCAGCAACACCTATGATAGAAGTACCTTCTTGTGCACCTGAACGCTGCGTACTTGCTAAGTCAAGATAGAACATACCATTACCAGATTCTGGCGCCCATTGTAGAGATAAGTTTAGAGCACTTCTTTCACGGCTTTCAGTATATTGCTCCACTGTATTTTGGTCGCGAACTATTACATCGTTATCGTTGAATAATGTTCTGCTCATGAACAAGTCTTTACGGATCTCACGGTCTTGGTACGCGTAGTTTACAATCGCCCCCACTGTACCTGCTGTACCTAAATCCCAGTTACTACCATATGAACCAGCAAAGATAGGTGCGACATTTTCAGTCTTATCTGCATATTCAAAGTCTAACGACACAGCGCCTGTAGGCTCAGTCAAATCTAATGGACGTACAGTTTTCATGCTAACTGTGCCGCCTAACGCGCCTTCAATTGTATCTGCTGTCGGTGACTTAACAACTTCAACCGTCTTCAAGAAGCTAGAAGGGAAGTCTGACAAATTTACACCACCACGACCATCGCCGATAGTGGAGCGACCATTTAATTCAACACGGTTTTGTGACAAACCACGAATCGACACACCTTCACCCACACCAAAGTCTGAGCGCACAGATACACCCGTAATACGAGACAATGCTTCCGCGATGTTGTTATCTGGTAACTTACCAATGTCTTCAGCCACAATTGCATCTACGATTCTACCGTCTGTCTTTTTAAGACGCGCAGCTTCTTTCATACTGCCAAGAATACCTTTGACTTGAATTACTTCGATATCGTTTTCTGCTTCAGTTTGATTATTTTCTTGCGCTACGGCAGGGATTGAGATAGCTGACGCTGACAATACGGCTAGCGCCACCTTAGTTAAATGACTTTTCATGTTTTTCTTTCCTGTTGTATTTAGTTTGATTTGACTTTTGAAGCAAATTTCAAATTCGCACCGAACAAAGCCAACTGCATTACCATTACGAGAGGCAGGCCAAGTATTTGATTCCTTAACCAACCACTACTGTGTAATGCCCAATATTCATTTTTATTAACGATTAATTATTGGTCAGTAGATTTATAATACACACCAAAACAATAATCAACCTTTTATTATTACCAATACAAATTAAATTGGTTAACCAAAAAAATAAAAAACCACGGAAGCTTTTAATATTTTATATAATTTCGTTATTAATATCAGTTACCCGGCCTGTATTTCTAATTTTCCAAGTTAACTATTCTAAAGAATCTTCGAAAAGAAAATTTGAAAAACAACTAACTTTATGACAAATTGGTATTACCAAGGTTATTTAAAACATGAGGACGAATAAAGTGAGAGGGTTATCTATCATTTCAGCGGCTGTGTTATTGGCTTCGTGTGCCAGTACTGAAGACCCCCCAAGATCAAAATTTGATTTATCAAACTGGAAGATCACTATTCCACTTGATAGAGATGGCAACGGTAAAGCCGATGACATAAGTACTAAAGATTTACAAACTTATCAGCACCCTGACTTTTTCTATACCGATGAAGATGAAAATTTGGTATTTGCAGCACCTAATAAAGCGGTAACTACCGCAACTTCCTCTAATACCCGAAGTGAATTGCGACAAATGCTCCGTGGCTTCGATACGTCAATTGGAACTAAATCCTACGGTAATAACTTCGCCCTCGCGGCTCATCCAGAAGCATCGTTTTTTGGTAGTATCGGTGGTAAGTTGGAAGCAACGTTAAGAGTGAATCACGTTGCCAAAAATGCTAAAAATCCAAAAAGGCCAGCATACTCTGTTGTAGTTGGACAAATTCACGCCGGTAAAGACAAAGACCTAATCGCCGAAGGTAATGGTTTTGGTTATGGTAACGAACCAATCAAGGTTTATTACAAAAAATGGCCTCAACACGACACTGGCTCAGTATTCTGGACATACGAGCGTAACTTAGAAAAAGACAATCCTGATCGCACCGATATCGCATATCCAGTATGGGGTAATACATGGGAAAACCCTGAAGACCCTAAAGATAAGGGTATCAAATTAGGTGAAGAGTTTAGTTACACGATAAACGTGCACGAAAGCGTTATGTACTTAACCTTTACCTCGACAAATAAAGAAACGGTTAATTACCAGATTGATTTATCCAACAATATTGATGCTTATGGCCAAGTCGATGAAAAAGATCATCCACAAGGTTACTCTGGTGATTGGCACTACTTTAAAGCTGGCGCCTATAATCAATGCTCTACAAAAGATGCACCAGGGATGTGGTATGCAGCATGTGACGGTACAGGTATATGGGAAACGGATAAAGCCAACGGTGACTATGTTAGTGTGACGTTCAGCAAAATAGAGCTGAGTGAGTCAACACCTCCTAACAAATAACCAAGCTAATTTAGATACTAAAAAGCCCATTTACATTTGAAATGGGCTTTTTGTTTTATACACTCAGTTAAAAACAAAATATTTTTATTACGTCAACGAATCCATAATGTCGCGCACTAGAATTTCCGATCCCATAAACACGGGCACACGCTGATGAAGGGAGTTTGGCTGAATATCTAAAATGCGCTGACCATTATTAGACAATGCTTTACCACCTGCGTTTTCCACTAACATGGATAACGGATTGGCTTCGTACAATAACCGGATTTTGCCGTTTTCTATGCCCGACCGTGAATCCCCGGGATAAACAAATACACCACCACGACTAATCACTCGATGTACATCCCCTACCATGGCTGCGTTCCAGCGCATTGATGCGTTGTTGTAGTCTTCACTGGCGTACAAGACATCGTCGAAGTACTTTTGGGTTTTATTGTCCCAAAAGCGATAATTGGCCATATTGACCGCAAATTCTTTACTTTGTGTCGGTACTGACATTTTTTCTTCAGTCAGAAGATAACCACCGTGGGTTAAATCCAAGGTATAACAACGTGTTGGACCGCCAGTACTCATGATAAGTAAGGTCGAAGCACCATAGAGTACATAGCCTGCACATACTTGCTCTGAGCCTTGTTGGGCAAATTGCTCAGCGCTATTGTAAGGTACGTCATTACGGGCGTTGTAAATGGTAAAGATAGTGCCGATTTGACCATTGATATCGATGTTAGATGAGCCATCCAGTGGGTCAAAGGCAACGATATATTGCCCTTCTGGGTGAGCGCCCACCACATCGTCTTCTTCTTCCGAGGCTATGGCGCGAACGCTGTCATCGTCCATCAACATATCTTTGAGCAGTTGATTGGACAGTACATCCAGTTTCTTTTGCACTTCTCCTTGAATGTTTTCATCCAAGGTCGAGCCTAACACGCCAGCCAGCGCACCTTGGCTGACCCGAAAAGCGATTTCTTTTGAGGCCGCTAATATGGTGCGGATGAGCATAATCAGCTCTAAGTCCACACCGTCTTGTTTTAATACGGGTACTAAACGTTTCATATTTGTCCTAATTGAATACCAACTTTATTAAAGGAATTGAACAACAGAGGACTCTTTGTTTGCATGTTATCTCTAAAATATCGAATCCTTTGTTGTTCATTAGACTTAATAACGATTCAAACAGTTAAGCTCAGAAAAGCACTGCTCAAGACGAGTAACCATCGACTCTTCTCCTTTGCGTAACCAAACGCGTGGGTCGTAGTATTTCTTGTTTGGTTTATCGTCACCTTCTGGGTTACCGATTTGACCTTGCAAATACCCTTTATTGTCTTGGTAGTAATTCAAAATGCCCGACCATGTGGCCCATTGGGTGTCGGTGTCGATGTTCATTTTAACTACGCCGTAGGTCAATGACTCAGCAATCTTCTCTGGCTCAGAGCCAGAGCCGCCATGAAACACAAAATTCAAACTGTTGTGCGGTAAGTCGAATTTCTCAGAGACATAGGCTTGAGAGCTTTTCAAAATCTCGGGCGTTAAGACCACGTTGCCCGGTTTGTAAACGCCGTGCACATTGCCGAACGAGGCAGCAATGATGAACTTATCGGAGATTTTTGACAGTTGCTCATAGGCATACGCCACGTCTTCCGGTTGCGTGTATAACGCGGAGGCGTCCATATGACTATTATCCACGCCGTCTTCTTCACCACCGGTGCACCCCAGCTCAATCTCCAACGTCATGCCCATTTTGCTCATGCGTTCTAAATAACCAGCACAAATCTGAATGTTCTCTTCCAGTGCTTCTTCCGATAAATCTATCATGTGCGAGCTGAACAACGGCTTGCCAGTATCAGCAAAGTGTTGCTCACCGGCATCCAATAAACCATCTATCCAAGGCAGCAGTTTTTTCGCCGCATGGTCGGTGTGTAACATCACAGGCACACCGTAAATCTCCGCCACCGCATGCACGTATTTCGCCGCCGCAACCGCCCCTTCAATCGACGCTTCTTGACCTTCAAGCTTTGCGCCTTTACCTAAAAAAAACGACGCGCCACCATTCGACAATTGAATAATCACCGGCGAATTTACCTTCGCAGCTGCTTCCAACGTTGCATTTATTGAATTCGTACCTACGGTATTTACCGCTGGCAGTGCGTATTGATGTGACCGTGCATGGTCATAAAGTGTTTGTACGTCATCACCTAAAACAACCCCAGGTGACAACACCTCGCGTAACTGTGTCATGTTGTCTATTTCCCTACTATGAATGTATTGCTGCCTTACAGGCATCAGTAATAGCTGACCAGTTTTCATCTGCCACCCACTCTTTTTGGCACACCCACGTACCACCAACGGCAATTACATTGTCTAATGACAGATAATCCTGTTTATTCGCCGGCGAGATACCACCAGTTGGGCAAAAAACAATATCCTGAAACACTGACCCCACAGCTTTTAAAAATGCTGCACCGCCTGATAACGACGCTGGGAATAGCTTTAGTTCTGTAAATCCGTGCTCTATCGCTAACAGAATGTCCGCTGTATTCGATACGCCGGGCACGGCTGGAATGCCGCAGTTTGCCAAATGGTTCAATAACTTATCTGAAGCCGCGGGGGTTACTATAAAGTCAGCACCAGCGCCAATTGCTCTTTGCAAAATGTCTGGATTAGTCACAGTACCGGCGCCAACAATAAGCTCTGGAACATGTTGTTTAATAGCGCTTAACGCTGTTAGTGACTGCTCAGTTCTCAACACAACTTCTACAAGTTTTAAACCTGCTTCGGCCATCGAACTAGCAATATTCACCCCTTGCTCAGCTGTGTCAGCTTGGATGATGGGTAACAAAGTTTGAGTGCCCATTAAACTTGAAAACGACGTCATTTATATACCTTTAATATTAAATAATAATTACAACCCCATATAACCGAGGCTAAATAAAAAGATTTGAGTGGAAGTCTAATCAGTTGGGTTTATTCAACTGATTTGTATGTCTCGTTTATTGAATATGTTGCTCTAACAACAAGTTATAAAATGTCTCTTTTGGCACAATGGCACCTGGGTGCTGAATGACAAATCCAGCTGTTTTAGCCGCCAGTAATACCGACGATTCGATACCTTGACCAAACAAGCGCGCACCTAAATAAGCACCGTTAAATGAATCACCCGCTGATGTGGTGTCTACTAGATTTTCCACTGGCGCTATATCTACAAACATTTCTTGCTCTTGATGGACAACTAATACACCATTCGGGCCGTCTTTGATGACTAACTCTTTAATGTTATATGGCTGACAAAATGCCTTTACTTGCTCAAAGTTTTTATGACCATAAATTGCTTCAAAATCTTCAACGCCCGGTAAAACCTTATCGCTAACTTGCAGTGCTAAATCGTATTGGCTTTTTGTATCTTCGATGGAAGACCACAGACGCCCTCGATAGTTAGGGTCAAATACAATTTCTACTCCAGCATCTTTCAATTGCCACAACAATTGCCAAAACTGATCTCTATGCTCAGGTTGAATAATGGCCAGAGAAATTCCAGAGAAGAAAAACATGTCGGCCTGTTTTAGTTGAGAAATTGCTGTTTCTTCCAAGAGCGACAAGGTATACCGAGCAGCGGAATCAGAACGCCAATAAGTAAAACTACGTTCGCCTGACGAATCGGTTTGAATCGAATAAAGCCCCGGGATTTTGGTTTCCGACGTTAGCACCAAATCATTATTTAGCCCTTCCGATTCAAAATAATCTTTCATGTGTTGACTCATTTCGTCGGTTCCAAGTGCGGTTAACAACTGCACTTGAATATCTGCAAACCAGCGTTTCAAATATACTGCGGCATTAAATACATCACCAGCGAACCCTTGGCTCATCGCCATCGGTACTTGATAAGCACCTTGATTCTGTTTTAGCTCTACCATGCATTCGCCAAAAAGAACGACTTTTTTCACTGTGTTACTCTCATATTTTATGTGATTTGAGTCGGTTAGCCTTGTCAGCTAACCGATACAAAATTAGGCGTGATTAAAATTAAGACTCTGATTTAAGAGGTTCAACTTTTGGAATAAGGATCCATACCGCAGCCATAGCGATTATCGCTAATGACGCGCCAATGATGAACGCAGGATAATAATTACCGTCAGATGTCAACCAAGGCACAAGAGTTGTTAGTCCCACCGCACCGAGTTTCGCCGCCATACCAGCAAAGCCTGATAGTGTACCAACCGACTTTTTACCCAACAGATCGCTCGGAAGTGTTTGCACGTTGCCAATAGCGGTTTGGAAACCAAATAGGATCACGGCCATGATCAATACTGCATTTACAGGCGCTCCAGGGTTTGACATAGCTAATAATGAAGGCAGCATGATTAAACAACCTAAGCTAATAACAAATTTACGGGTTTTATTAGTATCCCAGCCAGCCTTTAGACGATTCTGAGCCAATAAGCCACCAAACCAAGCACCAAACATCGCACCTACATACGGAACCCAACCGTAGATACCAATACCTTTAACATCCATGCCATACACTTCGTTCAAGTAAATTGGGATCCAAAATACAAATAACCACCAAATCGGATCGATTGCGGCCGATGCGATGATCACACCCCAGCTTTGTTTGCGAGACAACAACTCGCCAGTTGATGGATTATATTCTTCAACTTCTTTGCTCGGGTCTTCAGAATCAGTGCGTCTTTGACCAGACAAAATATATTCACGTTCTTCTTCTGTAATCCAAGGATGTTGACCTGGAGGCGCCTTTACCAATGCTAACCAGGGGATAAGCCACAGCAGACCGGCCAAACCTATGATCACAAACACCATTTGCCAACTAAAAAATACCGTCATGTAAGCAACGAGTGGAATTGCCACTATGCCACCAATGGCAGCACCGGAATTAAAGATACCTTGCGCCAATGCACGCTCTTTTGTTGGGAACCATTCAGCATTCCCTTTTGCAGCTCCTGGCCAGTTACCAGCTTCTGCTACACCTAAAATAGCGCGGAAAATACTGAAACTTAATACACCTTGCGCAAATGCGTGAGCTGCCGTTGCTAGTGACCAAACACCAATCGATAATACAAAACCGACTCGCGTACCAATCCAGTCAAAAATTTTGCCAAAAATTGCCTGACCAAATGCATAGGCAAATACGAAGACAACGGAAATAGTTGCATAAATTTGTTTACGTTCAAATTCAGATGCATCTGGCCAAAGTTCCACTTTAATCGCAGGCCACAACACACTAAGTGCCGAGCGGTCGATATAATTAATAATGGTAGCGAGCGCGATTAACGCGATAACCCACCAGCGTAAGCCTTTAATTTGCATAATTTTAATCCTCTAAGAAGTCTAATCGCGCCGGGCTAAATGTATCAATCAAGATACCGCCGGTCGGTGACGTTGCACCATGTTGTGCGTTTGGTGGAATGTAACAGCTATCGCCGGCTTTCATGATCTTAGTTTCATCATCAATGGTGAAATGAAACTCACCTTCAACCACATAAGTCACTTGCGAATGTCTGTGGGCATGACTGTAAGCTGTAATGCCTTCATCAAACCAAATCTTAACCGCCATTAATTCATCGTTGTAACCCAACATTTGACGCTTTAAGCCACCGCCTAAATCTTCGATTGGCGCTTTGCTACCGTCGGTGAAACGTGCACTTTCTCTTTGCATCTTCATATTATTAACTCCTATTACTTATCCAGCTCGACTAACGTCAAACGACCTTTGAGTGAATAAGGTTGATTTTGATATTTAAATTCTTGTGTGCCTTGCAGGTTTGTCGCTTTATTAACGACAACTAAATAACTTTGATCTGCTAAGGTAAATGACACTAAGGTCAACACACCTTGTTGCTCCACTGACAGTTCTGATAATTGACTGGTGGCTTGCAAGGTATATTCTTTACTTGGATTGTATTCACCATGGGGTTCTAATAAGGATACAAACTGATGTGACGTTTTATCAGTAACACGACGAATAAACGATTGTTCATTACGTAAGTTAAAGTTTGGATCGTTGGCGCCAATCTGGGTGAATAAAAACGCTTCTTGGCCAGCGACCGAACTGGTTTGGGTGTAAAACTTACCGTTGTCATGTAACCAAGTGACTTTAGCTAGCCCTTTTTCTGGTGTCGCAGATGCTTTTAACCAAAGGTGCTGATAGCCATTATTTTGACCGAGTGCAGATAAAGTTTGAGTATTAGCGTCTAGCGTTAAATTGGTTTCAATCAACTGACCGTGATAATGCAATGGCAGGTCAAATTGTGCCGGCGGAGATGATTCGACAGCAAACAGGTCGATAGCGATTGACTTATTTAGCTTTGGTAAGTCCACTAAGGCTAACGTACGTTCTAACAATACTTCTGGGTATGCGGTGCCAATTTGCGCACTACTCACCGAGCCAAATTGGTTATGTTCAAAGAAGTTAACTTTTGGATAGTTAGCATTGGCCACATCGAGATTTTTATCAAAGTGACTGCTTTCGTTAACCACAACAGTGTTGTGGGCGACTGTGTGTTTTGCGTAGGTTTCATTTTCTGGCAAATAACGACCGCCATATTTCGCTTCTACGTTTAAAAAGCGAGCCGCTCCATAATCAGACACTATTTCGCTACCGTGATCGTAAAACTGCCAAGTTAATTTATCGAAGTGACCGTGCCCTAGCCCTTGAGAAGCCGGTTTAAATAATAACGCGCTGCCGTGTGGATTTTGTTCAGGATTCAACTCACTACGCATGACCACTAAAGCACCTTGTTGACCATCTGCTCCGTCACCAAAAGCGACAGATTTAAACTGATAAGGCGTTGATAAATTATTATCTATTGCTTGTGCTACCCGCAAACCATCACCGGAAAGTACAATCTGATCTTGTACCTGCGCAATATCCAGCAGACCTGTATCTTGAGTTTGCGAATATAAAACCGTTACCCCTTGTACCAGTTCAATCGTATCTATGCCTTTACTTTTGATAGCGTCATTAATAGGGAAAAATAACTTGTTGTAACTCAATTGAATGGTTGTATCTATCGCTTTTAACAACACGCTATCACGGTGCTGAAAGATCTTTCGTTGAGGTTCATTATTTTCGATCGCTTTGGCAAACGTAATGAAAGGTAATAACGCAAAACGCTGATAGTACGGCCCTTCATTATAATAACCTTGCGGTGAAAATAGCTCATCTAATTGAGCTAAAAAACCACCTTTACCAGACTTATCTAGGTCATATAAAGCCTTCTCCACCCATTCCGGTTCATCAAGTACATAACCTGCCATGCCAACGCCAGCCGTCGCCCAAGTTCCATGGTTATGAACTTTGTTAAATGTCGATGGCTGCCCTTCTGATAAAAAGAGAGCGACGGGTTTTAATAGCTTATTTTCAATAGTAGTTTTGTCTTGCACCGACAAAGCATCAACAATTAAGTCGTAAGCTTGAATGGTATACACCAACCACATCGCCTCATTGAGGCTTTGCCAAAAGAATTTGCCAGGATTTTGCGACTTCATTTTACGTTTTGGGTGCAAAGGCAACGTAGGATAAAGCTCAGCGTATTGCAATAACATGTCCTTCACGTACTGCAAGTACTTTTCCTCTTGTGTCATTTGGAACATCAAGCTGGCGTTGTACATAAATTGATAATTCTTTTTGTGACGCTCATGAGTGTAACCACCGCCACCGTCCTTTGGCACAGGCACTACGATTGGCTGTTGGATCAACGCATCCACGTCCGACTTAGTCGCTAAATACGCTTGCTGAAATAAACCCTTTGACTTAATCGCTTGGCGCATTTCAACCAAGTCGTTAGCGGTTGTCACCAGCATTGGATGCTTGCTAGTAGTATCAACTTTACTTGCTGGCTCGCCACAAACTGTCACCATCAACATAACACCAATTGCTATTAAGGCTTTATGGCTTAACACCAATAGTTTGCGATTGAATTTCATTATGTTCATCACGGTTCGCCTACTGCTTTGGGTCAACGACCGTTAAGTTGTTGTTGCCTTGAATTTTTGCCGTGTGCGGACCGTCCACATTCATCTCAACAATATGCAATTTAGTAGCTTCAGCAAAATGATTGGCCAATACTTTCGTTTGTGGCTCACCTACCGTGTGATTAATGATCAGATCAGGCGTTTGTTCGAAGCTATTGTTTTCAATATTAGTAACCTGTGCACCATGAATCGTCGCAACCACTTTTGACTTATTACGTTTGCCATTACCAACATTGTTTAACTCATTATTTAACATTACAAAATGAGGGCCAAACGTGCTTTCGTCAGTACCGCCGCGGTATAGATTGATCAGAGTTCCTTGTACGTCAATAAACTTATTGTTTCGCAAAGTAACGTATTCCGCGTTGTAGATACCTAAATCGTCTAACTCTTTGTTTAATCGTAAAATATCACCCGTAATGTTATTAAACACTGAGTTCTTAATAACTATGTGATCGGCAAAGGCGCGATACCCAGAATCAAAGACATGGAACGAATGGTTAACGTTAAGGTTTTGAACAGAAGTATTTAAGATTTCTAAACGATAGTTATAGATGGTTGGCAAACGTGTGTTGGCAATTAACACGTTACCGGCTGAATCAGGCGCGTCTTTAGCATCGATAATAAGGCCGTCAATGCGCAAACTGCCCTTGTCTTCAATATTAAATAAAGTCTTACGTAAAAAGGTCAGTTTAACGAGTCCGGATTGACCTTTAAACGTAAGGACTTTGTCGAGGGAGAGGGTTTTACGAACCGTGTATTCACCCGGCTCTAAATAAATAACATCACCGCTTTTGGCTGTTTTAATGGTATTGAATAAAATATCTTCTTGCGGCGTAACACGAATTTCTGCACCTGAATCAAACGCAACCGTCGGCTCAGCTTTTGGATACCAGTCAGGACCCGTTTGAGATTTTTGAATTACTTTAATGTCACGTTTGATGCCATATTCGGCCAGTTTGCCGTCCTTTGGGTACAACAAGCCATTATCAGCGCGCTCTAATTCAAAGCTTTTGTTAATGAAACCAGCACCAATAGATGACTTAGTTCCATCAGCTAACACATTATCTTTAAAGGTAATGCCGCGAACATCATCAAATGTTGTGAAACCATCGATTTGTTTGTCATGACTGATCAAGTTCGCTGAAAATAAACTGTCTATCGGTGCTGCTGAACGTTCTGCGTCACTGCCTGCGGCTAACTGTATATGATCAACATTAAATAAACTGTTATTGGAAATGTTGGCATTTTTCACTTGGTGGTAACGGTTAATTGGTGAATTTGGCACGCCGTTCATCACAGTAAAGCCACTGCCAAAACGATAACCCGTTAAACCTTCCATATAGTTGTGACGAATGGTTTGGTCTGCATTGATCACGCGAATACCACCGGTGTGATCTTTTCCGTTACCAAAAAATACATTGCCTTCTACCAAGTTGCCGTTACCGTGACGCAAGGTCAAAGTACCTCGGGACTCATAGAAAACATTGTTAATGATTTTATTTTGACCTGACTTATTGGAGATGATTTCAACTTCGCCATCACAACGGTCAAAGTAGTTGTTTTCAATCGTAGTGAATGAGTTGCTTAACGAGTAATGGCTAGTGCCAATGCGCAGTGTTTCACCGCCGTTTGATCCTAAAATAGGACGTGGACCGAAGTAGTTATGATCAATGCGGTGATAGTTTTCTTGACTGTCTTCCGTATTTAAGCGCACGGCCATAGTCACACCCGCATTACGTTTGCCCGCTAAGTAGCTGTGATCAAAACGATTGTGTTTACCATACATAACAACCCATTTGTCTTGGTCAAATTTATCTGGGTTGCTGTAATTGTCGATAACTACTTCGGTCACACGTGAATGGTTCGCTAGATGGCTTTTGTTACGACGAAACGAAATCACTTCCGCCGTTGGGGAATAACCATCTTTGAACACCAAACCTGAAACAACAAGATATTCCCCTGCTAATCTAAGGTTTGAGCTACCGGTTAAAAACACCTTACCTTTGGTTTCAGCACTTAAAGTTATTGGCTTATCTTGGGTGCCTTCCCCCATAAAAACGATTTCAAAATCTTGCCATGTACCGTTAGCTAATACGACATTGTCTCCGGCAGAAAGCTTTTTATAGATTTTTTTATAATCCGCTTTCGACTTTACAAAATAATCTGTTGCTTGTATTTCAGTACTGAACAACAAAAACAATAGGAAGCTAACGCTTAGGGTTATAATAATTTTAAATCGCATAATCTTCTCTTTCGACAAGGCCAAAGGTAATTCGCTGCATTGGGTTGAATTTAGGTAAACCCCAACGCAAAATGAGTGCTCTATTTAGCTATCTAACTTCATGAAGTAATCAAAAATTACAGGTACATCGTTTTGACCTAAACCTTGATCAACAGCCGCTTGTAAGCTCTTAGAAGTGCCTTCAGCAATTAACGACTCAGTACCTAAGTCTTTAACCAACTCTAAGAAGTAACCCAAGTCTTTATTTGCGTTAGCAAGTGAGAAACCTAACTTCTCTTCACCGTCTACTGCATAGAACTTACAGAACTGCATAAATGGCGAGTTAGAAGGACCAGCAGACATAATGTCGAACAACTGTTGACCGTCAACGCCGGCACGTTTTGCAACTGCAAACGCTTGTGACATAGTGGCAACCGTGGTCATCCCCATAAAGTTGTTAACTAATTTAGTCACATGACCAGAACCTAACTTGCCAAGGTAAAATACGTTTTCACCTTGCTGTTCAAGTACCGGCTTAACTTTATTGAATGTCGCTTCATCACCAGCGGCCATGATGTTTAACAAACCATCTTTTGCGTGTGCAGGTGTACGACCAAGTGGCGCATCAATCATGCCAGCACCTTTAGCCGCTAGGTCTGCGCCAATCTTACGAGTTGATGCAGGAATTGACGTACCGAAATCGATTAACGTTTTTCCTTCCGACATACCCGCTAAAATACCTTCGTCACCATAAACAACCGCTTCAACAACGTTTGACGTTGTCAGGCATAACATTACGATGTCGCTTTTTTCAGCCAGCTCTTTACCAGTTGATACCGCTTCTGCGTTGCCACGAGCCAATACTTTATCAACTGCTTCTTTGTTTAAATCCATTACGTTTACGTGGAATCCACGAGTCTGTAAGTTTTCGACCATGTTGCCGCCCATAAGGCCAAGACCGATAAAACCAATAGTAGGTTTAGACATGTTAATCTCCTAAAAAATAATGTGGCATACGTTTTTAGGCATATGCGCTTTTGCGCGTCTTAGTGACGGCAGACTCTTCTAATTCGTTGTGAGCACTCACAAACGACAAAATTCGTAAAAATAGGAGGCTTATATTTAAGCTAAATAGAAGCCCCCTTAAATGTCTCAATAAAGTCAACACCAACCTTATTAAGAGTGTCTCTAACAAGCGTTAGAAACTAGGCCCAACAACACGAGCCACAGGGTACAGTTATTTAAATTTTGCTTTGATACCAAACTCCCACTTTGAACCTGAACGCGAGTAGTCTGCAATCGTCGTATCATTGCCGCGTGTATAAATTTGAGGTTCGTTGGTAAGGTTCGTGCCTTTCAGGAATAAGCTAAAGGTTTTGTTCAACTTATACTTTGCTGACATATCTATGTAGCTAGCGTCCTGCACATAACGATGAGAACGATCCGGGAACGGTAAACCGTTTGGCTGGAAGTACTTAGATCTGTGTTTCCACATTAATCGCACTGTCGTGTCGTCTCCTTCCCAATAGATAGAAGCGGAGGCAACGTCTTTCGAAAATCCAAACAAGTTGGCGTCTGGTACCACACCAGGACTGGCAATTTCTTTCGTCACAAAATCTGAGTCCGCACGGTTCCAAGCAAACTTAGCACCTAACCCATTATACGGTTCAGGTAAGTCGACAAAGTGAATTTGACCGGTTACTTCAACCCCTTTTATTACTGAAGTGTCATCTGATGTTTGTTTAACCAAGTGAGTAACGTCAGGGTAAACCGTATCAACGCCATCTAAATTAACAATGATATCCCGTTGTTCAGTGGTTGTGTCATAACCGCCAGTAAACTCTTTGTGATAAAAAGCGGCCGTTAACGCGGCATCTGCTGAAGGATAATACTCTAGCGATAAATCATAATTCATCGCGGTATACGGGTCTAAGTGGTTACCGTTGGCGTCACCGCTGCGGATCACTTGCGTGTAATCAGTATTAGTTTCTGGGTTACAGATCTCATCATTTTCGTCTTCACAAGTTTCGTAACTCACACCTGCAGACATCGCATTCATTTGAAAACGAGACATTGACCGATAGGCTGCTGTTCGTATCAAAAACTCTTCGGAGGCCTGCCAAGTTAACGTCAAGCTAGGTAAAACTTCAGTGTATTCAGACTCTAAAGATAGAGCTTCGATTTCACCGGTAGCGTTAATAACTGACTCATAAACGGTTAGTTCTTGGTCTTCAACGTAAGGAGATGATGTGATGTAAACCTTATCTCCCCAGCCTTTTGATTCTGTTTTGGTGGTAACAACACGAACACCTACGTTACCGTAAACCGGTACACCAAATAATTCAGTATCAATGTTACCCATAACATAACCGGCGGTAATGGTTTCTTTCACTTCAACATCAGCACCGTCACGACCATCAGCTCGTTCGCCTATATCGTAAAAATCAGAGCTTGTAGCTCCTGGAACTTGACCTAAAAATTGGCCGATGAAACATTCATGATCATAGGTAGCGTATCCTTTGGCGTCACCACTTTCGCCAGGCTCCTCGGAGAAATGATGTTTGTTGTCATGATCGTTTTGGCAGTTATTAACAATGCCATTAATTAGCGCTAAATTTGCAGCTGGATTGTTTACTTCCCAATCTCCATCTTCATTATCAGAGCCACCATAAACTTGCTCTCCATCCAATAATGACAAAGAAACTTCATTCGTTTGGTAATCAACTAAGTTTTCTTCAGAGACTCGAAAACCGACTTTAATACCCGAAAAGTACTCATTATTTAGCATGTACTCAGTATCAAAATTAACTGCAAAAATATCGTCATTTCTATGTTCGTGGTTTCGGCGGAATTCTACGTAAGCATGATCATTACCATTAACTTCATGAATGAAGTTGCTCATATCGGACGCGTCGAATACTTCACTAGAAATAAAACCAGCATCACCCGGCGCTCTGCGTTCCGAATCTAACCAAGTAAGGACAGGCACATCACTATTGCGGAAGTCTAATGCGTAATTATAATAACCTTGGCCATGAACTTTGACGTTTGGCGTTCTAAATTTAGTGCGCTGACGTAAACGATAACGATATGACTCTGAGTACGACATATCTAATGTCATAGTTAAGTCGTAGGTTGGTGAATATTTAATTTCAACACCACCACCATCATATTCATCAACTTGATTACGTACTTCTCCTTGCAACTGCGGGCGAGTCATACCTGTGGCGTAAAGCAAAGTGCCATCGTCGGCAATGATTTGGTCTTCCAAAAACTCCCAACGATTGTTGAGCGCTAACTCCATACGTTGTTCAGTATATTCCAAGTCTGAGAACTGGTAATCAAAGTTAATATCTAAGTCTTCAGAGGGTTTCCATTGGAAAGTAAATACGCCTTGAGTGCGCACATCTTCATCATCCACTGTTCGCCAGTAGGCATCTTTTGGTACATAGTAAAAAGAACTTGGATCGTAATCCGCTAAGTCGGTGTCGATGCCAATTTGTGGTTGGCGCCCAACTCGACCAGCACTTACACCTTGCTGCCCTGTCGCACATTCACTACCTGCTACTAGGTCATTACCATCCGCATCACGCATTGCGCAGACGCCCATTTGTGAACTGCCGCCATAATTTTCTTCTGGGTTTGCAGTATCTTTATGAGTAATACCTGCTGTAAAACCCATCTCTCCCAAACCATCAACTTCCCATTGCTGGACCGTTGATGCAGAGAGCTTGCCGCCAAACGGTGAAGAGTCACCGTCTACTTCAGAGTAATATGAATTGTAGATACCTGCAGCTTGAACAGTAGTTTCAGAATCACCGTAATCAACTGCTCGTAGTGAGTTTACGTCGATGGTGCCAGAAGTCCCCCCTTCTACCAAATCAGCTTGTTGTGATTTGTAGATAACAACTTTATCAACTAATTCAGAAGGGAATTTTTTAAAGTTAACCGCGCGGCCTGGACCGGCGTTCGTAATTGTACGGTTGTTATATGTGGCGTATCCCCAGTATGAACCTAGACCACGAATCGAGATTTCATTTTGGCTACCTTTAAGTCTATGACCTGCGGCGCCAGAAATATTTTCAATAATGTCAGAAAGAGAAAGGCCAGGTAACTCACCGAAATCTGCTGCTGCGACCGCATCAACAATTGCAACGCTGTTTTTCTTTTCATTCAAAGAGCGGGTCATTGTGCCACGCAACCCTTTTACTTGAATAACTTCAACGTCTTTTTCCGCAGATTCCTGTTGCTGGCTTTCCTGCGCAACCATTGGCGCAGTAAACAAAGATAATAATGCAGTAGATCCTAAAATCGCTTTTCGATAGTCAATGCCTTGACGAAGCAAAGCACTTACCCTGTTAAGTTTATTATTTTTTGCTTTCACTTTTATTCTCAGTTTTTTTATTTGACTTATGGGTTCATTCAAACACAAAAATAAATATTGTCAACCAATTTGGTTAACCAAATATAAAATAAATTGCATGACCAAAGCAAACACAATAAATAACCAATTTGCATATTCAAATAAACCTGTTATAAAGTTACAATTAACGACATAATTATTGGTTAAAAACCAACTAGAGCGCGAAGTAACAAAGAGAAGACAATGCAAAACCGCCGATTATTTTGGGACATAGTAGAAAAAATTGAGTCATTGATAGACTCTGGTCAATATCCACCAGGTAGCAGATTACCGCCTGAACGCGTATTGGCTGAACAATTTGGCGTCAGTCGTCCGACGGTGCGTGAGGCTATCATTGCACTAGAAGTTAGAGGCCGAGTGGAAGTTAAAACAAGCTCAGGTGTCTATGTTATAGAGCCACCAGAAGAAACCCTTAATCAAATTGAGGTAAGTGCTTTTGAATTAACTCAAGCGCGAGCATTAGTCGAAGGCGAAGCTGCAGCCCTAGCCGCGACAACAATTACCGACGACGAACTCGAAAAGCTTGAGTTGTGTTTACAAGCGATGGAACAAGGCAGTAATGCCGAAGAGGCAGACCGCGAGTTTCATAATATCATTTCGTCTGCAACTAGAAATAATGCTGTGCTTTATGCAGTACAAAACTTTTGGCACTTACGCGAACACAAACACAATATTAAAGAGGCCTATGCAAGCGTTTGTCATTCCAGCCCGCAAAAGCGAATGATGGAACATAGAAAAATATTTGATGCGTTAAAGAGTAAAGACGCACAAGCAGCTCGACTAGCAATGCACTCTCACTTTAACCGTCTAATCAATGCGTTATTCGATGCAAGCGAAGCCAAAGCGTTAGAAGAAATCAAACGTAAAAGTAATGAAACTCGAGGTTTATACTCTTTGAATCATCTTCTCAGTCAATAACAGCACCCAACAGCCTATAAAAAAGCCAATCAATTTGATTGGCTTTTTTATTACCTCAAATTCAATGCATGACAATTTGGTTGACCAAACAACCTAAATTGGTGTAAAACTGTGTGCATAATTACAACTATAAACACTAACATCAGTCATTAAATTACAAAGTATTATTAACCGATAACTGTATAAATGTATTGCTAGTTGGTTTTCAATATCACTTGGGGTTAAACAAAAATGTCGCGTTTTATCATACTACTTTTAACACTGTTACTAGCCAATTGTTCTATCGATGGTTCAAACGAAGAAACCACCAAAAATGAGGATGACAATACAACACCTGCTGAGGTCATCGATTATTCAGAAATTACTTGCAGCGCTACCTATGACTTACCAATTGCAGAAGTCACCATACCAGAACAATCGGCCTCCCCCTCGGAAATTGCTTATATGACCGATGGCGTTAAAACGGTTAGCTCCGCGTGGCAGCCTAACGCGAGTCAAACGTTTATTACCTTCAAGCTAGAACAGAAATCGCTTATTAAAGAGTTTGTCATCAGTTGGTTAGACAATACGGTAGCCCACAACTTTGACATCAGCACGTCTTTTGACGATAACGAATGGCATAGCTTAGCTACAAATATAACTAGCACCGCTAATTACATTATTGCTGATCGAATTAACCTTTCTAACTCTGCACAAACCGGAAGTTATATAAAACTGCAACTAAACGGCGATGAAAACAATCAAGCCAGCGGGATTATTGAATTTGAAGCGTTTGGATGTAATCAAGAAGCCGCACACAACATTGAACTTATTGACTGGTATTTGAGTGTGCAAACCGACGAAGACAATAACGGTAAATCCGATAGTATAAAAGAAACCGCACTTGCCGATGGTTACTTCGATCCTAGGTTTTTCTATCCCAGCGCCGACAGCGGGTTAGTGTTTACTAGTTCTGTAAAAGGTTATAAAACTTCTACCAACACCAAATATGTGCGCAGTGAACTAAGAGAAATGTTGCGCCGCGGTAACTCCAATCACAAAACCCAAGGCGTTAATAAAAACAATTGGGTATTTTCCTCAGCGCCCAGTGCTGACTTATCCAAGGCCGGTGGCATAGACGGAATTTTAGATGTCGAAGTAGCGGTAAACAGTGTTACGACAACCGGTGAAGACTATCAAGTTGGACGAGTGATCATCGGTCAAATACATGCCAATGATGACGAGCCGGTTAGACTGTATTATCGCAAGCTGCCAAATAACTCTAACGGCAGTATCTATATCGCACACGAGCTCCTTGAAGGTGATGACACTTATTACGAACTCATCGGCTCTCGCAGCAACAACGCATCCAACCCAAGTGATGGCATTCCACTAAATGAGAAATTCAGCTATCAAATAAAAGTTGTTGGCAACCAACTAACCGTAACAGTCACTAAAAATGACAATCAAACATATACACAGGTCGTGGATATGTCGAACAGTCGATACGATGAAGGCGGACAATACATGTATTTTAAGGCGGGAGTTTATAACCAAAACAACAGTGGCGATTTACATGATTACGTACAAGCCACCTTCTATAAAATTGATAACGCGCATGAACAATACGAATTTTAATTAATGGGGAACACTATGAAATATCTTACTCTACTCTTGATATTCATCAGCAATTTAACCATTGCTGACACGGCCAAATACAGTTTATTGGACGACAAACTGTTACTTAACATCCCAACAGAAATGCAGCTGTTAACGCCTAAAGTGATGGAAAAACGTTTCGGTGGCCAAAAAATCATGCCATATGCTGCCTTTAGCAACAGCGATCAATCCGCGACTTTTACCATTACTCAATTTAATACCCCCGCTGACAAATTGAGTATGAAAAAAATTCGTAAAGCCATTTCACAAATGCTTAGAGCATCGAACCCGAAAGTGGATTGGAAAAAAGACAAACTAAATAGCCAATTTGGCACTCGTGTCGGTATTTTCGAGTATGAAGAAAAAGGGATTGGAAAATACTCATACAACATTACTTACGCCCTCCCTGTTGATGGGCAATTAACCTTTGTTGCCTTTTTATTGACCGATAAAAAATATAAATACAAATGGCGTGACTTAGCTCGCGCTACATTTGACGCTATCGAACTACCATAACTCCTTCATATCACTACCAAAATAACACTTAACTAAATAAGTGCTATTTTGGTAATACCAAAATGAATAAAAAACACCAAACTATTTTTGACTTATTGGTTGACAATCTGGTATTCCAATTTGATACTAGGTTGACATTGATCGTTTTAAGATTAATTAGACCAATTTAAAGATTGTCAAAATAATAAATAAACAACAGGAAGCATGAATATGAAAAAGTTTTTTGCAATGACTGCAATCGCTTTGGCTATCACAGGCTGTGACAGCAGCGATGATGACTCAAAAGAAAACTCACTAGGTCAAATTACAATCTCTGGTACCGCAGAATCGGGTGAAACTTTGACAGCGACTGTCTCTGACGCTAACGGTGTTGACGGTGCCATCACATATACTTGGATGGTAGATGGTTCTGCCGTTTCAGGTGAAACTTCAAGCACCTTTACTCTAACCAACGACCATACAGGTAAAGAAGTATCTGTAAGTGCATCGTATACTGATAACGATGACTTCTCTGAAACCGTTAATTCTAGTGCTGTAGAAGTAGCAAACGATACGGCAACAGTTGCCGGTGACTTATCAGGTGAAATTACGCATGATGCGACAGCTCCAGTGACAGGTACAGCAACTGTAACTGATACGGACGGTGACGATGAATTCACACCTTTAACAGATGAACAAGCAACCTACGGTACATTCTCAATTACAGCAGCCGGTGTTTGGACGTATACACTCGATACATCAAACCAAACCGTGGCGGACTTAGTGGGCTCTGACCTAACTGATTCTTTATTTGTTGAAGCTGCTGATGGTTCTCCGGCTACAATCACTATTACAATCAAAGGCGGTAGCTTAGAAAACAATGTTGCTAAGATCTCTGACTCTGACGACGGTGACACTGGCGAACTTTATTATAAGTTCGATAGCGGTCTAACAACCGGTAAACTTTCTTTATCAATCTTGTACGGTGAATTAGAAACTGAAACTGCCTACATCTCTTTATACGACGCGGAAGGTTCAACTTCGACAGTTATCGGCGAATTAAGCTTAAATGAAGGTGCTTTTGGGCTACGTAAAAACACCTATAAAGCAGGTGAAACACCAAGCAAAGCTGCAAAAGAAACTAGTTCAATCGATGAAGATGCAATCGACGCACCTGATTTTACACCGGGTGAGTGGATTGACATCGTCATGACTTGGGACACGTCTAGTACAACAGAGCGTGGCACTTACACTGTAACGATTGACGGTACTAACTACGGTCCATTCGATTCAGAAATGCCAACTCCAGGCGCAGCCGTAGAGTCTATGACCGTTAGACTTTCTTCTAACAGCAGCACTTCTGACGACGCAGTTTATGTTGATAACTTGAGCATATATTCTGACGTGGCTGGCACTACAGCTGTTATCGAACAAGACTTTGAAGGTTTCACAGCAGGTGATGATCTAACGGACGCCAACGCTGACTCACCTTTTGGCTCTCGTACATTTGAAGCAGTTGTTGTTGATTATAACAACCTGAATGGTTCAGATAACGGTGGCAATGGTGGTAATGGTGGTAATGGTGGTAATGGCAACGGTAACATTGCAGATGGCGACGTTGTACCAGGAACTGCAGGCAATAAAGTAGCCTTAATCATGGACGAACTAGACGACGATGCTGGCGAATTACGTTACAAGTTATCAAGCGCTGATCCAACTAAGCTTATTGCTAAAGGTAAGTTGACAGCTTCATTTAAAAAGTCGGACGCAGCTTCGTGTACCGTTGGTTCTTCGGTAAAAGATGCTTATATTTCTATCTATAACTCAAGCACAAGCACATACAATGCACTTGTTGACCTGCGTATTGCAGGCTCGGATTATGATACCGATTACGCTATCCGTAACAAAAACATAGATGGTCAAAAAACTGTTGATATTCCAACGTCTACAGCAACATTTACAGCTGACGCTTGGACTCACGTTGAATTAACATGGGATGCGACAAACGCTACTGCAGATACAGGTCCACTTATCAGTGTTTCTATAGATGGAACTCAAGTGGCGGCACCTTGGAACTCATACAGTGAATCATTAGCAGATATTGTCACTGGTGCTAGCACATTTGCATTTAAACTAGGTGATACAAGTGCCAACATGCCAAGCTGTAAATTCTACGTTGACAACATTAAAGTTTATTCAGATGACGATACAGCAGATACGTTAATCTGGGCGGAAAACTTTGAAGCCTATAACGACGGTGACGACTTAGATACATCTCCTTTCCACGGTAATACGGCTGATGCGGAAGTAGACGTTGAATAGCAAAAGTAACTCTTTACAGGTGTTAATCTGAAAAGTGTAGTGGTCAAGTTAAATTGGCCACGGTTTTATAGTTTAGCCAGTATCTTTTCTCTGACTCGTTTGG
>JABXID010000059.1 GCA_013373245.1 Gammaproteobacteria bacterium
GTAAAGTCGCCTTTTTCTACCTGCTCAACTACGGCCAATTTAAAGCCTAGCGTGTAATCTTTTTGTGTTCGTTTAACTCTCTGTTTATCTGTACTTGTCATAATAAGTCCCAAATGTGTAAACACATTTCAGGACGGGACATTAATTAACAAAAAAGCGACTTAATCAGTCGCTTTTTTATTGTTGTCTTTTTTAGTCGCTAGCAGCGCGATACCAATTCCAGTCAATAAACCCGCTAAGTGTGCCCAGTTAGCCATATTGATTGGTAACACTTCAGCAAATCCCAAAATCATCCAGCCCACCAAAAATATAAATATATTGTTGGGCAAAAATAAGTCGTTAGATTGAGTACGTCTACCGATCATCCAAACAAAGCCGGCTAAACCGTATGTAACGCCGGATAAACCTGCGAAATTAGTGTTAGCCAATATCGCTTGACTGACGTTTGAAATCAGTGCGGTAAATAGCAAAATTTGCAGCAACTGGTTGGAACCAAGATGTTTTTCCACTTTACCGCCTAAATACCACCACCAGCAAAGGTTAAACACCAAATGCATTAAACTTAAATGCATAAAAGCGGGCGTGAGAATGCGATAAAACTCGCTCACGCTCCACTGAAAACTCAGTTGCTGGAATATTGAACGGAAAAAGCCAAAATACGATGCGGCAAAAATTAATAAACACACCAGAGTGATCAATTTGGTCAACGTACCACCACTTTGCCAAATAGCCATCAAGCCCAAATTCGACTTACCACCTTTGAGTACAGCGCCGGTTTGCCAGGAAGCTTGCAGGTATTTGTCTTGATTTGGGTTATTGACAAACTCTTCAAACAATTCAGACGCTTTTACTTGTTGCTCTGGATTTACTAGGATTTGTAACCGTTGAGAGCTTTGATCAACCACAACCTTGTGTTCAATCTTTTGTAGTAACAAATAGTCTGAAAACGCTTGGCAAGCGCGTGGATTTTGTATTTCGCCAATTACGATCATATACGAAGCGTATTATTCACTAACAAATGGGAAGTTTTGTTTCCACATTTCAAAACCACCATTAACCGAGTACACCTCTTCATAGCCTTGATTAGCCAAATATTGCGCTGCGCCTTGGCTGCTGTGTCCATGATAACAAAATACTAATACCGGAGTGTCGAACTCAGTAATACCTGAAAACTCAGTCATGGTGCTGTTATTCAGCATAAATGCGCCTTCAACGTGCCCTGCTTTAAATGATTGAGGATCACGAATATCGGCAACTACAACGTTACCTGATTTGATTTTTTCGAAAGCATCGACCGGATCGATAAGTTTGAATTCTGACATGGTTTGTTTTACCTGAAAGTGATTTGAGTTGGATAGTAACTAATTTCTCTGTGAGAGTTAATGGTTCTTTATACAGCGTGGTCAATTTGTTTTGACCACGTTATTAATTAAGACTCGTAAAATTTACTTTGCCCGGGCACTGCGATCATCAATTTTACTGCGATCGAAATTCTTAGGTAATCGCAATGTAACTGGCGTATACAAAATAATCTTGCCTCTAACCATTGCACTGCCAGCAATCTCTAATGTGCGTTCACTGCGACTGCTTAAAAAGCCGGAGTAATTGGTGTGTTCAAACACAATGTTGCCTAAAACTTTGGCATTATCTTTTAAAATAACATCGCCATTGGTGAGCTTAATATTGTGTTTTACCTGCGCACCCTTTTCTAAAATGATAGCGCCATTTACGGTAGAAGCATCTCCATCAACAACCGTGTTTTCGCCTATTTCTACGTTACCATTTACTGTGCTTAAAGAGCTAGTTTGGCTATTACTACCAATCTTTACATTACCATTTACTGTTTCCGCAGATTTCACAACACTGTTATTGCCCACCTCAACGTTGCCATTGACGCTAGATATATGGCCACCTTGCTGTCCGCTTTTGACACCAACGTTACCAAGCGTGACGATGGCATCATTGCCGTAACTCGCCATTTGGTTGCCAATAACACATCCGGTAAGTAGGAGAGTTGTGACTAAAGTGGTTATTAATTTATTTTTCATTTCTATCCTAAAAAAAGACAAAGGTTTGTGAGATTTTGCAATGTAATCGGCATCTTGGCGAGTCACAATATGTAATAGGATGTGACATACGCTAGTTTACTGATTCAGTAATTATTATGCTGCGGGTGTTGAATTTACCTGTTGTAAACCATTTTGACTCAACTGGGTGCCCAATAACGATGTTAAGCAATAGGCTGTGAAAAAGTAAAAGCCAAGGCCTGCAGAGGACAAGGTTTCGCTGCTGATCAAAAAATCAATTTGAATGCCTATTATTGAAAATGATTCGTTTGATGCGGTTTCAGAATGATTGGTTGATAACACCGCTAAAAAGACCGCGACAACAAAGACATCCGCCATTGACCATTTGCCAATCTTAGCGACAAATTCAACAATCTTGCGTTCGGTATCTGTGTTTCGTTTAATAAAACCCCAAGTTAACAGTAGGGTTTTGAACACTGGTATCGCGATAGAAAAAGCAAAGATAAGAATTGCAACTAATATACGTTCGTCTTGCCAAAGCTCTCGCACTGTGCCCAATAGCGATAATTCTTTGTTAATAATATTTGTACTTAGCGCTGATGTACCAATCTCAGCTGTCATGTTGGTGGCCATCGAAAACATTGGAAGAATGATACCGGGCACAAATAGAAAAAGTGCAATGATGTTAAATGCAAAGCCAAGGTTGGTTTTATTCATAACGTTCTCTAAAACTATAAAAACTAAATGATTATATAGACTAGTTGCTAACTTCGTCTAATTTAGACGTCGGATTAGGAAAGGATAAACAATGCAGTATGGAACGCCAACTGTAGGCACTTGGAGTAACGAAATAGATGTTACGCATTGATTATGCGTAACATCGCTAAGAGTTAGCTTATTGCCACGGGCGCTGGTTTTCTAAGTTGGCTTCGAACGCAGTAATTTGCTCGTTAAACTCCTCGGTGACACCGATGAAGTCGAGATTTTTTAACAATCTATCTCTTACATCAGGTGCGATGTCGAAGTGGATCGGTTCTTGGCCTTCAACCAACAACTGTTGGTTTTTTAAATCGACACTCAACTGAATTTGAACAACCGATTGGCATAAGTTGAATAACTGGTCAATTAATTGCTCAGATACTTTTGCCGGCACAATTTGATTGTTGATGCAGTTGTTGTAAAAAATATCCGCAAAGCTTGGCGCAATAACGACTTCAAATCCGTATTGCTTAAGCGCCCATGGCGCGTGTTCACGTGACGAACCACAACCAAAGTTTTCGCGGGTTAATAACACACTGGCTCCTTGGTATTGTGGGAAGTTAAGCACAAACTCTGGATTAGGTTCGCCGTTATCCAAATAACGCCAATCGTAAAACAATGCCGCGTCAAACCCGCTGCGCTCAACCGACGTTAAAAACTGTTTCGGAATGATTTGGTCGGTATCGACGTTGTTTTTATCTAAAGGACAAACTAAACCTTGGTGAAATATATTTGAATCAGACATGTTTGTTCTCCTTATAAACTACGAATATCAACAAAGTGACCGTGAATTGCAGCCGCTGCCGCCATAGCAGGACTGACTAAGTGAGTGCGTCCACCGCGGCCTTGGCGTCCTTCGAAGTTACGGTTTGACGTTGATGCACAGCGATCACCCGCTTCTAAACGGTCGTCGTTCATGGCCAAACACATAGAGCAGCCTGGTTCACGCCATTCGAAACCTGCGTCTTTAAAGATCTTATCTAACCCTTCTTGTTCCGCTTGTTTTTTAACACGAACCGAACCTGGTACCACTAACGCACGAACACCATCAGCGACTTTATTGCCTTTGGAAATTTCTGCGGCAGCGCGCATGTCTTCAATACGCGAGTTAGTGCAAGAGCCGATAAATACTGTGTTCAGTTTGATGTCGGTAATTTTTTGCTCTGCTTCCAAGCCCATATAAGCAATGGCACGACGGATAGCGTCGGCTTTTACTAAATCAGCTTCTTTGTCTGGATTTGGCACAATCGCGTCAATACTTACCACTTGTTCAGGGCTTGTGCCCCAAGTCACTTTTGGAATGATGTTATCACTGTGTAATACGATAGTGTGGTCAAATTCAGCGCCTTCGTCAGTACGTAACGACTGCCAATATTCAACTGCGGCGTCAAAGTCTGCACCTTTAGGTGAGTAGTCTTTACCTTCAACGTAATCAAAGGTGGTTTGATCTGGTGCGACTAATCCGGCTTTGGCACCAAACTCAATGGCCATGTTACATAAGGTCATGCGCCCTTCCATTGATAACTCTTCAATGGCTTGGCCACAGAACTCTGCCACGTAACCGGTGCCACCAGCCGTTCCTAATTCTTCAATAATGGCTAAAACGATATCTTTTGCGGTGATGTCAGCACGTAAAGGACCATTCACTTCAATTTTTAGTGATTTGGCTTTTTTCTGTTGCAACGTTTGAGTCGCTAGAACGTGTTCAACTTCAGACGTACCTATACCAAACGCTAATGCACCAAATGCGCCATGAGTTGCGGTATGTGAGTCACCACAAACAATAGTGTGACCCGGTAATGTAATACCTAATTCTGGGCCGATTACGTGAACGATACCTTGGTTTTCATGGTTTAAGTCAAACAAGGTCACACCGAACTCTTTACAGTTTTTCGATAATGCTTCTAATTGCTTACGTGATGTTTCACCGGCTGCATCAAACGAACGAACTTGGGTCGAAACGTTGTGATCCATTGTTGCGAATGTTTTGTCTAAACGACGTACAGGACGGTTTTTCTCTCTCAAACCAGCAAATGCTTGCGGTGAGGTAACTTCGTGCACTAAATGACGATCGATATAAATTAAGTCAGTGTCGCCATTTAACGTTGAGATGAAATGCGCATCCCAGATTTTTTCATATAATGTCTTGGTCGTGGCCATTATAAAATTCCTTTAACTTAGATAGCGTCTGCTATCGCTTGCGCTACTTGTTCAGTTGAGTAGGTTTTACCGCCTTGAGCGATGTCACCTGTGACAATACCTTGGTCGATAACGGTTTTAACTGCCAAATCGATGGCATCCGCCGCTTCGTTTTGATTTAAAGAATAACGAAGCATAAGGGCGGCACTTAAAATTTGTGCGATTGGGTTGGCGATACCTTTACCTGCGATATCTGGTGCTGAACCACCCGCTGGTTCGTACATACCAAACCCCTGTTCGTTTAAGCTAGCCGATGGCAATAAACCCATGGAGCCTGTGATCATGGCACATTCATCTGAAAGAATATCGCCAAATAAGTTGTCGCATAGTAATACGTCGAATTGGTTTGGATCTTTGATTAATTGCATGGTCGCGTTATCAATGTAGATGTGTTCTAGCTCAACATCTGGATAATCTTTTGCCATTTCATTAACGGTTTCACGCCATAAAATTGAGGTTTGTAATACGTTAGCTTTATCAACGGATGTTACTTTGCCTTTACGTTTACGCGCTGCTTCAAAACCTAATTTTGCAATGCGTTGTATTTCGGCTTTTGAATAACGTTGAGTATCAAACGCGTTGTCCCCTTCACGGCCTTTTTCACCAAAATAAATACCGCCGGTTAATTCACGCATAACCAATACGTCAAACCCTTTTTCACTAATGTCGGCACGTAATGGAGACATTGGCGCTAGCGATGGCACTAATGCCGCTGGGCGCATATTGCAAAATAAAGAAAAATGTTTACGCAATGGCAATAATGCACCACGCTCTGGTTGATCATTTGGTGGTAAGTTTTCCCATTTTGGTCCACCAACTGAGCCGAATAAAATCGCGTCTGAATTGTCACAAAGTTCAAGAGTACTGGCTGGCAGTGGGCTACCGTGGTTGTCGATGGCAATACCGCCTACATCGGCGTGAGTAAAGTTTAAGGTAAAACCAAATTTGGCTTGCGCGACTTCTAATACTTTTAATGCGCCAGCCATTACTTCTGGGCCGATACCATCGCCAGGTAATACGGCTATTTTGTACTCTTGTGTCATTGTTTTCATGTTTCCTAACGTTATTTCCTGATCGTATTATCAAGAAAAATGTATTTATATGTATTTAAAACGCTGCTTTTTAATAAGGGTAATACTAAAAACAAGCGGTTGGCTTATATGCCTTGGTGTTTTTCTTTTATGTCTTCTACTTGTTGCGCTCGGCGTATTAAATTCAACACGTGAATGTAAGCTTTCACGCCTGCATGAATGATATCCGTCGCTAAACCTGTGCCGTGGAAATTTCGCCCATTGTATTGAGCAATCATATCCACTTGGCCGATGGCATCCGCACCTTCACCCTTAGAATCCAACTTAAAGTCGATAATGTTTAACTCAACACCCGTTAATTGTTTAAGCGCTTTATAAGATGCTTCGATTGGGCCATTACCGGTGTCTGATTTGTAAACTACATTGTCACCACCTATGGTGATACCGACAGTGGCAGTATTCACAGGTAAGTTGCTTGATAAACCTTGTAATGAACTCAACTGATAATAGTCGGATTCTTGTTCTAACTGCTGGTTAAAGACAATGGCTTCTAAGTCGTAGTCATGCACTTGCCCTTTTTTGTCGGCCAAGGCTAAAAACGCTGCGTATACTTCATCTAAGTCGTAATCTTTATCGGTATACCCCATTTCACTCATGCGATGCTGAATGACATGGCGACCCGAGCGCGACGTCATGTTCAACTCATTGCTTTGCATGCCGATGTGTTCAGGTTTCATGATCTCATAGGTGTTTTGCGCTTTTAATACTCCGTCTTGGTGAATACCAGACGAGTGAGCAAAGGCATTTGCGCCTACAATTGCTTTGTTTTGTTGCACTGGCATGTTGCAAAGTTGGCTCACCAATTTTGAAGTACGATAGATTTCTTCGTGGTTAATATTGGTGCTGACGTTAAAACGCTCTTCGCGCGTTTTTAAAATCATCGCAATTTCTTCTAACGCACAGTTACCGGCGCGCTCACCAATACCATTAACAGTACATTCGATTTGACGAGCACCAGCCTGCACCGCTGCCACACTATTGGCAACCGCCAAACCTAAGTCGTTGTGACAATGCACTGAAATAACGGCTTTATCTATGTTAGGCGTTTGCTCAAAAATACCTTCGATGATCTTGGCAAATTCGGTCGGTTCAGTGTAACCGACTGTGTCTGGAATATTGATGGTTGTGGCACCGGCATCGATTGCACGCTCAATGATATACGCTAAATCAGCAACCGGTGTGCGGCCTGCGTCTTCACAAGAAAACTCAACATCGTCAGTGTAAGTTTTGGCTAATTTAATCGCTTTTACGGCCATGTCGCCAGCTTGTTCTAAGGTTTTTTGTAGCTTGTGTTCTAGATGAATCGGAGAGGTAGCAATGAAGGTATGAATACGACGTTTTTCTGCAGGGGCTAAGGCTTCGCCACAGGCGACAATATCTTTTTCAACTGCCCGTGCTAAGCCGCAGATGGTAGGTCCTTTGACTTGTTCTGCGATACTTTTCACCGCATCAAAGTCACCTGGCGAAGAGACTGGAAATCCCACTTCCATTACATCGACACCTAATTTGGCTAATGCATGAGCGATTTGCAATTTTTCTCGTTTGCTTAAACTGGCGCGTAATGCCTGCTCGCCGTCTCTCAATGTGGTATCAAAGACGATAACTTTGTCATTTTTTGTACTTGTCATGTTCCTGTTTCCTGTGATTCATCCGCACAAGCAAGGTAAAAAAAACCCCGCGTTGTTGCGGGGTTTTATTGATTCTTTGTATTTATTCAATCAACCAAAAAAGACCCGCGCTTCAATAAAAGCAGCAGGTTGAGTAGTAAAATTACTGTGTTGTTGAATAATAAGTTCATTTTTTTAAATAGTTATTCATATTTATATGCACTTTAATTTTAAACACTGTAACGCTTTGTGCGCAAGCGTTAATTGACTTTTTGCCTGAAACTTTTCGTAATTTGTTATTCGATTGTTGTCACTTTA
>JABXID010000252.1 GCA_013373245.1 Gammaproteobacteria bacterium
AAAGAAGCTTGGTCGCCAGTGATGGACGTTTCGTTTGAATACCTCGATTCGGAAGTAAACCCAGCGATGGCGAATATTGTGTCGCCGACCGAAGTTATTGTTATTAGCTCGTTCCATATCGAATTGGATGGCGGTGGCGGTGATTTCCACGTCGCATTACCATATTCCATGTTAGAGCCAATTCGTGAGCTATTAGATGCTGGTGTGCAATCTGACCGCGAAGATACCGATTACCGTTGGTCTAAAGCATTACGTGATGAAATCATGGATGTTTACGTCGATTTAAGCACGCAACTGTTAGAAATGGAGTTACCGCTTCACGAGGTAATGCAGTTAAAAGACGGCGATATAATTCCAATCGAAATGCCGGAAAATATTACCGTTTACATTGAAGACTTACCGACTTACCGTGCCAAGTTAGGCCGCTGTCGTGATAATGTCGCAATTCAAATTTCAGAAAAGATTAAACGTCCAGAGTCCGCTAAATCTGAGATGAACGTATTGACCCGAGGTGGTCGTCGTTTAGATGATGATTCAGAATTGTTAGCGCTTGAAGACGACTTAGAGTTATAGAGGGTAAAGCCATGAGTGATGACCAAGATACTATGGACGAATGGGCAGCAGCCCTTGCAGAGTCTGGAGATGCCGATAATGGTGATGGTGGCGACGGCGATGGATTTGTTGCTGCTGAGTTAGACGAATTAACCGAAACAAGTTCCGACTTAAATGAAGCGGAAGAACGTAAACTTGAAACGATTTTAGATATTCCAGTTAATATTTCGATGGAAGTTGGCCGCAGTAAAATCAGTATTCGTAATTTATTGCAATTGAACCAAGGTTCAGTTGTTGAATTAGACCGCGTCGCCGGTGAGCCTTTAGACGTTTTGATCAACGGAACGTTAATTGCCCATGGCGAAGTGGTGGTGGTTAATGATAAGTTTGGTATTCGCTTAACCGATGTGATCAGTCAAATTGAACGTATTAAAAAACTTCGTTAAAAAACCTTCTTTTGTTCTCGCATCACTGCTGCTTGTCAGCTGTGATGCGTTTTGCGTTTCAGAGCCTAATAAAAATCAACCATTCACCGCGTCGAATCCGGAAGGATTAATGACCATGATTTTGGCATTGCTTTTTGTAGTTGCAGTGATTTTTGCGATTGCTTGGGTTGCTAAACGTTTTAACTTAGCGCCCGCTAGTTCAAACCAAATCAAAATGGTCGCTAGCTCATCTTTAGGTGGAAGAGAGCGCATCGTAGTGATTGAAATTCAAGGGCAACAACACGCTATCGGTGTAACCACGCAAAGTGTTAATCACCTGTTTCAGTTGCCAGAAAAATTAGAATCGCCAAAAACTTCATTGGCAGATAATCAATTGATTAATAAAATAAATAAACTGTTTGGATATACGCCGCCGCAACCGGAACAATCAAACATCAGCAAAAACAACAAGGACTCAGTGTAATATGAAGTGGTTGTTAACGTCTTTATTGCTTGTAATGGCATTTATCTCGCCCGAGGTTATGGCAGAGTCAGGCACAATTTCCGCGGTGACTGTCACTGACAACCCTGACGGTTCGAAAGAATACAGCATCACGTTACAAGTGTTGGCGATGATGACAGCACTGAGCTTTATTCCCGCCATTGTTATGTTGATGACATCATTTACTCGTATCATCGTAGTATTAGCGATTTTGCGTCAAGCGCTTGGTTTACAACAAACGCCAAATAATCAGTTGCTAATAGGTATTACGTTATTTTTAACGTTTTTCATCATGGCGCCGGTGTTTGAAGAAATAAACATTAATGCAGTTCAGCCGTATTTGAACGAAGAAATCACCTCAATTCAGGCCTACGATATTGCCAAAATCCCGATGCGGGAGTTTATGTTATCGCAAACTCGAATTTCAGACTTACAAACCTTTGCTGAAATAGCTGGTTATACGCAAGTGAATGGCCCAGAAGATTTGCCTATGTCGGTGATCATACCGTCGTTTGTCACCTCTGAGCTAAAAACTGCACTGCAAATCGGCTTTATGTTTTTCATTCCTTTTTTGATCATTGACCTTGTCGTGGCGTCTGTATTGATGGCGATGGGTATGATGATGTTATCACCAATGATTGTCTCGTTGCCGTTTAAATTGATGATGTTTGTATTGGTAGACGGTTGGACCTTGGTGATGGGTACCTTAGCCAAAAGTTTTGGTTTAGGCACTTAGCGAGAACTTGAGGAGATAAAGAATGAGTCCTGAAGTTTTTGTAGGAATTTTGCGTGAAGCCTTGTGGATCATCATTTTGTTGGTTTCGGTTATCGTTGTGCCGGGGTTAATCGTTGGTTTGATTGTTGCCGTATTCCAAGCCGCAACCTCGATTAACGAACAAACTTTAAGTTTTTTGCCGCGTTTGATCATCACCATACTTGCACTTATTATCGCCGGTCACTGGATAGTTGGCATTATCATGGATTTCACTATAGATTTAATTCAACGCATTCCGTCACTTGTAGGGTAGGCGACTGATGGACATATTGCTGCAACAACTGATGCAAGTCCAAGCCGACTTTTTACTGCCGTTTACTCGTATTTCAGCCATGATGATGGTGATGGTAGGTATAGGTGTTCGTACCATCCCAGGCCCAATCAAAACTGCTTATGCAGTGGCGTTTACCATTATGGTGATGCCTGTGTTGCCACCTTCAGGTTTCACCAATTTATTTTCGTTAGAAATGATATTTCGAGTCGCTCAGCAAATTATGATCGGCTCTGCTATTGGTTTTGTTTCGGTTATATTTCTACAAATATTTGTCATCGCAGGTCAGGCGATTGCTATGCAATCTGGTCTTGGTTTTGCGTCAATGGTCGACCCAACCAATGGCATGAGTGTCCCTGCGGTCGGTCAGTTCTTTTTGATTTTATCCACCCTGTTGTTCTGGGCGATTGATGGCCATATCGCTATGATGCAGTTAGTGGTTCAGAGTTTTCATTTATTGCCAATTGGCGAAGGTTGGATGGCGACGGGCAGTTATTATGACTTGGCGATGTTTGGTGGTTATATGTTTTCAGCTGCATTAATTTTGTCGATTGCGCCGCTAATCGCTATGTTAGTAATCAATTTAAGTTTTGGCATCATGACACGCGCTGCGCCGCAGTTGAACATATTTTCGATTGGTTTCCCGTTTACCATGATGTCAGGTTTAATCGTTATGTGGATCACCATGGAAAGTTTTGTATTTCATTTTGAAAACAGCTGGGAAGCTTCGTTAAATATGATGTGTAAAGTTATAGGCTGCAACATCTAACGTTTATTGAGACGATAAAATGGCAGAAGAAAGCGATCAGGAAAAAACAGAAGAGCCCACGGCCAAGCGTTTAGAAGACGCCCGAAAAAAAGGTCAAATCGCTCGTTCTAAAGAATTAGGCACCACGGGTGTTCTAATTGCCAGTGCTGCCGCCATGTTAATGTTTGGCGGTTCGCTTGCTGAAGCTTTGTTGAAAGCCATGCGTTCGCAGTTTGTATTGGACCGTGACGACGCCTACGACTCTTCGAAAATGTTTACCAGCATGGGAGAGATGCTATCCGAAGTGATGTGGCCGATGTTCGCGATATTCGCCGTTATTTTAGTCGCTGCTTTTGTTGCCAACAGTTTACTGGGGGGCATTAATTTTAGTTGGGAAGCCATGGCCCCTAAACTGAATAAAATGTCACCGTTAAAAGGATTTAAACGCATGTTTGGCACGCAAGCAGCGGTTGAACTGATTAAATCTATTTTAAAAGTTGCGGTGGTGGCGTTTGTTGCCATTATGTTGATCAAAGTGTTTTTGAACGACATTTTGTATCTAAGTTTGGAAGATTTACCCAATAACGCCATCGACGCAACCGAGCTGTTAGCTTGGATATTTATGGGGTTATGTTGCTCGACAATAGTGATTTCCTTGGTGGATGTGCCATTTCAAAAATGGAATCACAATAAACAGCTCAAAATGAGCAAACAAGAAATCAAAGATGAATACAAAAGCACCGAAGGTAACCCCGAAGTTAAAGGTCGACAGCGTCAAATTCAGCGCGAAGTATCGCAGCGTCGCATGATGCAAGAAGTACCAAACGCGGATGTTGTTATTACCAACCCAACCCATTATTCAGTCGCGATAAAATACGATACCGAAAAATCACAGTCGCCTTATGTTGTGGCAAAAGGCGCAGATATGATTGCGTTGCAAATTCGCAAGATAGCGAAAGAAAAAGAAGTTACGATTATAGAAACTCCTTTGCTAACTCGTTCAATCTATTACACCACAGACATCAATCAAGAAATCCCAGAACAGTTGTTCGTCGCCGTGGCACAAGTGTTAGCTTACGTATATCAACTTGATTTATACAATAACGGCAAAGGCAAAAAACCTACACCTCTTTCTAGGAACTTACCGATACCGCCAGAGTTGAGGCACTAAATAATTCGTCATTCTCGGGAGTCTAAGCGACATGCGGAATCTCCAATCAACAACTCGGAAAGTGGCATGTTCTATGTCATCCAGAGTGAGTGGAAAGATTTTAAACTGCAAACCCATTGCTACACCTTAACCAACGGTTCTTTCGACTACGGCAACTGTGCTTTTTCAGCTACCCAAAAACGTAGCGGGAATTTGTCGATTGATGACAGCCAGTGGTATCAGAATTAGTGCAGGTATATTTATGTTTTAATGCTCAGGGCTATGAGGGTGCAGAATGGACTCGAGCTTACCGTTGTCCTGCCACTTTTTAATAATACCGTTTAGTTTGTTGATCAGTATTGCGTGTTGCTGTGCTTTTGAGAACCCTAAATGGTAGGAACCTCGATATATGACTTTTGGATCAGGCTCAATGAGTGATGACCAGTTTTTTTGACGCAGCAGCGTGGTACCAGATTCTAGTTTAAAACAAATAATGTCGACACGATCTCGAAGCAGCATGCCAAACAGTTGCTCTTCAGTACCAGATAACCTCAGTAAGGACAGCGGTGTACCTTGGTCTGCTAACTCGTGCATTTTACTGTCGGATAAATAGCCCTCGACAACGCCAATTTTATATTGACTTAAATCACTTAGCTGTTGCCATTTTAAACCATTTGGAAAACGTTCTTTTTTATAAAAGAGCGCTAATTGATATTCAATTAACGGTGCACTGAAGTCTAAAAAGTCTGCTCTTTCTGGCGTATAAGCCACCATAGTAACCGCATCTACCGTGCCGTGTTCCAAATCTCTTAATACCCGTTTCCATGGCATTAAATTAAACTCTGCGCGGTATTCAGGTAATTCATTAAATAATTGATTGACCAAATCTACTGCAGTACCACCTTTGGGCGCCTTGCCTTCAGGTTCACCTATAACATATGGCGGATATGGACTGTCTGCAAACTTAATTGTTTGCTGTGCGAAAAGGCCTGTAGATTTAAAATACAACAAGCAAAAGAAAACTGAAAAAATCGCTCGTTTCATATTACCTCACATTGCTAGTGTTCAGCTTAGTTTGGATTTTTGAAATGAGCAATGGTCGTATATAGATTTGGTATATACAAAGAGCTTGAAGACACTAAGAGCTAATTTTCTAGAAACTTAGGTGCGTCGTAATTGTTCGGCTCGTCGGTGTAAACACAAACATTCCAATCTTGCGCGAGCCCGTCTTCCGCTTGGCAATATGTTTCAAAAAATTGTTGGATTTCTTGTCGTTGGCAGTGAGCTTCGAAACTTGCCATATCCGCCCATATTTCGTTGAAAGCAATTGGAAAACTCTTTCCTTCGGCAAACGGCGAAGTGATATGACGAGTAACTGTGTATTGAATGCAGCCGTCTTCTCGCAATGTGTTTGGTTCTAAACTTTGTAAGACCTTAAACAGCTCATCCAATTTACCGTCTTTCGGCTGGAACTGTGCAATACAATAAACTTTTTTCGACATGTCTTATTCCTGACTTTGGATAGTTAATCAGTGTATTATAACCACTATTGCAAGCGAATATATACGAACAAAGGGGGACATTATGACATCAGCGCATTTTGTATTGGTTCTAGGAAAATTGTGAAACATAAAGTGAGGAAGAGTTAGTTTGCAGTTTACTGAAATGAAAGCATTCACTCAGCTCGAAGTGCATCAACAGGTGCCAGTCGAGCAGCACGGTAAGCGGGAGTAACGCCAGCTGCCATACCGACTGAAATCGAAGTTGTTAATGCAATAAAAATAAAGCCTAGATGTGGGTACAGAGGAAAAGTAGGTGCAGTTACCCATACTAATGCAATAATCACTATGGCAAAACACAAACCAATCAGCCCGCCAATTACACCAAACAATGCAGCCTCACCTATGAAAAAACTCATGATTTGCTTACGTGATGCACCTATGGATTTGAGTAACCCTATTTCGCCGGTGCGCTCTTCGACTGCAATTGTCATAATGGTATAGATACCTACGCCGCCAACTAATAACGAAACGGATGCAATAAGCCCGATGCCTGCAGTAAGTGACGTCAATATGCCATCAAGTGTTGCTAGCATTTGGTCTTGCGTGGTAATCGTAAAGTCTTGTGTTTTATGTCGACGTGTGAGAATGGATTGTATCTGTGACGCCACTTGTTCACTGCTCGTTGCGTGCGTGTAGGTAACATCTATTTCCATCAAGCTACTGCGGTTAAATAACATCAGTGCTCTGTCGACAGGAATATAGACCAAATCATCCAGATCCATGCCCATCATTTGTCCTTTACTTTCCATCACTCCGACCACACGAAAACGGCTGCCGGAAACTCTAATATATTCACCAAGTGCGTTTTTGTTGCCAAATAATTCTTGTTTCATTTTAGAGCCGAGAACCACTAAAGGACGACTTGTTCCAATTTCTTTGGGTAAAAAGCTACCTTGTTCGACCGTAAAGTTGAACATTTCTGCCATAGAAGATCCTGTGCCCAAAATATCGGAATCTCGATGTTTGTTTCGATATTCCATTGTGCCGACCCCTTGCACATTGGCGACCATATTTTCAACTCCTGGAATATTCAACAAAGCGTTAGCATCGTCTAGAGTTAGTGGTTTTGTAGAGCTGATGATGCCGCCAAGGCTTTGCGTTAAGTCTCGACCTGGGTTGACCGCGACGATGCGGGTACCAAACTGGGCAAAATTGTCGGTGATGTAGTGATTTACTCCTTGACCAATTGAAGTCAGTAATGAAACCGACGCAACGCCAATGGCCACGCCAAGTAAGGTGAGGGCACTTCGTGCCTTGTTGGTTGTAATACTCGTTTTGATGAATTGAAACCAATCAAACACTGTCATCGCTGCGCCCTGTTAGTGCTGAAATAATATTGGTAGCTGCAGCCTTATTTGCTGGTAACCAAGCAAATACTACCGCCGCACATATTGCTAAAACATAAGCACTTAGTAATGACCAAGTTGGTGGTATGAATGAAACCGAATTAAATTTTTCACCTATGGCATATAAAGCAATGATGCTTAAAGTTATACCACAGCTCGCGCCCAAAAAGGCAATAGTGCAAGCTTCGGCGATAAACAATAGTTTGATTTGATGTTTTTCAGCACCCAGTGCGCGCAATAGCCCAATCTCCTTAGTGCGCTGGGTAACCGAGATTAGCGAAACGTTCATAATAAGTATCCCTGCAACGATTAGGCTTATCATACCAATACCTGCAATTGCTAAGTTGAGGGCCATCATAATGTCATTGAAACTGGCAATGATCGCATCTTGGCTGATAATTGTGACATCCGCTGTGTTGCCTTGACGTAATGTCATGAGTTGCAATACATCTTGTTTAGCAATATCAGGATTAGCAAAAGCCGATAATTTAATAAATACCCGTAACAAGGACTGAGTATTGAATAGGGTCATGCCCGCGTGAATTGGGATCATTGCCATTTTGTTGAAATTTAAGCCGAGATTAGTTCCACTGGACTCAATAATGCCTGTTACTAGAAAGCGTCGGTTAGCCAATCGTACCCATTTACCGAGAGGGTTGGTGTTTTGAAAAAGTTGTTCCGCCAAGTCTATCCCCAGTATTACTTGGAATTGGGCGGTTTGCCATGCCGAGTGATGAAAAGGTTTACCTTTTACTAACTCAATGTTCATTATGGGCAGCATTTCCGCCGTTGTACCGGCGACTAATACGCTGACCTTGCCTAAAGCAGCATTGCGTATTTTTGGGGCAGCTTGGTCTGTAAACTTATTTGACACTTCGACGTTACCGGCTACCAGTGGCGCTACGTCGGTAACATTTGAAAGTTTCGAGATAGCTCGGGCATCTTCAACACTGATGGACTTTTTGCTCTCGCCCGTCAGGGGAGGTAACCCACCCTCAGTCTCCTTGCGGCCTGGAACCATGACAAGTGTGTTGTTGCCAAGTGCCGAAAATTGACTCAATACAAAACGACGACCTCCCTCACCAAGCCCGGTTAAAAGTACGACAGAAATGACACCGATGCTGATGGCGATTAATAACATCAGGGTTTTAAACTTTTGTTTTTTTATGGTCTCAAAAGCGAACCGAATGGTGTCGAGCGGGCTCATTATTTGAACTTCTCGGCATGAATTTTACCGTCTACCATCACCAATTGCCGTTTGGCTCTGTTGCCGATATTTTTATCATGAGTTACCACCACCAAAGTTATTCCTTGTTCGTTTAACTCTTCGAGTAAATGAATAACGTCGGTTCCCGAAGTGGAGTCGAGATTTCCAGTAGGTTCATCGGCTAATAATAACCTTGGTTTCATGGTAATTGAGCGGGCGATAGCGACACGTTGGCGCTGACCACCAGAAAGTTGATTGGGTAAATGGTCAATGCGTTGTTCAATTCCGAGTCTTTGCGCGAGCTCTTTGGCTCTTTCAGAGCGCTGTTTTTTACTTATTCCCGCAAGCATCATTGGCAATTCTATATTTTCTCTTGCGGTAAGGCGCGGGATCAGGTGGTAAGATTGAAAAACAAAACCGATTTTATCAGCTCGAAGTTTTGTTAATCCTTGGTCGCTCAGGGGTGTGGTTTCTACGCCATCTAATAAAAGGTGACCTGAAGTCGGCCGGTCTAACAAACCTAGTGCGTTAAGCAACGTCGACTTTCCTGAGCCGGAGGGACCCATCACAGACAAATATTCACCTTGGACTATTGTTAAAGAAACGTTATCCAGCGCTTTTACGACTTGTCCGCCTAACGCGTAATGTTTGTTGAGTTGCTGTAATTCAATCATTGCTATTTTCTTTTAAAATAACGCTATCACCTTGTTGTAATAAATTGAAATCAGCGCCGACAACGACGTTATCGCCAACAGATAAACCGGATGTGATTTCCGTCCAAGTCCAGTTTTGTAAACCGGTCTTAATACTTCTTAAAGCCAGCGTGTTATCTGGTTGAACGACAAAAAGGCGGTTTTTGTCATTTAAATATTGCGTAGGTAATCGAACGACATCATTTTTTTCAGACTGAATGATAGACGCATCAGCACTAAAGCCAATTAACAACTGTACACCGTCTGTCACATCATTCAATTGCAAATCAACATCAACGGTACGTGCTTGTCTTTCCATTTCTTGAACATAGGGAGAGATTCTGACAAGAGTGGCATCAAACGTTTGATGGCTAATCGCATCCAGCGATATTTTGGCTTGTTGGCCCAACTTTAAATGGGCTGCATCAATTTCATCAATGGGAATGGTGACATATAAACATTCGGTATTGATTAAATCGACCGCTGGCGGCGTTGGCACTCCGGGTGGTGACGGCGTAACATACTCTCCAATTTCACCATTTATTTCAGCGATGATACCGTCAAAAGGTGCCACTAATTGGGTTTGTTGTAAGATAGCATCTTGCATATTAACCGCTGCTTTAGCTTGTTTTACCATAACCTTGGCTTGTGAGCAGGCCATGGCACTAGATTCCTTATTAGTGATTGCCTGATCAACACTGTGTTGGGTGGTAAGTTTTTGTTTGTCTAATTCGGTTTGTCGTCTAGCTTCGTTGGCTGCATAGTTAGACTGCAGACAAACCTCTTGCTGTCTTAATTCCGCTGCTTCTAACAACGCTTGATTTTGTTGTAATAAAGCCTGTTGATCGTCATTCCAAAGGGTTAACAGAACTTGACCTTTGGTTACCTGATCGCCTTGTTTAACAAGCAGGTTATCTACTCTGCCGCCAATAGACATTGAAAGTTTTGAGCGTTGACAGGCTTTTACTGAGCCTGCTCTTGAGTTGTTAATAACCTGCAGTACGCTGCCTATACCGACTTTGGTGGTGTTAACCGCAATCGGTTCCGGCAATACCGAATAAATAACGTATGCCACTAAGATCACCAGGGCTATAAGCAGAGTATTTCGGTTCATCTTGCATCCTTTTCATTTGAATAAGCAGTCGCTTCATTATGTTACAAGCATTATATGAAACCCTGTTGTAAATCAAATTTTGCGTAAAGTTACAAAGAATATAATCAAAATTTTCAGTATCACCATTTTCAGTTTCACAAAAAATCGCGCCAAAATATTGTTAATTGATCTGGCACGATCCCTGCTGAAAAGCCTGTAGAAAGGTAGTTATCTCGGTAGTGTCGATGGAATTAACAGCAAAATTCAATCAATTCTTTAATAAAGAAAATACGAAATACATCAATGGGTTAGGTGCTCCAATGTTCATATTGGCGGCGCTTGCAATGGTTATCTTACCACTGCACCCTTTGATGTTGGATATTCTATTTTCATTCAATATAGCGCTCGCATTAGTCATTCTTCTCGTTACCGTTTACACCTTAAAACCACTGGATTTTGGCGCGTTTCCGAGTGTTTTGCTGATCGCGACGGTTTTACGACTTGCATTGAATGTTGCTAGTACGCGTGTGGTGTTGCTTGAAGGTCATGAAGGTGGTGACGCAGCAGGGAAAGTAATTGAAGCCTTTGGTTCTGTGGTTATCGGCGGTAACTATGCCGTTGGTTTAGTGGTGTTTGCGATTCTGGTTATCATCAATTTCGTGGTAGTGACCAAAGGTGCTGGTCGTATTTCAGAAGTAACCGCTCGTTTTACTTTGGATGCTATGCCGGGTAAACAAATGGCGATTGATGCTGATTTGAATGCAGGTTTTATTACACCAGAGCAAGCCAAGGCGCGCCGTGAAGAAATCAGTAAAGAATCAGACTTTTATGGTTCGATGGATGGTGCTTCTAAATTCGTAAAAGGCGATGCCATCGCCGGTATTATTATCTTATTTATCAATATTATCGGTGGATTGTTCATCGGTATGATCCAGCACGACTTGGCTTTTTCAAACGCGGTTGAAATTTACACCTTGTTAACAATAGGTGATGGCTTAGTGGCGCAAATTCCAGGGCTATTGCTTTCCATTGGTACGGCAATCGTTGTTACCCGTCAAAATACCGATCAAGAAATGGGCAAACAGTTTTCAACGCAATTAGGTGTTGAAAAAGTTATGTTTGTTGCAGGCGCAATTTTGCTATCGATGGGGTTAGTCCCTGGCATGCCACATCTGACC